>JAGNYR010000011.1:0-20152 GCA_017984835.1 Flavobacterium sp. | reverse complement strand
ATTGATTCACAATCGCTTCTTTCTTCGAGTCAAATTGGGATAACAACTTCATTTCGTCATCTGAATTTGATGCAAATTTTATTTTTTGAACAAACCAAGCATTTCCATTTGAATTCGAATTTAATGTAGGAAACTGTTTGCCTTCTTCATCGCTCTGAATAATATATTTTACATGCAACATATCCAACACTTCTTTATTGTTGTTTGCAATTTGGTAGTCAAATAATTCTTGCATTCTTCTTGGCTTGGCTGCATGGTAACCACCAATGGATTTATGAAAATAAGAAGCCCTTGAACTCGATAAGTTTCCTTCCACTTCAAGCACTCTATAATGTGACGAATCTTGAAGAATTTGTAAATCAGCGTTGGTTGCTTCAAAGGGCACATCTACTTCTCTTGCCGAAACAAAATCTTTGTTACTCACATAGTTTTTATCCACAAGAAACAAATCGGCAACCATAAAGACACCTACTAAAAGTACCGCCGTAGAAACAGCTAATTTCTCTTTGATGTACATCCATAAAATTCCGAAAACTACTAGAATGAAGAATCCTGATCTTAATAAATCGGCATTAAACAAATCTATTCGATCTTCTTTCAATGCATTTACAAATTGAACTCCGAATGATTTATCTTGACTTTGGCTAAACATTTGTATCAATTGACCATCCATTGGCCCTGAAAAACTGAATAAACTTTTGGAAAAAAACAATAAAAGTATCAATCCAAAACTTACCATACCTGCCTTTTTAAGACTGTCCCATTTTTTTTCTTGGTTTTCACCAAAAAAAGACTGAAAACCCATTACTGCTAATACTGGTAAGCATAACTCCAGTACAACTTGAATCGAAGATACCGCTCTAAACTTGTCGTACAAAGGAATGTAATCAATAAAAAAATTGGTCAGTACCTCAAAATTTTTACCCCAAGACAACACCAAAGACAAGAAAGCACCTCCTAAAAAAACATATTTAATTTTTCGTTTATCATGGAATAATGCCAACACTGCCAAAAAGAAAACCACCGCACCAATATAGGCCGGAGCAGCCACAATGGGTTGGTCTCCCCAGTACGTTTTGCCGTAATATTGAGTTGTTTGCAATGCCTCTTCTTGCGTGGCACCATATCCTAATAAAAACTCATATAAATTTGATTTCTCGTCCAATTCCTCCCCATTTCCTCCTCCAAATAAACGGGGAGCAATGAGATTGAAACTCTCGGTTACCCCATAGCTGTATTCGGTAATGTAACTTCTACTAAGTGCCGAATCATCTGTTTTGGGCTTACCCATTTCATTTAACTTCAAATCGCTTTTGCTACGTGTGCTAAAATTTGCATATTCTTTGGTAGCCAATAAGTTGGTTGCATTTACACCCAACGCAAGAATTAAAGCTATCAAAAAGGTCCCTAAAATGGTTCCAAGAGACTTAAAATCTTTGGCAACTATCAGTTTATAAGAATAATAACCCCCTAGAATTAGCAACAAAAACAACAAGTAATACGTCATTTGAAAGTGGTTGGCATTCAATTCGAGAGCCACGGCAAGCATTGTTACGATTCCACCAAGGATGTATTTTCGTTTAAAAACCAACAAAGTTCCGGCAATAACCAAGGGCATGTAGGCAATAGCATGCGCTTTGGCATTGTGACCAACGCCCAAAATAATGATTAAATACGTAGAAAACCCGAAGGCGAGCGCTCCAAAAAAGGCTTTTAACGGGTCTGTTTTGAGGACTAATAGCAATGCATAAAACCCTAAAAAATAGAGAAATAAATAGTCAGCAGGTCGTGGTAAAAAACGAAGTGCGTCGTCTAAATGCCCGATAAAATCATTGGGATATTTTGCGCCTAATTGGTACGTAGGCATTCCACCAAAAGCGGCATCAGTCCAATAAGGTTCGGCGTTGTGATTCAATCGAAAATCATTTTGCTCTTTTGCCATCGCAGTGTATTGCACGATGTCGGATTGATAGATTTTTTTTCCTTGTAAGACCGGATAAAAATAAAGCACCGCTACCAGAACAAAACCTAGGATGGCTACTACATGCGGATATAATTTTTGAATTTGTTTCATTTATTAAATTCTTCGTTGTTTATGTATTTATTCGATCTCTTCAAAATCGACATATTCACCTACCTCTTTCTTCATTTGAGGCATTTCTTTTTCTTGAGGCGGCTTATTTTGTTGCTGAGCAGATTGATAATTTTGTTGTTGTTGCTGGTATTGCTTTTCAAATTGCTGGCTTGCTTTTTCAACCACTTTTTTGGCCAAAACAGGCAACAATAATTTGCTTAAAAATTTAATAGCATAATAAATTACAAAAAACCAAAATATGGTATTTATTAAACCTCTAAAACTTGCTTCTTGCATAATGGTAAAATTTTGTCAAAAATACTAAATTACATCGTTCAATAATAGGATTTAATTCTTAAATAAATAATAAATTAATCGAAAAAATAGTATTTTTGAAAACAATATTAAACGGTTCTAAAAATGAAACAACTATTTGTCTTTTTCTGTCTACTCTTTTTCCAAATTAATTTCGCACAATATACAGATCAAATTAACAGCAACAGACCCGGACAATCGATGGGTGCCTTTGCCGTAGGAAAATCTGTCATTCAGGCAGAAAGTGGGGTCAACTTATACAACGAAAAGCACAGTTTACTTGGTACAGATGCCAAAGGATATGCGGTTGACTTAAACATACGATATGGTTTTTTTAGAGAACAATTGGAAGCAATTGCCGAATTCACTTACCAAACAGATACCTACACCAAAAACAACAGTACAACCAACAGAAGTGCACTTAACACGATGACTTTTGGTGCTAAATATTTAGTTTACGACCCTTACAAAAACCGTGAAGATGTAATTGATGTGAAAAGCTGGAAAGCGAATCATAAGTTCAAATGGAACCGATTGATACCTGCAGTAGCTGTTTACGGAGGCGTGAACCTGAATTTTTCAAACAACCCTTTTATTTCGGCCTCTGAAAGTTTAAACAAAATAAGTCCAAAACTAATGGTAGCTACACAAAACATGTTCGATAACGGGATGGTTTTGGTTACCAATATCTACATGGATAAAATTGGCAGTGACTACCAATCATTAGAATACATCATCACGCTTACCAAAGGTTTCAACGAAAAATGGTCTGGATTCATTGAAAACAAAGGAATCAAAGGAGATTATTACAGTGATGCGCTTTTTAGAACTGGTGCTGCTTATTTGATTTCTGATGATTTACAAGTAGACGCTTCTCTTACCACCAATTTCAAAGACACGCCTTCAATCTATTATGGAAGTGTTGGTTTTGCTTGGCGTTTTGACGCAAATTACAACGAAGTGAAGTATTCTAAAGAAACTTCAGGCGAAAAATCAGGAAGCAATAAAAGTGGTAAAACCAAGAAAAACAAACGTTTAGACGACGTAAAATAAGAAAAACCATTCCAATGATTACAATTGTTGAAGCGCTTTCAAAAAAGCAACTCGTTGACTATATAAAATTTCCGTTTTCACTCTACAAAGACAACAAATATTGGGTACCACCCATTATCGCCGACGAGTTAGAAACCTTCGACAAAACAAAAAATCCAGCCT
Source organism: Flavobacterium sp. (assembly GCA_017984835.1). Taxonomy (GTDB): domain Bacteria; phylum Bacteroidota; class Bacteroidia; order Flavobacteriales; family Flavobacteriaceae; genus Flavobacterium. The sequence goes on along the minus strand of JAGNYR010000011.1, from coordinate 16,548 downwards.
TTGAAAATGCGGAAGCGTATTTCTATTTAGCCTATCAAAACGACCAAATAGTTGGCCGAATTGCCGCTATCATCAATTGGGAAGAAGTCAATAACCAACAAAAAAAGAAAGTGCGGTTTGGATGGTTTGACGCAATTGATGCTATTGAAGTAACCAAAGCCTTGCTAGAAAAAGTCTATGATTTGGGCCGCAAAAACCAATTGGAATATGTAGAAGGGCCGATGGGATTTTCAAATCTGGACAAAGTGGGAGTGCTCACAGAAGGTTTTGAAGAAATAGGGACCATGATCACCTGGTACAATCATCCATATTACGCGTCGCATTTTGAACAATTAGGCTACGTAGTCGAAAAAGAGTACCTCGAGAATAAATTCCCATTCGAAAATGTCAAATTAGAATATTTTGACAAAGCGCAAGAATTAATCAAACGTCGTTACCAGCTAAAACCGGTCAATTTCAAAAAAACCAAAGAGGTAATGCCTTATGTCGATAAAATGTTTGATTTATTCAATGCTTCCTATGCGAGTTTATCTTCATTTGTTGCCATTTCGGATGTTCAAAAAGAATATTTCAAGAAAAAATACATCAGTTTCATCAATCCAGAATACATCAAATTTGTCGAGGACAAAGACGGTAATTTAGTCGCTTTTGCGATTGTAATGCCGAGTTTTTCCAAAGCACTTCAAAAAGCAAACGGCAAACTTTTCCCTTTCGGATTTTTGCATTTACTAAATGCCAGAAACAACAGCAAAGACGTGACTTTTTACCTAATTGGAGTACATCCGGAGTACCAAAATAAAGGGGTACATGCCATAATTTTTAAAGAGTACCACACCACCTTTACCGAAAAAGGAATACAGAATTGCATCCGAACTCCGGAACTAGCCGACAATCATGCCATTCACTTACTTTGGAAAAATTTTGATCCAAAAATTGTATGCCGAAGAAAAACCTTTAGAAAAGAATTGTAAATCGATGCGTCAAAAAATAAAACATATTTCACTTTTGGTCGATGACTATGACAAAGCCATCGAATTTTATACTCAAAAACTGAATTTTGTAGTCATTGAAGATACAATCTTGGATGAAAACAAACGTTGGGTACTTATTGCTCCCAACAAAAAATCAGAGTTTAGTTTGCTGCTTGCTAAAGCCTCAACCGAATCTCAAAAAACTTTCATAGGAAATCAATCGGGAGGTAGGGTTTTTCTTTTCTTAAACACCCATCAATTCGAAATAGAATACCGGAATCTTTTAGAGCACAACATCAAAATCATTCGTGAACCAAAATCGGAACCATACGGAAAAGTACTTGTTTTTGAAGATCTCTATGGCAATTTATGGGATTTAATTGAACCTACTACATCTATTGACGAACCCTTTTATACCACAGCAATTCTCAAAATAAAAGAGGAAACTACTATCCAAAACGGAAGAAAAGCTTTACTCGAATTGCAAAAACACACATTGACTGAAGTTGGAAACACCCTCTTCACCATACAACAATCTGTAGAAAACAATAACGAATTTATAGTTTGGGAAAGCTTTGTCAACAAAACTGAATTCATAAACCATCTCAATTCGAAACATCTAAAAGAATTCTTGGCTTTGAATTTATTCGAATTTGTAAAAGGATATGAAACTAAATTAATACAATAAAAAAAATCCATTCTTTTGAATGGATTTTTAATTTATTATGAAACTATTAGGATTAAGCGTCCAAATCAACTTTGGTTTGCGCTGCAATTTGCTTATAGGTTCCGTTTACTAATTTTTCACGAATCGCTTCAAAAGCAGACAATGTTTCTGCAATATCTTCTAAAGTATGAGAAGCTGTCGGGATCATACGCAATAAGATGATTCCTTTAGGAATTACTGGATAAACAACAATTGACAAGAAAATACCATAATTTTCTCTCAAGTCATTTACCATAACCATTGCTTCTGGAATCGATCCTTCAAGGTATACTGGGGTAATACAAGTATTGGTATCTCCAATATTAAAACCTCTTTCTTTCAATCCGTTTTGTAACGCATTCACATTCACCCACAATTTATCTTTGATTTCAGATGATTGACGTAACAACTCCAAACGTTTCAACGAACCAATCGTTTGAATCATTGGTAATGCTTTGGCAAACATTTGCGAACGTAAATTGTATTTTAGGTAATCGATAATATCTTTATCTCCGGCTACAAAAGCTCCAATGTTAGCCATTGATTTTGCAAATGTGGAGAAATACACATCAATTTCGTCTTGAACTCCTTGCTCCTCACCTGCTCCAGCACCTGTTTTTCCTAAAGTTCCAAAACCATGTGCATCATCAACCAACAAACGGAAGTTGTATTTCTTTTTCATTTCAACCACTTCCTTCAACTTTCCTTGTTGTCCACGCATTCCAAAAACACCTTCGGTAATGAACAAAATACCTCCACCTGTTTCTTCAGCAAGTTTCGTAGCACGTTGCAAGTTTTTCTCCATACTCTCCACATCGTTATGACGGTAAGTAAAACGTTTTCCACTGTGCAAACGAACTCCGTCTATAATACATGCGTGCGCATCCACATCATAAACAATCACATCATTTCTAGTCACCAACGCATCAATCGTTGACATAATTCCTTGGTAACCAAAATTCAGCAAATAAGCCGATTCTTTCATGACAAAAGCAGCCAATTCTTGCTCCAATTGCTCGTGGTATTTTGTGTGACCACTCATCATTCGGGCACCCATAGGGTAAGCTGCACCATATGCAATCGCTGCTTCGGTATCTGCTTTTCGAACTTCTGGATGATTCGCTAGTCCTAAATAATCATTCAAACTCCAGTTCAAAATATTCTTTCCTTGAAATTGCATTCTTGGTCCCAATTCGCCTTCCAATTTTGGAAAAACAAAATAACCTTCTGCTTGAGAAGCCCATTTTCCTAATGGCCCTTTATTGTTCTGTATTCTTTCAAATAAATCTTTTACCATGATAAATATGTTGTTAAAAAACGATGCAAAAATAGTGAATTTCTTTTTAATGATTTAAAATAATTTAAATTCATTTATATAAAAACCTATTCCCGTTTTCCGCTTAAGCCCTCCACGTACAACTTTTTTTCTTTGCTTTAAAAAAGGGCTTCTAAGGTCGCCTTTTTAAAGCTAGAAAAATCAAGCAGTACGTTTTCGGGGCTACCGCTTCAACCGGGGGTAGACTAGCATTTTCAGCTGAAATGTGTACTTTTACAAAAAATAACCTTTTATGAAACTCGTTTTTGCCTCCAACAATAAAAATAAAATCAAAGAAATTCAACTTTTGGTACCTGCATCCATTCAAATTTTGAGCCTAGAAGACATTGGATGTACCGAAGAAATTCCGGAAACAGCCGACACCATTGAAGGAAATGCCATCCTAAAAGCAAATTATGTAACCGAAAAATATGGTTATGCTTGTTTTGCCGATGATTCGGGTCTGGAAGTAGATGCTTTGAATGGCGAACCAGGTGTTTTTTCGGCTCGTTATGCCGGAGAACCTAAAAATGACGCGCACAATATTGATAAACTTTTGGCTAATTTAAAAGAATTTGAAAATAAAAAAGCCAATTTCAAAACCGTAATTTGCTTGAATATCAAAGGAATGCAACATTTGTTTACGGGCATCATCAAGGGTCAAATTATTGAACAGCGCATCGGCAGCAATGGTTTTGGATACGATCCTATTTTTGTGGCCGATGGATATCAAAAAACCTTTGCTGAGTTGACTTTAGAAGAAAAATCAAACATAAGCCACCGCGGAATTGCCGTAAAAAAATTGATTCATTTCATCCATTCACAGGAGTAAATCTAGTGTCAAAAATTATTTTTTTTCAATCAAAAACTGCATTTGACTTCAATATATGCAGCTATCCGAAAATACAAAACATCTAACCTATTGATAATCAAAAAATAACAAATTAGTTTATATCGTTTTTTAAATCTACCTTTGCACCAAATTTTAAAACTTTATATGAATAAATTTGAACAATTAGGTCTGAATGAGTCGCTACTGCTGGCGATCAAAGATCTAGGATTTGAGAATCCGTCAGAAGTGCAAGAAAAAGCGATTCCAGTACTATTGGAACAAAACACAGACTTAGTAGCTTTAGCACAAACAGGTACAGGGAAAACGGCAGCTTTCGGTTTTCCACTAATACAAAAACTTGATGCTGAAGACAGAAGTACACAAGCGTTAATTTTATCCCCAACGCGTGAGCTATGCTTACAAATCACCAACGAGATTAAACAATACTCAAAATATGTAAAAGGATTACATACAGTGGCAGTTTATGGTGGTGCAAGCATTACAGAACAAGCCCGAGAAATTAAACGTGGAGCACAAATCATTGTGGCAACTCCAGGTAGAATGCAAGACATGATCAACAGAGGTCTTGTGAACATCAAAAACATCAATTTCTGTATTCTTGACGAAGCAGATGAGATGTTGAACATGGGTTTTTATGAAGACATTGTATCGATTTTATCCGATACTCCAGATGAGAAAAACACGTGGTTATTCTCTGCAACCATGCCCGCTGAAGTAGCACGAATTGCTAAAAAATTCATGTCAAATCCAGCTGAAGTAACTGTAGGAACGAAAAACTCTGGTTCGGCTACTGTTTCACACGAGTTTTATTGTGTGAACGCACGTGATCGTTACGAAGCTTTGAAACGTTTAGCAGATGCTAATCCTGATATTTTTTCTGTCGTTTTTTGTAGAACCAAACGTGATACACAAGCCGTTGCAGAAAAATTAATCGAAGACGGTTACAGCGCTGCTGCATTGCACGGAGATTTATCTCAAGCGCAACGTGACGGAGTAATGAAATCGTTTAGAGGTCGTCAAATCCAAATGTTGGTTGCAACCGATGTTGCGGCTCGTGGTATTGACGTAGATAATATCACACACGTAGTGAATTATCAATTACCCGACGAAATTGAAACATACAACCACCGTTCTGGTCGTACAGGTCGTGCGGGAAAATTAGGTACTTCCATCGTAATTGTAACCAAAAGTGAATTACGTAAGATTTCATCTATTGAAAGAATCATCCAACAAAAATTTCAAGAAAAAACCATTCCTTCTGGAATCGAAATTTGCGAAATTCAATTGTTGCATTTAGCCAACAAAATCAAAGATACCGAAGTAGATCACGAAATTGACAACTACCTTCCGGCCATCAATGAAGTATTGGAAGGCTTATCGAAAGAAGAATTAATCAAGAAAATGGTATCTGTTGAATTCAACCGATTCATCAATTATTACAAGAAAAACAGAGATCTTTCTTCTCAAGCTTCTGGTTCAGACCGAAGAGAAAGAGACGGAGCTCCAAGAGAAAATAATAACGGTGGCGCTACAAGATATTTTGTAAACATTGGTTCAAGAGATGATTTCGATTGGATGCAATTGAAAGATTTCTTAAAAGAAACACTAGAATTAGGACGCGACGACGTGTTTAAAGTAGATGTAAAAGAAGGATTTTCTTTCTTTAATACAGATGCAGAACATACCGATAAAGTAATGGAAGTATTGAATGGTTTTGACCTTAACGGAAGACGCATCAATGTGGAAATTTCTAAAAATGACGGTGGCGGAAGACGTGACCACAACGGAAGAAGTTCTGGTGGATTTGGTGGCGGAAGAAGTTCGGGTGGCTTTAGAGGTGACCGAAATTCAGGACCAAGAGAAGGTGGTTTCCGTGGAGACAGAAACTCTGGACCAAGAGAAGGCGGATTCAGAAGTGATCGAGGTGCTGCACCAAGAAGAGAACCAGGATCGGCACAACGTGCTTCTAGACCATTCTCTGCAAACGGTGAAGATCGTCCTGCATCACGTTCATTTGAAGCAGCAAAAACAAGAAGACCTAGAAGAAGCTAATACCTTCCTCTACTCGAATATAAAAGTTCCAATTTTTTAATTGGAACTTTTTTTATTTAGTCACCTTCGTTCTTCATTACAATTAAGAAAATAATTGATTTTGTTAATTTTCTTATAATAATTGGAACAAAGCAACCGATTATCGAGGATACTTTTTTACTTTTAAACTTTCAAATCAAACCATGAAGTATTTTTTAGTTTTTCTTACCTTTTTTATCGGCACTTTTGCTCAAGCTCAAGACGCACCTCTTCACAACAAAGTAAAAGGAACTATCATCAATGCTAACACAGGAAGATCCCTACCAAACGTGAACATCATTAATGTCAACAAAGTAAAAGGAAGTGTTTCTAACACCAATGGTTATTTTGAAATAGACGCAGAATCACTGGATACACTTCATATTACTATGGTAGGTTACCAATCGATTAAAGTAAAAGTAACCAACGATTGGATCAAAAATGGAGATGCCAAAATAAAACTTACCGAAAAAGCCATTGCTCTCGAAGAAGTTGTGGTTCGAAAATACAACTTAACTGGCTATTTGGAAGTGGACACAAAATTGATTCCGACCAATGAAAATTATCGATACAGCATTTCGGGATTACCCAATGCCTATGAAGGAGGGGAATATTCTCCGGGTGCCTTTTCTAGAGTCATGAATTCGATCTTTAATCCGGCTGACATGCTTTATAATTTCTTCGGAAAAAAACCAAAAGAATTACGTCGATTGAAGGAAATGAAAAAAGACGATACCGTTCGAAACCTCCTGGAAACAAAGTTTGATCGAGAAACGATTGCCGCACTCCTTGGAATCGATAAAAATGAAATTCCAGAAATTTTGCAACGTTGCAGTTATTCGGAAGCATTTATCAAAACTGCCAACGACCTTCAAATATTAGATGCTATCGGTGATTGTTACGAACAATATAAAGTTTTGAAAAAGAATTGATATTTTTTATTGTTTATCAATAAATTTTTATTGATATTTGTACACAACTTTAAAATTGTATGACAAATGGAAATAAAAATCACCACCTCAACGATGTTAAAAATATTGTATATCCTATCTTGGATTCTTTTTATAGGCTTGTGTATTGAAGCCGGAGGCTTATTAACAAATACCGTTTACACCTTAGCTGTTGACGCTGATTTAGCCAGTCATTTTTGGGGAAAATTAGATTTATCAAACCTTTACAACTACGATGCAGGTCATTTTTTTGCCGTAACCACCTATCTGAATATCATTGCTATTCTAAAAGCGATATTGTTTTACACCATCATCAAAGTGATCCACGACAAACATTTAAACTTGGTACAACCTTTTAATCGCGCCGTTGGTAAATTTATTTCATTGGCTGCTTATATTGCTATAGGTATCGGTTTGTTTTCGGCTGGTGCAAAAAACTACATCCAATGGATAGCAAGCAAACAAATTACCTTGCCAGAAATTGAAGTATTGAAAATTGGAGGTGCAGATGTTTGGCTTTTTATGGGAATTGTACTTTTGGTCATTGCACAAATCTTTAAAAAAGGAATCGAAATTCAAGAAGAAAACGAATTAACCGTATAACCATGGCAATTGTAATCAACCTAGATGTGATGATGGCTAAAAGAAAAATATCATTGAATGAGCTTTCGGTAAAAGTAGACATCACATTGGCAAATTTATCCATATTAAAAACAGGAAAAGCAAAAGCAATCCGATTCAGTACGCTCGAGGCAATTTGCAATGTATTGGAATGCCAACCTGGCGATATCATAGAGTACAAAGAATAGACTACCTTATTCTTTTGAATAATATCGTTCTTCGATTCGTTTGATGTCTTTTATTGTATTTTTGGCCCATTGCAATCTTTTTTCAAGGATTTGCTCATCGGTAAGTTGCCAATTGATATCGGAACGATGCAAACGATTCATTAAGTTTTGAATAATGATGGCAGCAGAAACTGAAATGTTCAAACTTTCAGTAAATCCGACCATTGGTATTTTTAAATACCCGTCGGCAGCATTCAAAACCTCTTGCGAAAGACCTTCTTTTTCTGTTCCAAAAAACAAAGCACTGGGTTTGGTAATATCAAAATTCTCAAGCAAACAATCCTCTTTGTGAGGGGTTGTTGCAATGATTTGATATCCTTTGTTTTTTAATGTTTCTATACAATTTTCAATGGATTCAAAACGGTTTACATCTACCCATTTTTGTGCACCCATGGCAATTTCTTTATCGATGTTTTTACCGTATTTCTCTTCCACAACATTGAGTTGCTGAATACCAAAAACTTCACAACTTCGCATCACCGCACTCGTATTATGAAGTTGAAATACATCTTCAATTGCCACAGTAAAGTGGTTTGTGCGATTTTTCAAAACCTCTAAAAATCGTTCTTTTCTGTTTTCAGTAAGTATGTTTTCAAGAAAATGTAAATAATCTAAATCAATCATCGTTGTAATTTTATGCAAAAATAATAAATCAATTTAGTAATAATTGCTATTTTAATTTCTAATTCGATACAAAGAAAAAAAAGGAAGGGTTTTGACCGAATACAAAATGAATGTGTTTTTTGTCCATTATTGCATCTAAAAGACTAGAAAATATTCGTGAAAAGCATAAAAACTTATAAGTTCTTTTTATCTTTACAGCCTCAAAACAACAACACAACATCATGCAACTTACAGAATTGAATGCGATATCTCCAATTGACGGAAGATATAGAAGTAAAACACAATCCTTGGCCCCTTATTTTTCTGAGGAAGCCTTAATCAAATACAGAGTATTAGTAGAAGTTGAATATTTCATTTCTCTTTGCAATGCCCAGCTGCCGCAACTAAGTGGAGTAAATGCTTCTGCGTATGAAGAATTAAGAAAAATTTACACCCATTTTACCACTGAAGATGCACTTTGGATCAAAGAAACCGAAAAAACAACCAACCACGATGTAAAAGCGGTTGAATATTTTATCAAATCAAAATTTGATGCTTTAGGATTACAAGATTACAAAGAATTCATTCACTTTGGATTGACCTCTCAAGACATCAACAACACGGCCATTCCACTTTCTACAAAAGAAGCTTTTGAAGATGTGTATTTGCCTTCTTTAATTTCTGTTGTGGCTAAATTAAAAGAATTAGCTATCGAATGGAAAGACATCCCCATGCTTGCACGTACTCACGGGCAACCTGCCTCTCCTACTCGATTAGGAAAAGAGATTTTGGTGTATGTAGAACGACTTGAAGAGCAAATGCGTTTGTTGTTTAACGTTCCGTTTGCAGCGAAATTTGGTGGTGCAACCGGAAATTACAATGCACATCACGTGGCATTTCCTACAACCGATTGGAAACAATTTGGAACAGAATTCGTAGAAACCATTTTAGGATTACACCATTCTTTTCCAACCACACAAATAGAACATTACGATCATTTTGCTGCCTTTTTTGATGCTTTAAAAAGAATCAATACCATCATCATTGATTTGGACAGAGATATATGGACCTATGTTTCAATGGATTATTTCAAACAAAAAATCAAAGCAGGTGAGATTGGATCTTCGGCGATGCCACATAAAGTAAACCCAATTGATTTTGAAAATTCGGAAGGGAATTTAGGAATTGCCAACGCGATCTTCGAACATTTATCAGCAAAATTGCCTATTTCGAGGTTACAACGTGACTTAACCGACAGTACGGTTTTGAGAAATATTGGGGTTCCAATGGGTCATACCCTTATTGCTTTTGAAGCTACTTTAAAAGGATTGAACAAACTGGTATTGAACGAAATTAAATTTGAAGAAGATTTAGAAAGAAATTGGGCAGTCGTTGCTGAAGCTATTCAAACCATTTTACGCCGAGAAGGTTATCCAAATCCGTACGAAGCTTTAAAAGACTTAACAAGAACCAATTCGGTAATCAATAAAGAAGCCATTCACGGATTTATTGAACGTCTTAATGTAGCTGAAGAAGTAAAAGCAGAATTGCGAGTGATTACACCAAGTAATTATTTGGGAATCTAATCAACAACATTATATAAATAAAAAAAGCTCACAATATTTGTGAGCTTTTTTTATGTTTACTTTCCATTAAATTTCTTTGGAATGACCACAACCAAAAATTCTATCTCGAATAATTAGGAGCTTCTTTGGTAATCGTCACGTTATGTGGATGGCTTTCTCCAATTCCGCTTGTTGTGATGCGCACAAAACGTCCGTTTTCTTGCAAAGTTGCTACATCTTTAGCACCACAATATCCCATTCCGGCACGAAGTCCGCCAATGAATTGTTGCATGCTTTCATTCAACTCTCCTTTGTATGGCACACGACCTACAATTCCTTCTGGAACTAATTTTTTGATATCATCTTCCACATCTTGAAAGTAGCGGTCTTTCGATCCTTCTTGCATAGCTTCAACTGATCCCATACCTCGGTAGGATTTGAATTTTCTACCTTCAAAAATAATGGTTTCTCCTGGTGATTCTTTGGTTCCGGCTAAAAGTGATCCAAGCATTACGCAATCAGCACCTGCAGCAATCGCTTTAGGAATATCACCTGTATAACGAATCCCACCATCTGCAATGACAGGAACTCCCGAACCTCTTAGTGCGGCAGCCACTTCTAACACAGCTGAAAACTGTGGAAACCCAACTCCTGCAACAACTCGCGTTGTACAGATTGACCCAGGTCCAATACCTACTTTGACACCATCTGCTCCATTTTGCACTAAATACAAAGCAGCTTCTGCCGTAGCAATATTACCTACAATTACATCTAGATTTGGAAATTTTGATTTTACTAATTTTAAAACATCCACCACCCCTTTTGTGTGTCCGTGAGCTGTGTCAATAATCACTGCATCTACACCGGCATTTACCAAGGCTGTTGCGCGTTCCAATGCATCGGCAGTAACACCCAAAGCAGCGGCTACACGTAAACGTCCAAATGAATCTTTATTGGCAATTGGCTTTTGTGTTAGTTTTGTAATATCTCTAAAAGTAATCAAACCAACCAATTTGTTGTTTTGATCGACTACAGGAAGTTTTTCAATTTTATTTTCTTGCAAAATACCTTCTGCTTCTTGAAGCGTAGTACCTTCTGCTGCCGTTACAAGATTTTTTGAAGTCATTACCTCAACAATGTTTCGGGCATTTATTTTTTCGAATCGCAAATCACGGTTGGTCACGATTCCTTTAAGTACACCTTCTTGATCTACCACGGGAATACCACCAATTCCATGTTCTTTCATCAACAATTTAGCATCACCTACTGTAGCGGTCAACCCCAAAGTTACCGGATCGATGATCATACCACTTTCGGCACGCTTAACCTTTCTAACTTTGGCTGCTTGTTGCTCAATTGTCATGTTTTTGTGTAACACTCCAATACCTCCTTCTTGCGCCATAGCAATAGCCATAGAGCTTTCGGTTACGGTATCCATTGCAGCAGATACAATAGGAACATTTAAAGAAATATTTCTTGAAATTTTAGATTGTATATTAACTTCACGAGGTAAAACTTCAGAATAATTTGGAATTAACAATACGTCGTCATACGTTAATCCTTCTCCGATAATTTTTTGAGTGTGTGCTTTCATTGCAATTTGTAGTAATTGTTAAATTGCGTGCAAATATACAAAAAAAAGTAAATAGAAATTGGTAATTCAAGAATAGTTTTCAGAGACTACGAGTTAGCAGCATCAAAACAAAAGATTTTAGTTGGATGTGCAAATACTTACGGATTGAAAAAACACGGCTTAATGAAATTCCCCAAACAATCTTGAGGCCACATTGTAGGCGCTTTCAAAACTCATAGGACTTGTAGAAGTATCGGCTTTTTGTTCTGTAAAATAGGAAAGCAACTTTTCGGTTGGCATGTTTCCAGTAAGCACATCCTTTGCCATCGGACAACCTCCAAAGCCTTGTATGGCTCCGTCAAATCGAGTACATCCTGCTTGGAATGCAGCATCAACCTTTTCATGCCAAAGTTGTGGCGTGGTATGAAGGTGTGCTCCAAATTCGATGTTTGGGTATTTTGGTATTAAATTGGAAAACAAATGATGAATCATTTCCGGGGTAGAGCTTCCGATGGTATCCGAAAGAGAAAGGATTTTTACGCCCATGTGCGCTAATTTTTCTGTCCATTCACCCACAATATCTACATTCCATGGATCACCATAAGGATTTCCGAAGCCCATGGAAATATAGGTGACCACTTCTTTGTTTTTTACAGATGCAATTTCTAAAATTTCAGATAATGTTTGAACACTTTCGGCAATCGTTTTATGGGTGTTTCGCATCTGAAAATTTTCTGAAATGGAAAACGGAAAACCTAAGTACTGAATTTCTGGGTGTTGCGAAGCAGTTTGCGCGCCTTGCGTATTGGCAATAATCGCTAATAATTTACTATTTGTTTGCGATAAATCAAGGCGTGCCAATACTTCAGCAGTATCTTGCATTTGCGGAATCGCTTTTGCGGAAACAAAACTTCCAAAATCAATCGTATCAAAACCAACTCTAAGTAAGGATTGGATGTAATCTACCTTGCGCTCTGTGGGAATAAAAGGCTTGATTCCCTGCATGGCGTCACGAGGACATTCTATGATTTTGATTTTTTTCACTTACTTAGCTCTTCGTTTGGCAACTACCGCCTTATTGATTTCCTTAACTAATTGGGGGCCTTCGTAAATAAATCCAGTGTAAAGCTGAACCAAACTGGCACCTGCCTCTAATTTCTCTAAAGCATCTTGAACCGTATGAATACCGCCCACACCAATTATTGGAAAAGACCCCTTACTTTTTTCATGTAAAAATCGGATGACTTCTGTAGCTCTTTTACTAAGTGGTTTCCCAGACAAACCTCCCATTTCCTCCTTATTATTTGAAACCAAGCCTTCTCTTGAAAGAGTGGTATTGGTTGCAATTACCCCGGCGATTTTAGTATCTTCTACAATGGAAATAATGTCTACTAATTGTTCATCCGTTAAATCGGGTGCTATTTTTAAAAGAATGGGTTTGGATGTTGTTTTTTTGACATTGGCATCTTGAAGCGTTTGCAACAATTTGGTCAATGGCTCTTTGTCCTGAAGTGCTCTCAAATTGGGCGTGTTTGGTGAACTCACATTAACCACAAAATAATCTACATGATCAAACAATGCTTCAAAGCAAATTTGATAATCTAAAACAGCCTCTTCGTTTGATGTGATTTTGTTTTTCCCGATATTTCCACCAATCAGTACGTTTTTATTTTTTTTCAAACGTTCCACTGCTGATTGAACGCCACCATTATTAAAGCCCATCCGATTGATAATAGCATTGTCCTCCTTTAATCGAAACAATCGTTTTTTAGGATTTCCGTCCTGACCCACCGGTGTTAAAGTTCCGATTTCTATAAAACCAAAACCGAAATTTGACAATTCCTGATATAGTTTGGCGTCCTTATCAAATCCGGCTGCTAGTCCAACTGGATTTGGGAATTTCAATCCAAAAACTTCCGTTTCCAATAAGGGATCATTGACTTTATACACCCATTTTGTGAGAGAGGAAAAACCTGGAATTAGGGACAAATTTCTAATGACTGAAAAGGTGAAATAATGTACTTTCTCTGGATCAAATAAAAAAAGAAAAGGTCGAATGATCAATTTATACATAATGCGTGCTGGTTGTTTGAACAAAAATAGAAAAAATGTACTTCTTTTTTGCTTACTCTTAGATTATATTTTTTTTGATATAAAAAAAGCCGCCTTTAGGAGGCAGCTATTTTTTATTATCCGTGTACCGTTTGATTTTTGCCATACTTTTGAATAACCGATGCTTCAAACTCAAGCCATTCTTGCCAACGTTTTTCAACATCAATTCCACGTCCGTATTTTCTTGCATAACCAATGAAGGTTGTATAATGAGCCGCTTCACTTTCCATTAATTCTCGGTAAAAAACAGCCAATTCTTCATCTTGGATATTTTCTGAAAGAACTTTAAAGCGTTCACAACTTCTAGCTTCAATCATTGCAGAAAACAACAAGCGTTCTACTAAGCCTGAAACCCTGCTTCCGGTGTTGCTTTTTTTCATGTATTGTGCCAACTCTCCTACATATTCATCTTTGCGCTCTCTTCCTAAAACCAAGCCACGCTTTACTATAATATCATTCACCATTTGAAAATGTTCAATCTCTTCTTTGGCAAGAGCCAACATATCAGAAACTAAATCCGGAAATTCAGAATTAATGGTAATGATTGTAATGGCATTGGTAGCCGCTTTTTGTTCGCACCAAGCATGATCGGTTAAAATATCTTCAATATTTTGCTCGACAATATTCACCCATCTTGGATCAGTAGGAAGTTTTAATCTAAAAGTTGACATAATGTAATATTAAAATACAAACATTGGACGATCACCCATCATTTCATTTACTTCTTCGGCTACTGCTTCAATAACAGCTTCGTCTGTGTAATTTGTAATCACTCGATCAATTAATGAAACAATGGTTTCCATATCAGCTTCAACCAAACCACGGGTCGTAATAGCAGGAGTTCCAACTCGGATTCCAGAAGTTACAAAAGGTGATTTATCATCGAAAGGAACCATGTTTTTGTTCACTGTGATCTCTGCGCGAACTAATGCGTTTTCAGCATCTTTACCCGTAATATTTTTATTACGCAAGTCAATCAACATCATGTGATTGTCTGTTCCTCCAGAAATTAAATCATAACCTCTTTTGGTAAACGCTTCAGCCATAGCTTTTGCATTTTTTTGAACTTGCATCGTATATTTAAAGAACTCATCACTCAAACATTCGCCAAAAGCAACCGCTTTTGCAGCAATGATATGCATCAAGGGTCCACCTTGATTACCTGGAAAAACTGCCAAATCCAATAAGGAAGACATCATTCTGATTTCTCCTTTTGGTGTAGTTAATCCAAACGGGTTTTCAAAATCTTTCCCCATCAATATCATTCCTCCTCTTGGTCCTCTTAATGTTTTGTGCGTGGTAGTAGTTACGATATGACAATGCGGAATAGGATCGTTCATCAATCCTTTGGCAATCAATCCAGCTGGATGCGAAATATCGGCTAATAAAATAGCATTTACGCTATCCGCAATTTGTCTGAAACGTGCAAAATCCATATCACGACAATAAGCAGATGCCCCAGCAATGATTAATTTAGGTTGCTCTCTAGTAGCAATTTCTTGAATTTTATCATAATCAAAACGCCCGGTTTCTTTTTCTACTCCGTAAAAAACAGGACTATATAATCTACCTGAAAAGTTAACAGGAGACCCGTGTGTTAAATGCCCACCATGCGATAAGTCAAATCCTAAAATTTTATCACCCGGCTTCAAGCAAGCGTGATAAACGGCAGTATTTGCCTGTGAACCAGAATGTGGTTGCACATTTGCATACTCAGCACCAAACAATGCTTTCGCTCTGTCAATAGCAATTTGTTCTACGATATCTACTACTTCACACCCTCCATAATATCTTTTTCCAGGATATCCTTCAGCATATTTATTGGTTAAACAAGAACCTGCAGCTTCCATTACTTGGTCACTGACAAAATTCTCCGAAGCAATTAGCTCAATTCCATGTACTTGTCTTTCTTGTTCGTCTAAAATTAGATCGAAAATTTGTTCGTCGCGTTGCATTTTTTAAGATTTTAGTTAAAAACTTTTCAAAATTACGAAATATGTTTGTCAAATAAATTCAAAATGATATATTTGATTAGTTATTTTTCAACAACAAATCAACAAACTTACACATGCCAAAATTAAACTATAATCCCAATCAAAAATCATGGTTAGCGGTTCACGAGAACAGCGATTTTCCTATACAGAACTTACCTTTCGGAGTATTCATTACCAAAGAAGACGTCATCACTATCGGAACCCGAATCGGGGATTTTGCCATAGACATGGGAGCCTTACAGCAGTTAAATTATTTCGATGGAATCGAATTGACCGATGATATGTTCATGCAGGACACTTTGAATGATTTTATTTCCGACGGAAAAAAGACCTGGCGATTGGTTAGAAATCGGTTGAGTGAGATTTTTGACAGCAACAATCCTTTGTTAAGAGACAACCAGGAACACCGTGAAATCATCATTTTCAATATAGAAGATGTTGAAATGCAGCTTCCTGTTTTAATTGGCGATTACACTGATTTTTATTCAAGTAAAGAACACGCAACCAATGTGGGTAAAATGTTTCGCGATCCTGAAAACGCCTTGCTACCCAACTGGCTTCACATTCCTGTAGGATATCACGGCAGAAGTTCAACTATCGTTCCATCCGGCATTCCGGTTCACAGACCGATGGGACAAACCCTTCCAAATGGAGAAACCACACCGGTTTTTGGACCCTCTAGATTGGTTGACTTCGAACTTGAAACGGCATTCATTACAACAGATGCTAACATTATGGGAGAAAACATTCCGATCAATGAAGCAGAAGACTATATATTTGGAATGGTATTATTAAATGATTGGAGCGCACGCGACATTCAAAAATGGGAGTATGTGCCACTCGGACCCTTTTTAGCCAAAAATTTTGCTTCTTCTATTTCGCCTTGGATTGTAACCATGGATGCTTTAGAGCCTTTTCGAGTAAAAGGACCAACCCAGGAGCCAGCTCCACTTCCTTATTTACAACAACACGGAAAACATTCCTTCGA
>JAGNYR010000040.1 GCA_017984835.1 Flavobacterium sp. | reverse complement strand
CCATCCGTAAAATCTACCGAGAGTTTTTCAATTAAGGCGTAATTTTCAATTGATAATGAAGTTATCATTGGGCAAAGAGAATATGATTTACATTTTAATTTGCGACCATTTTGCAGAATTTAATGGCGATATTTTATTCAATGTGTTGACTAATTCGGAAATAGGAATTGCTGGACCGCCAGAAAAAATAGAAATAATTTCATCGGATTTAGCATCAAAAAACAAACGTGTTACCAAGGCATTGGGACGTAAGGAATAAATTGATCCTAAATCCTGAATTGATTTTTCAACACTTAATTTGGCGTTTTTTACATCTTTAGTCATACCGTCTAAACTGGTGTGATAATCAGTCATGGTTTGGCGAAAAGGTCTAAAAGTGGGCGATAAGATATCGTTGATGATAAAAAAACGATTTTGATTTCCATCGGATTGCGACCAACCCTTGTAGCCGCTTTGAGCAGCAACACTCACAATATTTTGAGCAATATTGAAATAATCCGTTCCGCTATTGGCAACAAAAGTTTCTGCATCCATACCAATGATCAAATTGGCATAAAAAGCAAGGGTCGAAACCAAATTGGAATCGAAACTATTCGGATTATAATTGATGTTTTCAAATTCTATGTATTTGAAATTAAAGTCTTTATCATTAATATTTAAGACCGGCGAAACATAACTCGAATTATAAACAGGACGTGAAGATTGCACCTGAATAGAAGCCGAAAAATTATTCGAATTGTACTCATTTAAGACAATAATCATGGCGCAACTGATCTTTTCATTTTGCTGAAATTTACGATCTGTCCAATTGGTTTTATTTACAAAATCATTGAGGGCAACTTCCAAATTTTTAAAAATCTGCGTGTTGGCATTGGTGATTTTGGAATAATCTACCACTACTTTGCAATCTAATTCTTGCGCAGTCGCAACGAAATGGACACATAAAAAAGCAAACAATAAGATTTTACGCATGATAATGTTGAATGATTAGGTTGATAATATCCAATGATACGGATTCTTTCGATTTTAGTTCCATCGGTTGTATTGCTCCATTTTTATCAATAAAAGTGACTTTGTTGGTTGGTTTCCCAAAACCAGCACCTTCATCTTGTAACGAATTTAAAACGATCAAATCTAAGTTTTTTTTCTGAATTTTCACCTTGGCATTTTCAATTTCATTTTCAGTTTCCAAAGCAAAACCAATCAAAAACTGATTTTTCTTTTTTGCACCCATGGATGCTAATATATCTTTTGTTTTTTCTAATTCAATAGAAAAAGTACTTTCTGTTTTTTTAATTTTTTGATCAGCCACTTGTATCGGGCGATAATCAGCAACGGCAGCGGCTGCAATAGCTACATCTACCTCATCATAATAAAGATGACATGCCTCATACATCTGATCCGCAGAAGTAACCCGGATCAATTGAATGGAAGGATTGGTTGTTTGCAGATATGTTGGACCCGTAACCAAAACCACTTGAGCTCCCTGACTTGCTGCACAATGCGCAAGATCAAAACCCATTTTCCCAGTGGAATGATTCCCAATAAAACGCACGGGATCTATGGCTTCGTATGTGGGTCCGGCGGTAACCAGTATTTTTTTACCTTTAAGAGGTAGTTTTTTTTCGATATCGGCTTCTATAAATGAAAGAATATGTTCGGGTTCTGCCATTCTCCCTTCGCCGGAAAGACCGCTAGCAAGTTCGCCCGATTCTGCCGGGATGATGGTGTTTCCAAAAGATTCAAGTGCCGAAAAAGAGGCGGTTGTAGAAGGATGTTTGTACATGTCCAAATCCATGGCAGGTGCAAAATAAACCGGACATTTTGCTGACAAATACGTGGCAATTAGTAAATTATCACAATTTCCCGAAGCCATTTTGGAGAGTGTATTGGCGGTAGCAGGTGCAATCACCATATAATCTGCCCAAAGTGCAAACTCAACGTGATTGTTCCAAACAGCGTCTTTTGCTTCGTCTTCGTTGGAAGTATAAAAATCAGAATAAACAGGATTTTTCGAAAGTGTTGATAACGTAAGTGGTGTTACAAAATCCTTAGAAGCAGGTGTCATGATCACTTGGACATGTGCACCTGCTTTTATAAAAAGTCGAACCAAATTTGCAGTTTTGTATGCGGCAATCCCACCAGAAATACCTAGTACTATTTTTTTACCACTTAAAACCGACATAGTTGATTGTTATTTACTTGAGTCGTTGTAATACGTTTTGTCATCCAACCACTCTTGAACAGCTAATGCATGTGGTTTAGGCAATTTTTCATAGAATTTAGAAACTTCGATTTGCTCTTTGTTTTCAAAAACTTCTTCCAAACTATCGTTGTAAGTAGCAAACTCTTCTAATTTATCGATCAATTCTTTTTTGATTTCAGAATTGATTTGATTTGCTCTTTTAGCCATAATCGTTATTGCTTCATAAACGTTACCTGTTGGTTCTTCAATAACAGATTTATTGTATGTTATTGTGTTTACTGGAGCATTTGTTTTTTTTAAATCCATGACATGTTATTTAGAAAATTGTTGTAATTCTTTTTCAATTGAAGCTAACATTTTATCAGCTTTGTTTTTATATTTTGTATCGCTTTTGAACTTCATTAAGTTGTCATACGAAGTTTTGGCATTGTGCAATCTTTCTTCCATCTTACTTTGAACACTATTGATAGCCAATAAATAAGCTGAATCTAATTTTATATATAATGCATCCTCTTTGTATGGCGTTCCTGGAAAATCTGTGATAAAATTATCCAAAGCAACGATCGATGCTTTGTAATCTGAAATTGTATTGAACTGTTTGGCATTTTCAAATGCTTTTTGTTCTAATTTATTTCTTAATACACGTGTGATTTCATTCGCCTCCTCCATGTTTTTTGACTCGGGATAACGATCGATGTATTCCTGCATTTTTGCTAATGCTTTGTTCGTATCTACTTGATCCAAGCTGTATCTTGGTGAAATATTCGCATAACATTTTGCAGACAAATAGAATGCTTCTTCTGCTTTCTCACTTTTTGGGTAGGTCGAACTAAAGCTCTCAAATTGATACGCTGCTAAACCGAACTGCTCTGTTTTGTACAAAGATTGAGAATACATATAAAACAGTTTTTCGGCTTGTGGCCTCCCTTTAAAAGCTGGAGCAATTTGCTCAATCAATAAGATAGCTCTACCTAGATCCCCTTTGTCGTATAATTTTGTAGCCACATCAAATTTAAAAGCAACATCTTCCGATTTCATTGCTTTTTGATATTCATTACAAGATGAAAACAAAATTAAAACTGTAAATAAGACGATAAATCTTTTCATTCTTTTATTATTTGTTGCTTTATGAGCCCTGCAAATTGCTGGATAAAAAGCAAATGCAAAATTAGTTATTATTTAGATACCACAAAAGTTTTTTTTCAACTTGAATTTATTGCATTTTTTTGGTGAAATCCGTGAGTCTTTTTGCCAAATCTTCTGAAACATTTACAAGTGGCAAACGAACTACGTTCTCTGACAAGCCCAATGCTTTATGCACTTCTTTGATTCCTGCCGGGTTTCCTTGCTCAAAAATCATGTCGATTGCATCCGCAATTTGATAATGCAACGCATATGCCTCATCTACTTTTCTTTCCAATCCGAGACGCACCATTTCTGAAAATTGCTTCGGAAAACCTTCTCCGATGACCGAAATCACACCACTTCCTCCTGCCAAAACCATTGGAAGGGTTATCATGTCATCTCCAGAGATCACATGGAAGTTTTTCGGAGCATTCTGAATCAACTTCATCGCTTGAACCATGTCTCCAGCTGCTTCTTTGATCGCTACAATATTTTCAAAATCATTTGCCAAACGAATTACCGTTGACGGCAACATATTGCTTGACGTTCTTCCGGGTACGTTGTATAGAATAATAGGCAAAGGAGCTACTTCAGCAATGGCTTTAAAGTGCTGGTAAATTCCTTCTTGTGTAGGCTTGTTGTAATAGGGAGAAACAGATAAAATGGCCACAAAATCTGAAAAATCTCTGGATTTCAATTCTTCTAAAATAGCATGGGTATGATTCCCTCCTACTCCCAATACCAAAGGCAATCTTTTATTATTTGCTTTGACAACGGTTGCAATAACCAATTCTTTTTCAGCAGCACTTAATGTAGCATTTTCTGCTGTTGTCCCAAGAACCACCAAGTAATTAATTCCATTTTCAACTTGGAAATTTACAATTCTTTCCAATGCTTCAGTATCGACTGAAAAATCATTTTTAAAAGGAGTAACCAACGCTACACCGGTACCAATTAATGATTGCATAAATTATATTTTTTTTAATATTTGTAAATATTTAATCAATTCATCCATAAAGACAGAAACATCTTTCGTTTTTGTATTGATCACCAAATGATTCAAACGCTTATCTGTTGATGCAAAACCGACTTTAAAATCGGCATTCGTCATTTGAGTCAACAACATCATGATTGGATTTGCTTCATCGTAAAAATTGATCAACAAATCATATTTAGTCTCAAAATGCCAATTCAACCTTCCTGTATGAAAAATTGCAGACGAATTAATATCTTTTGGTGTAATCTCATCAAATTGTGGGATTTCCCCTTTGTGCAATTTGCTTTTGTATGTAATAAACGTAATATGTCGGTCAATAATCTTATGCTGCATCAAAGTTTCTTTGATCTCGTTTTTGAAATCAAGCAACTTTTCATCCAAAATTACAGCTACTTTTTTAATCGAACTAGTTGACCCATTTGAACTTACATTGGTCAAACGTTTCATCACATTTTTTTTTAAAAAGAAAAGATTAATATTGTTAAAAAACATAGTACTTTTACTTAGTTTACAAATTTAATTAAAAATAGTTGCATTTCAGATGGTAAATCTAAAAAACTACACCCACGTTTCGAAACTTTTTGTTTTATTATTAACATTTACGTTGCTCTTTTCTTGCGCACATTCAAATTATACAGTTGTAAAAATTGAAGGCAAAAAAATAGGCATCAACGAGCAATATACTGCAAAAGAAGAGGTTGAAAATTACATCAAACCTTACAGAGAACATATCAATGCCGATTTAAATGAAGTATTGGCTTATTGCCCAGAAACATTAGAGAAATCAAAAGGCCAATACCAAACCTCTATTGGCGATTACCTAGCCGATGTCAGCTTGCAACGAGCCAACAAAGTTTTTTTGTTAAGAGAAAAGAAAGCAATCGATGCTTGTTTATTAAATCATGGTGGTATTAGAAGCATTATCCCACAAGGAAATGTGACCGCTCGAACTGCCTTTGAGATCATGCCTTTTGAAAACAGCGCCATCATTGTCGCTTTAAAAAAAGAACAGATCTTAGAATTGGCAAAATATTTCATTGAAGTAAAAAAACCACATCCCCTTGCTGGCATTACTTTTACAATAGATAAAAACAACGAGGCAAAAAACATCTTGATACAAGGCAAACCACTTGAAGAGGATCGAATTTACTATATCTTGACCTCCGATTATTTATCAAATGGTGGCGACAACATGACTTTCTTTAAAAAAGGAATTCAATTTTATGACATTGACTACAAACTTCGAAACGTGTTAATCGATGATTTTAAAGAAGTTGACACCTTAAAAATCGATCATTCGGTTCGAATCACAAAAGAAAATTAATCCCCTCAAAAAGTTCCTCACACGATGAAAAGAAGAGAATTTATAAAAAATACAGCCGCAACCACTGCACTCATAGCAGCTGGAGCTGGATTGAGCAGTTTCAAAAAACCTGAACATAAACACCTAACCATACTTCATACAAACGACGTACATAGCTATATTGATCCATTCCCAGCCGATCATCCGCGCAATCCCAACATGGGTGGTGTAGCCCGAAGAGCCAGCATCATTGAAGCCGTTAGAAATGAAAATCCAAATGTCTTATTATTAGATGCAGGCGATGTTTTTCAAGGAACA
The DNA here is from genome assembly GCA_017984835.1 of Flavobacterium sp. Classification (GTDB taxonomy): domain Bacteria; phylum Bacteroidota; class Bacteroidia; order Flavobacteriales; family Flavobacteriaceae; genus Flavobacterium. The sequence goes on along the minus strand of JAGNYR010000040.1, from coordinate 9,364 downwards.
CCCTATTTTAATTACTATGGTGGTGAATTGGAGTTCAAACTCATGAGCATGATGAAATACGACCTAGCAACCATGGGAAACCATGATTTTGACAACGGAATTGACGGATTTCAATCGCAATTGCATCATGCGTCTTTCGACTTTGTATCGGCGAATTATGATTTTAAAAACACCCTTTTAGACGGCATCATACAACCTTATAAAATTTTCTTCAAAGACGATATCAAAGTAGGAATATTTGGTCTTGGCATCGAATTACAAGGCTTAGTCGATAAAAAAAATTACAAAGAAACCGTCTACTCCGATCCTATTGAGGTAGCTACCGATATGGCTCGTATTTTAAAACACGAACAAAAATGCGATGTGGTCATCTGTCTTTCGCACCTCGGATTTAAGTACAAAGACGAACCAAACAAACCCTCTGACATCGTACTTGCTCAAAAAACAAAAGATATAGACGTCATTCTTGGCGGGCATACCCACACATTTTTGGACAAACCCGTGATCGAAAAAAACCTTGACGGCAAAGAAGTTCTCATCAATCAAGTAGGCTGTTATGGTCTTAATTTGGGTAGAATCGATTTGTATTTAACCAATGACAAAAAGATCCTTGCCAACGGAAAATCGATCGTAGTATAAAATACAGTCTTTAAGAAGATGCGATCATTGCGATAAAATCATCTTCTGACAGGATGGTTATTTTTAATTGGACTGCTTTTTCAAGTTTGGCAGGCCCCATGTTATCACCTGCAATCACAAAATCTGTTTTGGACGAAATCGAGCTGCCAACTTTACCTCCATTGTCTTCGATTGCTTTTTTAAGTTCGTCACGTGAAAATTGAGCGAAAACACCCGAAACAACAAAGGTTTTACCCACAAGCAATTGGGTAGCATTGGGATTGAATTTTTCAACTATTTCAAACTGAACACCAAATGATTTTAACCTTTCAAGGATCTGTTGGTTTTGTGCTGTATCAAAAAACTCGATCACACTTTGCGCAATACGCTCTCCAATTTCGTCTACCAACATCAAGTCGAGCAACGAAGCTTGCTGAAGTGCTTCGATGTTTTTGTAATGTTTGGCTAATTTCTTTGCGACCGTCTCGCCCACATATCGAATCCCCAACGCGAATAACACGCGTTCAAACGGAATGTTTTTTGACAATGCAACACCATTGACTAAGTTTTCGGCACTTTTTTGGGCCATACGTTCCAAAGGCAATAACTGTGCTACGGTGAGTTCATACAAGTCCGAATAGTCTTTTACCAATCCGTTTTGATACAAGAGCGCGACCGTTTCTCCACCCAAACCTTCAATATCCATGGCCTTTCTTGAAATAAAGTGTTGGATTCTACCTATAATTTGAGGAGGGCAGCCATAAAAATTTGGGCAAAAATGATTGGCTTCGCCTTCTTTTCTCACCAATTCGGTGGCACATTCTGGACAATGTGAAATGTATTTTGTTGGCAATGATTGATCGCCTTGTTGGGCAACTCCGATGATTTTTGGGATGATCTCACCTCCTTTTTCAACAAAAACGGTATCACCTACTCTGATGTCTAATTTTTCGATTTGATCTGCATTATGTAATGAAGCACGCTTTACAATAGTTCCGGCCAATTGTACCGGTTCTAAATTAGCCACAGGCGTTATAGAACCTGTTCTTCCTACTTGATAGGAAATGGAGTTCAATCGCGTCGTTACTTGCTCAGATTTGAACTTATATGCAATGGCCCAACGAGGTGATTTGGCCGTATAACCTAATTCTTCTTGATGTTGGAAACTATTCACTTTCACAACCACACCATCGGTTTCGTAGGGTAAATCGTGGCGGTGGGTATCCCAATAATGAATGAATTCAAAAACTTCCTCCAAATTGGAAGCTAATTTTGAAGTTGTTGGCACTTTAAACCCCCAATTTCGCGCTTGCTCCAATCCATCGATTTGGGAATGAAAAGGTAAATTAGCACCCGTGATAAAATACAACAAACACTCCAAAGGTCGTTTGGCTACTTCGGAACTGTCTTGTAATTTTAAACTTCCTGATGCTGTATTTCTAGGATTTGAATAAGGCGTTTCGCCAATTTCAATCAATTCTTGATTCATCTTTTCGAATCCTTCGAAAGGAAGTATGATCTCACCCCGAATATCAAATTTGGGTGGGTAATTTCCTTTTAACTGCAGCGGAATAGATTTGATTGTTTTGATGTTGTTGGTTACATCGTCACCTTGAAAACCGTCTCCACGGGTTACTGCACGAAGCAATTTTCCATCTTGGTAGGTGATGCTAATCGATGCTCCGTCGTACTTTAATTCGCACGTATAAGTCAAATCAACATTACCTAAAACACGTTGGATTTTTTGTTCCCAGTCAATCAAATCTTCTTTGGAATAAGAATTGTCGAGTGAGTACATACGGTGTTCGTGGACTACGGTGGCAAAGTTTTTGGTAATGGTTCCACCTACTCGTTGTGTAGGAGAATTGGGATCGAAAAATTCTGGATGTTTTGTTTCTAATTCTTGTAACTGTTTTAATTTGATATCAAAATCAAAATCGGAAATAGTTGGCGCATCCAACACGTAATAGTTATGATTGTGTTGGTTGAGTTCCTCACGAAGTACTTGAATTGTATTGAAAATATCCATAAAAACAAAAAAGCTAAATTAGTTTCTTTCGAGCACTAAAATAGCCATTATTTTTGAGATGTAAAAACTATATTACTGAACTATCTCATGAATTTGATTGTACAATTGACCATCACTTAATATGGCACCATCCACGATAAGTTGGAAGATCTCCGCATTGCGTTCGTTTTGAAATTCTTTTTTGCCTGTATGCAGTTCAACGGTATCGGTAAACAAGTTATCACTGAGCCATTGCAAACCGGTTTGGGTAAGAAAATCGACCTCTGGCGCCAACGCTTTGATGATGATTGTTCGCAATTCCTTCTCATGACAATGAAATAAGAAAATATGGCTTTTTGAGAAATGCTCCACATATTTTGCGTTGGTCAGCACTCCTTCCCAAATAAGATCTGAAAACACGTCCAATTCCTGTTCGGCCACTTCTGGCGAATTCAACTTGATTTGATCCCATTCTTGTTTGTCGATAGATTGCGAAGCCAGGAAGTTGGCAAATTCTTGGTGCAATTCTTCAAATTGTTCTTTGGTGAGTCTTTTGTATTTCATTTTTTTTGCAAAGTTGTTTGTGCATAGCCCTGACAGGAGCAAGTATCCTTTTTTTATTTTCACAAAAATAAAAAAGATACTGCAGATGGCAGGAAAGGGGTCGATCGAAAAAGACCAAGCCACTATGCTTCAAAGTAAAAAAATCATAAAAAAAGTCCCGATTTTCATCGAGACTTGATTATTAAGTTGACGAAGTATTAAACTTCAGCAACGATTTCATAAGGTAATTCAATTACAACATCTCTGTGTAATCTCACTGAAGCAGTGTATTTACCTGTACGTTTTACAGTTCCGCTAGTGATGAATTTTCTTTCAATAGCTTGTCCTGCTTTTTCTAATGCTGCAGCGATATCAATATTGGTTACAGAACCAAATAATTTTTCGCCACCTGCTTTAGATGAAATTTTGATTTCGATAGCTTTTAGTTTTTCTGCTAATTCTTTAGCATCGTTTACTATTTTAGCTTCTTTGTGCGCTCTTTGTTTCAAGTTTTCAGCCAATACTTTCTTTGCAGAAGAAGTAGCTAAAGTTGCGAAACCTTGAGGGATTAAAAAGTTACGACCGTATCCTGGTTTTACCGTTACTACATCATCTTTAAATCCTAAATTTTGAACGTCTTGTTTTAATATAAGTTCCATGTTGTTGTCCTTATTATAGAAGTTAGGTTCTGTTTGACGAGAAACCAACAACTGAGTTTAAAAATTATTTTAATAAATCGGCCACGTATGGCATTAAAGCTAAGTGACGAGCTCTTTTAACAGCTACTGACACTTTTCTTTGGTATTTTAATGAAGTTCCTGTTAAACGACGAGGAAGAATTTTTCCTTGCTCATTTACGAATTTCAATAAGAAATCTGCATCTTTATAATCGATGTATTTGATTCCAGATTTTTTGAAACGACAATACTTTTTAGTTTTGTTTGTTTCTATGTTCAAAGGCGTTAAATATCTAATATCTCCGTCTTTTTTTCCTGAAGCTGATTGTTGTAATGTTGACATAATTAAGCTTTTGCTACTTTAAGTTTTTCTCTTCTTCTCTCTGCCCAAGAAATGGCATGTTTGTCTAAACTTACAGTTAAGAAACGCATAACACGTTCGTCACGTCTAAATTCAGTTTCAAAAGCAATTAATACTTCTGGCGTTACTTGGAATTCAAATAAATGGTAAAAACCACTTTTTTTGTTTTGGATTTCGTAAGCTAATTTTTTCAAGCCCCAATCCTCTTTTGATACCATTTTTGCTCCTTTTGCAGTAAGAAAATCTTCAAATTTGCTTACTGTTTCCTTTACCTGAACCTCAGATAAAACGGGATTTAAAATGAAAACAGTTTCGTAATGATTCATAATTGAATATGTTTAAATTATATAAAATTGGGTGCAAAAGTAACAAAACTATTTTGATATACAAACTTTTACTACCTTAAATTGATCTATTTTAATAAAAATCTACGTTTAAAGTGACTTTAATGGATCGGTATTGCGAAACCGCCTCAAAACTATTCAATATTTTGGTGATGGCTGTTTTGGTTTTTGGCAACGAATACTCTTGTGGAATTTTGATCATAATGGTCCGAATGTATTCATTTCGAATGCGATTAATTCCTGGCTCTTCTGGCCCCAAAACACTGATCTGCAAATGTTGTTTTAAAACTTGGTACAACCACATGGAACCTTCTTTTAATTTTTCATAATCTCGGTGCTTTAATGTGAGCTTGATGAGTTTATAATACGGCGGATAATAATAGATCTTTCGGTCGTACAATTGCTCTTTGTACATTGCCTGGTAATCGTTGTGAGTTACCTGCTGAATGATGTTGTGATTGGGATCGTAGGTTTGAATCACCACCTTCCCTAATTTATCAGATCGGCCTGCTCTACCCGCTACTTGGGTCATCATTTGATAACTTCGTTCAAAGGCTCTAAAATCTGGGTGGTACAACATATTATCGGCATTCATGATTCCGACCAAAGACACATTGTCAAAATCGAGCCCTTTTGCAAGCATTTGGGTTCCAACCAAAATATCAATTTCACGGTTTTTAAAGCTATCCAATAATTTCTCAAAACTATACTTACCGCGTGTGGTGTCTTGATCCATTCGCTTGATGTTTCTTGACGGAAACAAAGCAGCTAATTCGAGCTCTATTTGTTCAGTACCGAAACCTTTGGTAGAGATATCCACACTCGAACAAGCATGACAATTGGTGGGTTTTGCAATAGCATACCCACAATAATGACAACGCAACTGATTTTTGAATTTATGATAGGTCAAACTCACATCACAAGAAGTACATTTTGGAATATGGCCACAGGTTATGCATTCTAGAACGGGTGAAAATCCGCGGCGGTTTTGAAACAAAATCACCTGTTCTCCATTTGCTAACGATTCGGAAATAGCGTCAATCAATTGCAAGCTAAAATGACCGTTCATTCGTTTTCTAAAATAACTGTCTTTTAAATCAACCAATTCAACCGTTGGAAGTTGGGCTTTTCCATAACGTTCGGTCAATGTAACCAAACCATATTTATCATTTTTTGCATTAAAATAAGTCTCAATACTTGGTGTAGCCGATCCTAAAACCACTTTAGCTTTGTGCGAATGTGCCAACACAATCGCAGCGTCTCTTGCATGGTAGCGCGGGGCGGGATCTTGCTGTTTGAAAGTTGATTCGTGCTCTTCGTCTACAATGATCAAACCTAAATTTGAAAAGGGCAAAAACAAAGCAGAACGAGCTCCAATAACGATTTGGGCTTTCGACTTGGCTTCTTGACTGGCAGCTTCATCCGAAAAGGCAAGCACTTGATTCCAAACTTCTACCCGTTCATTATTGGAATATTTTGAATGAAAAACAGCCACTTGATTACCAAAATACTTGGTAAGTCTTGCTACCAATTGCGTTGTTAAGGCAATCTCTGGCAACAAATACAAAATCTGCTTGTCTTGTTTGAGATAATTCTCTATGACTTTAATATAAATTTCGGTTTTACCAGCAGAGGTAACTCCGTGTAGCAAGCAAACTTCTTTATGTTCTAATTGAGAACAAATACCTTCGTACGCTTCATTTTGAGCCTTACTCAAGTGAATTTCATGTGCGATTTTATTTTGCGAAAAATCCACACGATCTATTTGCAAATAATAATCTTCAAAAACCGACTTTGCAATCAATCCCTTTATGACTGCCTCACTTACGCCCGATTTTTCCGATAATTGCTTAAAAGTAATTGGTGTTTTCTGTTGGCTTTTGATTTGAAAAAAATGCAACAACAGCTCTCTTTGCTTACTTGATTTTAAGCCATTCGTCAAAGCCATCAGCTCTTGGGCATCTTCGTACTTTGGAGCCAATCGAATGTAACGCACTTTTTTAGGCTGGTACGTTTCCTGCATTTCCTCATTGATGGTCAGGGCATTTTTTTCGACTAATTTTTGAATAACCGGAAAAACATTTTTCTTGTTGAGAATCTGAATCACATCGCTAACTTTGAGCGAAGATTGATGTTGCAATGCTTCAAAAACCAAATATTCATCATCACTAAAAGTGGAGGCTTCCTCGTTGGAAATCGTTTTGCAAGTCAAAATTGTTTCGCTCTCCAACAACAAACTTGATGGGATAGCTCCTCGATACACATCCCCGAGCCCGCACATATAATAATTTGATATCCACACCCAATGTTGCAATTGCAATTCATTGACGATGGGTTTTTCATCCAATATTTGATGGATTTCTTTGGCATCATATAAAGTGGGTGGCGTTTGATGTTTGTCAAAAACCAATGAAGTATACAATTTACTTTTACCAAAAGGTACCACCACTCGCATTCCAAGTTGGATGTAATGAAATTCTGCTTCCGAAACTTGATAAGTAAACGTCTTAGGAAGAGATAATGGTAAAATTACTTCTATAAAATACATGTGATTCATTTAACACGGGTTTACTATTGTGTGTTCTTTTACAAACACGCATTCTACCCAATGGGCTAATCTAATTTTTGCTGTGCCTCGCGGCGAATTTTGTTGATGGTCGCATTCAAATCAAATCCTAATAACAAGATCATTGAATTCAACCAAATATAAAACATAACCACCAACAATGTTCCGATAGAACCGTATAACTCATTGTACTTTGAAAATTTCAAAACCCAAATTCCGAAAAAATAGGAAGACAAAATGATCAAAATGGTTGTGAAAACGGAACCTATCGATATGAATTTTATTTTTTGCTGGTGCTTGATTCCAAATCGGAACAACAAGGAAGTCGTAATCAATATCATCAATACCACAAAGGCATAACGCCCCATTTCAATCAAGGGAATTTGCTCGGACAACACATCTTGAATTTTGGTTTTCTGAATAATTACTTCAAAAACCACAATAGAAGTTACCGTCAACAATAACAACAAGGAAAGCACAATCGACAAAGCCAAAGAAATAAAGTACTGATTGAAAAACCTTCTTTTATACACTACGTGTTTCGAATTTTCAAATCCACCCAGCACCGCATTTACGCCATTAGCCATTAATAAAATAGCCATCAAAATCCCTCCAGAAATCAACCCCGAGTTACTGTGATTTAGAATGTCATTGATGATTTTAGAAATCGCATCATAAGTGGTTGGGGGCACACTTTGCTGCACAAAAGAAAGAAAATCATCCTGAAATCCTTCTATGGGTATGTAGGGCAATAAATTCAAAATAAACAACGTAAAAGGAAAAATGGCCATAAAGAAACTAAACGCAATGGCTGCTGCTCTGTAGGAAATCGCGCCTTCAATGATCCCTAAAAGATACATTTCTAACAAATCATACAAGGTAAAACCGCGCAACCAAGGCAAATGAATTGATTTAGTAATTCGAACAAGGTACTTGATGAGGAAAACACGTTCGAGGCGATCTTCTATTTCTTTTGACATGACAAAATTATTAAACCGCTTTTAGACTTAAATCCATATTATATACCGAATGGGTCAATGCACCCGAAGAAATAAAACCAACACCACATTCGGCATAGGCACGAATGGTGTTTTCATTAATATTTCCGGAAGACTCCGTCAAACATTTGGAACCAATCAGCTCCACCGCTTTTTTCGTGTCTTCAAAATTAAAGTTATCAATCAAAATTCGATACACACCCTCCGACTCTAAGATTTCTTTTATTTCGTCCAAATTACGTGCTTCTACGATGATTTTAAGATCCAAATGGTTGTTTACCAGATAGTCTTTCGTAGTTGCAATAGCTTGGGTAATGCCGCCTGCAAAATCAATATGATTGTCTTTCAGCATGATCATGTCATACAATGCAAATCGGTGGTTTTCGCCACCTCCAATGGTTACTGCCCATTTTTCACATGCTCTAAATCCTGGGGTGGTTTTTCGTGTATCCAAAATTTTGGTTGTCGTTCCTTCAAGCAACTTTACATAACTTGCCGTTTTGGTTGCTATTGCACTCATGCGTTGCATGGAATTCAATACCAATCGTTCCGCTTTTAACAAGGATTGTGAACGTCCACTCACATAAAAAACAACATCGCCATAATTCACTTCACTTCCATCTTCAAGCAAAACTTCAACTTGCAATTCAGGGTCAACGTATTCAAAAATCATTTTTGCAAAGGCAACACCCGCAATCACACCGGTGTCTTTTACTAACAATTTAGCCTTACCCATTTCCTTTGCTGGAATACAAGCCAAAGAAGAATAATCACCACTACCTACGTCCTCTCTAAGGCCATTGGCAATAATGATTTCCAGTTCTTTTTTAAATTGTTCTTTTGATATCATGGCAAGTAATTTATTGCGCTAATTTAATAAAAAATAGTCGAATATTTCATTGCATTTGTTCTTTTTAGATGCCTCTTCCAGCTCTTCGCTCTAGCCCTCGGTTGGCTCGCTTTTTTTCTTTGGCGCAAACAGAGCTTCCATTCGGTCGCTTTTTTGAGCCAAGAAAAAACAGGGTTCCCATCCTCGGGGCTGCCGCTGCTATCTGGGGCACATTGTAGGCCATAAAAAAAGGGTAGTCATATCGACTACCCTTTATCATACCACTACTATGTATGCTATCTTTTTAATGTAAAATGTGCTTTAAATTCTTTGGTAATTATTCCTTCTAAATACTCCACAGTAAACCAGTAATCTGTTGATGGTAATGGGTTGCCGTTGTAAGTTCCATCCCAACCTTGT
>JAGNYR010000084.1 GCA_017984835.1 Flavobacterium sp. | reverse complement strand
CCAATCGCTTCTTTTGCTATTTCAATTACAGCAATCAGTTTTTTCTTCATCCTTGTCAAGTATATCGAACCATTAGAAAAAATGTATTATTCAGTCAAAAATAAACTGCTATTTATCAAACATTCATGAAGGCAATAATCACCTTTTTTATTCTTTTTCTATTCAGCTCTTTATCCGGTTTTTCTCAAAAAGAAAATGTATTGTTTATAGGGAATAGTTTCACGCACATGCACGCTTTATGTCGCATCTATGAAAATATCGGAAACTCTTTGGGGAAAGACATTTATGCGGATACGATAGCTGTAAGTGGTAGTACCATTAAAAAACATACCGAACGTCCGTTTACATACAAAAAATTAAAAAAGAAATCATGGGACTATGTTTTTATTCAAGCTTATTCCCGCGAATTATCATATGATTCATTGACTATTGAAACGGAAACCATTCCATATACCAAACTGTTAATTGATAGTATAAAAGCGCACAATCCGTGTGCGAAAATCTATTTTTATATGACATGGGGGTACCGTGATGGTTTTATTGATTCCATTCCATCAGATACGTACAATTTAATGCAAGAACGAATCATAAAAGGATATGTACAATTGAGCAAAGCTACAGGAGGTTATCCAATTGCACCCGTTGGAGTTGTTTGGAGTGAAATGCGTGCAGCACATCCAACAATTAACTTATACGAATCAGATTTATTTCATCCAAATATCTATGGAAGCTACATTGCAGCGACAACACTTTTTTCGAGCACGCATAATCTATCTCCAAAAGGCGCAAAACACCCAAAGAAAATAGCGGATTCAACTGCACTTATTATTGAGGAAATAGCTTTCAAAACGACAAAATTAAATTGGAAAACGTACAATCTTGATACCGTTCAATTAAAAAAAATCGGCGCAAAACCTGCGTTTGATTTTGTTGTTCAACAAAAATACTTAGCTATTACAGTATTAAACAAAGCTCCAAAAGATTTGCCAATACATTGGGATTTTGGTGATGGAAGTTCTTCAGATCATTACAATGCAAAACATTATTATTCGAAACCAGGGAGATATACCATTACACTTTCAGTTAAATACAATTGTATTTGGTATGATTACACAAAAGTGGTGAAAGTTGCAAAAAGCAATCCGAAGAAAAGAAAGCAAGTGAATTAACTCAATTCATTGTCTTCAAATACGCGATTAAGTCTGCAGTATAAATAATCGATCCTTTCTTCTGTAAATGGGCATTGTCAAAAAAGTTGTCAGGGTCTGAATACGCTGCTTTATCTTGATTGTATTTCCATACTACACCTTTATTCCCAACCAAATGCTTCATTCTCTTTTCAAAACCGTTCGAAACTACTCTGAAATTTGGCGGTAATGCCACAATTAATTGAATCTTGTTTTTATGACATAAATCAATGAAATGATTAAAAGCGTTGATTTTTTGAATCAATTCACTTTTCACATCATACTGATAAGGTTCTTTTCCGAACTTCTTGTCAAACGTCTTTTTTTGATGGCTTATAGGCATGGATCCACAAGGCATAATCGAATCATTTTTTGTGAACTTTTTTTGTTTCAACAAAAAGTTAGATTTGTTTAATTGATGGGAAACCAAGAGCTCATTTACAAAAGGTTTTTTCTCTTTTCGCTTCACTAATTCATCTCTGATTACTTTGTATTTCACAAGTGGATACATTCTGTCCAATCTAAATTTCAACGACTTGCTTTTCTGTAATTCATCTGCATCGTCAACAACTAAAATGATTTGCTTCGGAACTTGATTGGCATTGTTTTTTAATAACAATTCTAATAAAAAAGAATGAAACGTAATGTCCGATCCAGGAAAAGCTAAATTATAAGCGGTTTTATCTAATGAGTCTGAAATTTGACTTGCTATGACACTTCGTGCACCTCGCGAGGAACCAAAAACCAAAAGGTCCGCTTTCACTTTTCCGGTAATGATTTTTTCTAATCGATTATCGACTTCTAACTGTGCTGATTTTTCACGGAAATAAAGCAAGGTTTTATCTACTGAAATAAAAAACAACGTGAACAATACGATACGAATGATAAACTTTTTCATAGTCGCTTAAAATTGGAAATAAATAAATTCTTGTTCTTTACCGGATAATACAATAATGCATACAATCAACAATGAGTAGAAAACCCAGCGGAAAGGAACAAACTTAATTTTATCAATTCGTTCTAACGCATAATTAGATTCTCTTCCAATCCATTCTACAAACAACATAAAAATGATAAAGAAAATGGATAGGTATGCCAACTCAGGGATTTTAGGCGCTTTGAAAAAATTGGTTGTGAACATTTTTCCAATAAAACTAAACGCATGCGTTAAATCATTTGAACGGAAAAATATCCAACCAAAAACAGCCATTAGGAAAGTGGATACCATTCCAACGATTTCTCTCACTGTTGGGAACCATTTACCTTGTGCGACAATTTCTAAATTATTCCTATTGGAATTGGTTAACATCAATGGTAAAAAATAGAAGGCATTCAATGCTCCCCATACGATGAAGGTCCAATTCGCTCCATGCCAAAAGCCACTTACTAAAAAGATGATAAAGGTATTTCGTATTTTCATCCAAGTACCGCCTTTACTTCCTCCCAAAGGAATATAAAGATAATCGCGGAACCATGTAGTTAATGAAATGTGCCAACGTCTCCAAAATTCAGCTATATCCCTTGAAAAATAGGGGAACGAAAAATTGCGCAATAACTCAATCCCAAATAATCGAGCAGTACCCAACGCAATGTCAGAATAACCAGAAAAATCGCAATATATTTGAAATGTAAAGAAAATTGCTCCTAGAAAGAGTGTGCTTCCATCATACGCTCCGGTGTCATTAAATATCATGTTTGACCATTCCGCACAGCCATCAGCTACGACAACTTTTTTGAACAATCCCCATAATATTTGGCGCAATCCATCAATTGATTTTGAATAATTAAATTCTCTTTTCTTTTGAATTTGAGGAAGTAAATGCGTTGCACGCTCTATTGGTCCAGCTACTAGCAATGGAAAAAAACTAACAAAGACGGCATAATCTACAAAGTTCCGCTCTGGTTTTATACGCTCCTTGTAGATGTCAATGACATAGGAAAGGCCGTGAAACGTATAAAAAGAAATTCCAACAGGCAAAATGATTTTTAACGACCAAACATTGACGTGTAATCCAAATCCATTTAACAATTCTGCAAACGATTCTGCAAAGAAATTATAATACTTGAAAACACCTAAGAACCCTACGTTTACAATGATGCTTATCCAAAACCATGTTTTTTTCCAAAAGACATTACTCGAATCGTGCATTCTGATTCCGGTAAAATAATCTAAAAAGGTAGAGAAAACGAGTAACAATAAAAAACGTGGATCCCAATATGCGTAGAAGAAATAACTTGCTACTAATAAAAGAATATTTTGAATCGTTAAACTACGTTTCGTTACAAACCAATAAAGTATATAGATAATTGGTAAGAAAATCGCAAAATCAATCGAATTAAAAATCATGATCGTTCAAATTAAATAAGAACCGCTGAAATCTTACGAGCCAATTCAGCTAATGTTTCATGCGGTATTTGTTGCTTCTCTGCAGCAAAATTCATGTCTGCAACAGAATCTATCGGAACAAGATGGATGTGTGCATGCGGCACTTCCAAACCGATGACCGTTACGCCAATTTTCTTGCACGGAACAACCTGTTTTATTCCTTTAGCAACGAATTTTGAAAACAGCATAAACCGACCTAATTCATCATCTTCTATATCGAAAATATAATCTGTTTCTCGTTTAGGAATAACTAATACATGTCCTAATCGCAAAGGCATAATATCTAAAAAAGCCAAGAACTCATCGTTCTCGGCTACTTTATAACAGGGAATTTCCCCATTTATTATTTTAGAAAAAATACTTGCCATTTTATCAACGTGTAATTTCCATTACTTCAAAATTCATTGTTCCACCTGGCGTTTGAATCGCAGCGATATCGCCAACTTTCTTTCCAAGTAATCCTTTTCCAAAAGGAGAGTCAATCGAGATTTTTTTCAACTTCAGATCTGCTTCACTTTCAGCAACCAATGTGTAAGCTACTTCCATCCCATTGTCAACATTTTTAATTTTGACAGTTGAAAGAATGTAAACTTTGGAATTATCCATCATGGTATTATCGATAATACGCGCTTTTGAAATCAACCCTTCCATTTTAGAAATACGCATCTCTAATAGGCCTTGCGCTTCTTTCGCTGCATCGTATTCTGCATTCTCAGACAAATCACCTTTGTCTCGTGCTTCAGCAATTTGTTCTGATATACGCGGACGTTGTACCGATTTCATATCGTGTAATTCATCCTTTAATTTTTTCAAACCTTCTTCGGTATAGTAAGCTACGTCTGACATATTTTCTGTTTTTAATCGACTATATAACAACAACAAGAGAGCCCATTGGACTCTCTTGTTGCAACAAATATATGTTATTTATTCTTTATTTCAAATTGAAAGTC
>JAGNYR010000083.1 GCA_017984835.1 Flavobacterium sp. | reverse complement strand
AGGACTTCGTTTACTAAGTCAGTTAAAACTTCTAGTTTTGTAGTTTGACTTTGGTTGACCAACACACCATTTTTGAATGTTGCAAACGTAGGTAAGTTGTCAACTTTAGCCAATTTTCTTGATTCTGGAAACTTTTCAGCATCTACGATCAAAAAAGGAACGGATTCGTTTTGTGAAGCCAACAGTTTGAATTTTGGTTTCATGATTCTGCAGTTTCCACACCATGTTGCGGCATATTGAACCACTACCACATCGTTTGAAGCAATTACTTCGGCTAAATTATCTTGAGCTATTTCTGAAAACATATTTTTAAATTTCAATTACAATAGCAACGACAAATTTCAATTAAATGATTTTTGTCATTGCCATTGTTATTAGTTATTGATTAGTGTGAAGCTAAGTAAGCTGCTGTACTGTTTCTGTCAGCGCTCATTGCATCTTTTCCTTTTTCCCAGTTTGCAGGACAAACTTCTCCATTCGTTTGAACGTGTGTGTACGCATCAATCAAACGCAAGTATTCAGCAACGTTTCTACCTAATGGCATGTCGTTTACACTTTCGTGGAAAATTTTTCCCGTTTCGTCAATCAAATATGTAGCTCTGTACGTTACGTTAGATCCTGTTAATAAGTAATCTCCTGTAGCTTCGTCAAATTCGTCTGCAACATCCAAAATACCTAAAGCATTTGATAAGTTACGTGTTGTGTCAGCTAATAAAGGATACGTTACTCCTTCAATTCCACCGTTGTCTTTTGGTGTGTTTAACCAAGCAAAGTGCACTTCGTTGGTATCACAAGAAGCTCCAATGATCACTGTATTTCTTGATTTGAATTCTGAAATAGCAGCTTGAAATGCGTGTAATTCAGTTGGACAAACGAATGTGAAATCTTTTGGGTACCAAAACAAAATTACTTTTTGATTGTTTTTGGTAGCTTCTTCTAATACATTGATTCGTAAGTTGTCTCCCATTTCTGAGATGGCGTCAACTGTAATGTTTGGGAATTGTTTTCCTACTAATGACATGATATAAATTTTTAGAGTTATTAATTTTTTTCTGGTACAAATTTACGGATAAAACATTGCCTAAATATTATTTTTAATTATATCTTTCTATAAATTAATAGTTTTTACTTATAGTTGTGGGTTTGAATAATTTTCATTTCCAATCCAAATTAAATACTATATTTGTTTCTCATAATTACAAATTTCATATTCGATGTCATTACTAAGTTTATTTCGAAGAAAATCGACCAAAACCATTGTTGAACAAGGAGGAGATGGGGAACATGCTGGTTTGAATAAAGTTTTAAATGTTAGAGATTTAACCTTTTTTGGAATAGCAGCGATCATTGGTGGTGGTACCTTTAGTGCTATCGGTAATGCCTGTTTTTCTGGAGGTCCCGGCGTTGTGTTTTTATACATTATTTGTGCCATTGCGTGTGGTTTTACAGCAATGTGTTATGCCGAATTTGCATCCCGAGTTCCTGTTTCGGGTAGTGCTTACACCTATGCCTATGTTTCATTTGGGGAAATTTTTGCCTGGATCATTGGATGGGCATTGATTATGGAATATTCGATTGGAAATATTTACATTGCCTTTTCGTGGAGTGGTTATTTTACGAATTTACTTGAAAGTTTTCATATTCACTTACCCGATTGGTTGGCCATCAATTACAAATCAGCTCACGCAGCTTCTTTGGCAAATCAGGTAGGAGAGGGTTTGAATGCATGGAACAACGCGCCCGTTCTAGGTGGATTGAAAATCATATTTGATTTACCGGCAGTAATCATCAATGTATTGATTACCTATTTGGTTTATAGAGGAACGAAAGAATCCAAAAACTTCAGCAATGCCATGGTTGTGGTCAAATTATTAATCATTGTTTTGGTCATCATTGTAGGATGTTTTTATGTCGACATCGACAACTGGACACCATTTATGCCGAATGGTTTTAAAGGTGTAATGGGTGGTGTTTCGGCTGTTTTCTTTGCCTACATCGGATTTGATGCCGTATCTACTTTAGCAGAAGAATCTAAAAACCCGCAGCGCGATTTGCCAAGAGGGATGATCTATTCGTTATTAATTTGTACCGTTATTTACATCATTCTTGCGATGGTGTTAACCGGTATGGTATCCTATAAATCATTAGGTGTTAGCGATCCATTGGCGGAGATTTTTGCATTGAAAGGGGTGAAATGGATGTTGTTTATCGTTTCAATTGCTGCCGTAGTGGCAATGACCAGTGTGATGTTGGTATTTCAATTGGGACAGCCAAGAATTTGGATGACAATGAGCCGCGACGGATTGATGCCGAAGCGTTTTTCTTCCATTCATCCAAAATACAAAACACCGGGGTTTGCAACCATTGTTACAGGAATCGTGGTAGGTTTGCCAATTTTCTTCACCGATGAAAATTTCGTACTGGATTTTACGAGCATCGGTACTTTGTTTGCTTTTGTGTTGGTTTGTGGCGGTGTTCTACTTTTATCACCTCAAAGCGAAGCCGAAATTGCCGATGGGGCTTCTAAAGGTAAATTTAGAATACCTTACATCAATTCAAAATGGATCTTCCCTTTATTACTAATAGGTACTGTATTATTGGTGCAATACCTTTTTCCAACGTTTTTCCAAGATACCTTTGATTTAGAAGGGGAAGCTTTTGCTACCAATATTTCCATGCTTGTTTTCTTTGTTTTGTGTATTGTAATGGCGGTTCTTTCTTTTCTTAAGAATTTATCTTTAATTCCGTTATTGGGATTGATCTCATGTTGTTATTTGTTAACAGGAATGGCAGTTTCCAACTGGAAATGGTTTGGCGTTTGGTTATTGATAGGATTGGTATTTTACTTCATGTACGGATATAAAAACAGTAAATTGAATTCTAAATAGTCTTAAAAAAATATACAAAATGAAAAATTCTTGGATCTTAGTATTTAGTTTGGTTTTGATCAGTTGTCAAAATCAAGCCCAACAAAAACAAAATCAACTTTTGGAAACACCTTTACAACAACAAAAAACCATGGCAGAAACGATTTATCAATTTAAAGTTACTGATTTAGCTGGAAATGAATTTGATTTTTCTCAGTTAAAAGGAAAAAAGATAATGGTGGTTAACACCGCTTCAAAATGCGGATTGACACCTCAGTACAAAGATTTGGAAGCCGTTTATAAAAAATACCAAGATCAAAATTTTGTGATTGTAGGATTTCCGGCAAACAATTTTGGATCTCAAGAGCCAGGAACGAATGAAGAAATCAGTACTTTTTGCCAACGTAATTATGGGGTAACATTCCCAATGATGGCAAAAGTTTCAGTTGTTGGAAATGATATGTGTGCATTGTATCAATTTCTTACTCAAAAATCGAGAAATGGATTAGAAGACAGTGAAGTTGCTTGGAATTTTCAAAAATACTTGATCAATGAAAACGGTCAATTAGAAAAGGTAATCTCACCACAAGTGCTTCCAACAGATGCTTCCATCATCGAATGGATTGAGAAATAAGATTACAACATTTTTTGCATCAAAACCGAATGTAGCCATCGGTCAAATTTAAACCCGGTTTCTTTTAAAACACCTTGTTGCACAAATCCAAACGATTCGTGAAAGGCAATACTTTGCTTGTTTTCTGAATCGATTACCCCAATCATGGTGTGTAATTTTTGTTGTTTCGCAAGCGAAATTAATTCGGTCAAAAGTAATTTTCCAATCCCTTTCCCAGTATGATCTGGATGGGCATAAACGGAATGTTCGACCGTGAATTTATAGGCTTCCCTGAATCTAAATTCGCTGTAATAGGCAAATCCAACCAACGAGTCATTTTCGACCGCAACAATTACAGGAAACCCTTTCTTTAATTTTTCTTCCAAAATAGCAGCCTGTTGTTCCAAACTTCTGGGAGAATAGTCATACAAAGAAGTAGCATGAAGGATATTGTAATTGATGATTTCCAAAATAGCTTCGGTATCTTCTTTCTGGAAAGGTCGTATTTGAACGTTCATACTTTATTAATTTGTTCCCAAAAATAACAAAACTTCCATAAACACTTTAAAAATACTTTGTAACTTTGTCGTTCACAATCAAATTCAAATGATTTATCCCAAAATTCCTTTAGCACAATCAATCATTGAAATTTGTCGCCAAAAAGGTATTCAGCATATCGTAATCTCTCCCGGCTCAAGGAATGCGCCTTTAACCATAGGTTTTGCAAGCAATTCACACTTTACTTGTTACAGCATTGCCGATGAAAGGTGTGCCGCTTTTTTTGCATTGGGAATTGCTCAACAAACACAAGAACCCGTGGCTGTAATTTGTACGTCAGGTTCGGCGGTGGTGAATTACTATCCTGCTTTTGCAGAAGCTTTCTATAGTCAAATCCCTCTCGTTGTGATTTCTGCCGACAGGCCGCAAAGTAAAATTGATATCGGCGATGGGCAAACCATTCGTCAAGAAAATATTTTTGCCAACCATTCGTTGTTTAATGCCAATCTTTCAGAATCAGCCTCAGATGAAAATGATTTATTGATTTGTCAAGCGATCGATGCTGCGGT
>JAGNYR010000039.1 GCA_017984835.1 Flavobacterium sp. | reverse complement strand
ATGGTATCCAAAGATGTACCCGTAGTTTGAGTCAATTCAAGATTGGAAACCCATTTGTTGTTTTTATCTTTTGGTATAGGATAAATTTTCAACATACTTCCAAACAAGGCAGCATTGACTAAATTCACTTTTTTATCGGCTTCGATCAAATCCTTTTCTATTTGACTCGGATTGGTCGTTTTATAGGCATCATCTAAAAACGGAGAAAGTTTATAATTTCCTACATTGTCGAAAAAGCTTTTGAACGTAGTGTATTTTTCATCGGGTTTAATGCCGATAATTTTACGAATGTTTTGATTTCCTTTTTTGATGTAAATAAATGGAACTTCCACCCAAGCCATCGGGAATTGTTTCATCGATAAAAGTACTTGATCCGAATTCATCCCTTCATATTCGTCACTTTTACTTACTTTTCGAAGCAATTCTGATGAAAATGTATTGATTGGCTTCATTCGTCCGCCTTCATCCTGAATAACCAATCGGCCAAAACGCACGGCTTGCTCTTCGGGAACTTTGTACTTTAGTAACGAATCAATATAATTGATTTTCTTTTGATTGATACCCGCCTTAGAAGCCTCATTTTGTTTGTTGTGTGCATGACCCGAATGGTCTTGTGCTTGTATCGAAAAGGAAAACAAAACGAACAAGAGTAGCAACAACTTTTCTTTTTGCTTCTTTACTTGATCCAATTTTCGTTTCACATCGTTGAAACGGGTGTTTTTATCAAATAAGATTGCCATCATCGCAAAAAACAACAAAAAGTAACCAATGTAGGTGATCAAAGTACCCCAATAATCGTGGTTTACAGATAATACGGTTCCTTTTTCATCCGGACTAAATGACGCTTGAAAAAATCGGTAGCCTCCGTGATCTAAAATATGATTCATGTATATATCTGCATCAAATGATTTTTTAGGATCTTGAACCGTTACTTTACTTTCGTAAGACGAGTAACTTTTTTCTGTTCCTGGGTATTTCTTTGCAATAAAATCATTCAATTTAATAGCGAAGGGTAATTCATATAATTTACTTCCAAAGGCTAACGTAAAATCTAATTTTCCAATTTTGAAATTTTTAGGCTCACCTTGTTTTCCTTTGGTTCCAACTAGTGTTACACTTTCTGATTTACCTTGTGAAGTGACCAAAACACGTAATGCATCTGTTCCTTCTTTGGCTTTATAATTATTGCTAGAAACGAGTTCTACGACTCCTTTTACTGGTTGATCTGGAAAAACAAATTGAGCGTTGGCTAAATTATACAACGAACGAAACATCAAGGGTTGCACCGTCTCTTTATCAACTTTTCCTTGAAATTTGTCTGCCATTCGCATAAATCCTCCTTCGAAAGGAGCTTGCAACGTAGTTGTTTTGCCGTCTGTCTGGATATTGATTGCACCTTTTGTAGGTTTGTTTAAGGTAACCAAGACATTATGGATGTTTTGAATTTCACCTTCCACCAAAAAATGCTCATGACGCGAACCATCACTGGACTCGACCAATTTTATATGAAATTTGCCAGTCGGGCTCGGCTTAATTGATTCTTTGGCATCTAACACAAATTCTTGAAAAGTGACTTGAAAAGGGATGTCATTAAAATCATCGTCTAGTTCAAAATAGCTGTTGGCTTTTGGAGAAAGCAACAACGGTTTTTCATATGTTTTGCGTTTCATTTGCCCTTTGTAATCACCATCTACAAATAGGGTTAAAAAACTTTTATCCGAATAAAATTGTTTGGATGACTCCCCTTCTTGGATGGGCATCACACCTTCATAACTGATGTATCGTGTAATTCCTGCTCCAATAAGAATAAAAATAAAGGCAAGATGTAAAAGTAAAGTAGCCCATTTTTCTTTTTTATGCAGTTGATAACGTTTTATATTACCAAAGAAATTGATCAGAAAAAAAACATGGATCACTTCAAACCACCAAGCATTATATATCCAAATTCTTGCCGTATCGGTATTGTAAGCACTTTCTATAAAAGTTCCGGCTCCCATAGCCACTGCATACACAATGAATAACAGAGCCATCAAACGTGTTGAAAATAAAAAAGAAAAAATATTTTTATTCATAATTTGGTTGTTTTTTTTTAACAATACAAAAGTAAATTAAATTACTAGTTTATTTGTTATTTATGGTATTTTAAGACTATTTTAAGAAGTGACTATTCCTGTTCAATCTCCTCTGAATCGTGCGATTTAGAATAGCTTCGCCATTTTTCAATACAATCTGCCATGTCCTTTGGAATCTCGGTATCAAATCGCATGTATTCTTGCGTGGTTGGATGAACAAAACCCAATGTTTTGGCATGCAATGCTTGACGGGGTAATGTTTTGAAACAATTGTCAATAAACTGCTTGTATTTTGTAAACGTAGTTCCTTTCAAAATCAAATTACCTCCATAACGCTCATCGTTGAACAAAGTATGTCCGATATGCTTCATGTGTACCCGAATTTGGTGTGTTCTACCCGTTTCTAATTTGCAAGAAATAAGAGTTACATACCCCAATCGTTCCAGAACTTTGTAATGGGTAATGGCTGGTTTTCCAACTTCAGGATCCTCAAAAACAGCCATTTGCATGCGATCTCTCAAGTGACGTGAAATATTGCCCTCTATGGTACCTGCCTCATCTTTTACATTTCCCCAAACAATTGCAATGTATTCCCGTTCGGTTGTTTTGGCTTCAAATTGTTTGGCCAAATGTGTCATCGCAGCTTCCGTTTTAGCAATCACTAACAAACCTGTGGTATCTTTATCAATTCGATGTACCAAACCAGGTCGTTCCGAGCTATTCATCGGTAAATTTTCAAAATGATAAGCCAAAGCATTCACCAAAGTTCCGGTGTAATTTCCATGACCGGGATGTACCACAAAATTTGCGGGTTTATTGATCACCAACAAGGCATCGTCTTCATAAACGATATCCAATGGTATGTTCTCAGGCAAGACTGTGTTATCAAAAGGTGGATGAGAAAGCATAATTCGCACGACATCCAATGGTTTTACCTTATAGTTTGATTTTACAGGAATATCATTCACATAAATATCGCCGTTGGTGGCTGCATTCTGAATTTTATTACGGGTGGCATTTTGGATAAAACCCATCAAAAATTTATCGATTCGCAATAAAGCTTGACCTTTAGGGACTTCTACTTTAAAATGTTCAAATAAATCGTCTTCTAGTTCGCTTGTTTCGGGGTTATTCTGCATTGGTCAATGTATCTACTTGATTTTCTTCTTGAAGAAGTGAATCGATTTCTGTTGAGTCAAAAACAACTTTTCCATCACCTAAAACCAAATCAATTTTAGAGGATTTCAACACTTTTGTTCCTGGTTTTATTTCTTTACCGTTCATCATCATTTTACGCACCATATCTTTTCCAATATAAGGAACATAGGTGATTTCTCCTTCTAATAAACCGATTGATTTTAAAGTTGGGACTGCTTGTCGATAGGTTTTTTCAATCAAATCTGGTACAGCAACCATAGTAAAAGTGGCTGCATTTAGTTTTACATAAATGGTTCTTCCTCCTTTTACTTTTGAACCAGCAGTTGGCTCTTGTTGAACGATGGTGAGCTTTTGAAAGGCAGGATTGTAATCAACGGTGTCAATAATTTCATAATCCAAATCCAAATCGCTCAATTTATCTTCGATTTGTTCTGGAGTTAAATTGGATAAATTGGGCACTGTGATTTCATCACCATGATGGGTGATAAAAGTAATCCAATGAAAAAATGCAAAGGCTAAAACAGCTATTAATACTAATGCCGCTACCATTTGTGCAACAAACACACGACTTGAAAGATATTTACCTAAACTCATAAAAAATTTATTTATCGCAAAGATATAATTTTTAGTACCAACATTTATGCTATTTTTGTATAGTAATTAAAATTAAATCCACAATGAACGTAGCTGTAGTTATGGGCGGATATTCTGAAGAGTCAGTAATATCTTTGCGAAGCGGTCAATTGATTCTAAATCAAATTGATAAAAACAAATACCAACCCTTTGAAATTCACATCTTAAAAAAGGAATGGTATTGTCTATACAATGACCAAAAACTTCCTGTAAATAGATCTGATTTTTCAATTAACACGCCAACAGGTACTGTTTTGTTTGATGTGGTCATAAATACAATTCATGGAACTCCAGGTGAAGACGGACACATGCAAGCTTATTGGGAATTACTTGAATTGCCTTACACGGGTTGCAACTACTACCAATCTAGCTTGACATTTAACAAACGAGATACGCTTTCTGTATTGTCAAAATTCAATATTCCGAAAGCAAATTCTGTTTATATTACCAAAGGCGATATTATCGATGGTGGTAAATTAGTGTCCGAATTAGGCCTACCCTTCTTTGTAAAACCAAACCAATCCGGTAGTTCATTGGGCGTTTCTAGAGTAAATTCTTTGGACGAGTTAGATAAAGCCCTCGAATTTGCATTTGCCGAAGACCCCGATATTTTGATTGAATCATTCCTTAACGGACGAGAAGTATCGGTTGGAGTGCTCAATTATCTTGGAGAAACTACCGTATTGGGAATTACCGAAATTATATCTGAAAATGACTTTTTTGATTATGAAGCGAAATATTTAGGTAAATCGAATGAAGTTACGCCGGCAGATTTACCAAAAGAAGTAGAACAATTAGTGATTGAAACAGCTAAAAAAGTATATGAATCATTGGGAATGAGTGGCTTTTCTAGAACCGATTTCATCATCATGAATGATGTTCCGCATTTTATAGAAATCAACACCAATCCGGGTTTATCCCCTCAAAGTATTTTTCCGCAACAAGCGGCACATGCGCAATTAAACTTTGCCGATTTACTTGACAACGAAATCAAATTGGCATTGAAAAGAAAACCTATTTGGAAAAAATAATCACACATCCCATGAGAAAAGCAATATTCCCAGGATCCTTTGACCCGATTACTTTAGGTCATTACGACATCATCAAAAGAAGTTTACCCTTGTTTGATGAAATCGTAGTAGCAATTGGTGTAAATGCCGATAAAAAATACATGTTTACATTGGAAGAACGCATTCAATTCATCAAAGATTCCTTTGCAAACGAACCCAAAGTAAGTGTCATTAGCTATGAAGGACTTACGATTGATTTGTGCCGAAAAGTGAAAGCTGACTTTATTTTAAGAGGACTTAGAAATCCAGCAGATTTTGAGTTTGAAAAAGCCATTGCCCACACCAACAGAAGACTGTCTAAAATTGAAACTGTCTTTTTACTTACCGCAGCCAAAACATCCTATATTTCTTCGAGCATCGTTCGTGATGTCATTAGAAACGGAGGCGAATACGAAATGTTGGTTCCCGATGCCGTTCGAGTAAAGTAACCCGCGATTATTTTTTATTTGCGCGAATCCAATCGATGTATTTATTAAATACCGGATTGAATAATGGTCGGTCAAGTCCTCCCCAATTGAACGCATTGTGCTTGATGTGTAAAACAACTTCGGCGTTGGTTGGATTGATGATCTTGTATTCCATTGAAAAGTCGTAACCACCTTTAAATTCTACGTTGCTTTCACAAATTAAGAATTTGCCCACATTTTTACTCAAATTCATAAGTCCAATGTTGTCGGATATACTGGTAACTTTATCCGTAAGGTTTTTTTGGATGACCATTTGCTCCAATTCATTTTGTGTGTAGTAGTGTTCAAAACCACCAATATTTGTCAAAGTTCCTAAAATGTATTTTTCGTATTTTTCAACATTCAACCCGCTTTTTTTAATGAATAAAAATTGAGAATATTCATTTAAATCGATGCTTTTTTCAACTAGAATTTCATCTTGAGTAATGATGGTTTCTGTAGGCAATTTACCTGTTTCTGGGTTTAATTGCTTAACTTTCAAGGTTGGACTACAAGAAAAAAGAACAAACGAGAGGCTAAAAACAAGAATACATTTTTTCATTTTAAATCGGTTTTTTTTGAGATTTCAAATATAGTTTTTCTTCTGGAAATTTGAAAATTAAAATCACAAGAATGGAAAACTAATTGCGCATGAGGGATTGAGGTGGCATCCTTTTGCGAAGCGAAGCGGCGTAAAAGATACAGCCGAAAGCCCGACCTTGTTGCCTTTCTTATTGGCATGCTAAAAGAAAACGTTCTGCAACAAGGTCATGCCAAAAAAAATACCCTCAATTACTTGAAGGTATTTTGTATGATGTAATAAAATAAATTACTTGATAAATTCTACTTTTTGGCTTTCTTCAGCATTGACACTATCAAAAAATCCTTGCTCGTTCATCCAATCATCACTGAACACTTTACTCATGTAACGTGATCCGTGGTCTGGAAAAATACCAACTACAACACTTTCTGGTGTAAACTCGCCTTCATTAGCATATTGCTTGATGGCTTGCATGACTGCACCCGAAGTATATCCTACGAATAAACCTTCGGTTTTAACGATTTCTCTAGCGCTGTGTGCACTTTCTTCATCGGTTACTTTCATAAAGTGGTCGATCGAATCAAAATCGGTTGCGGTTGGAATCAGATTTTTACCCAACCCTTCAATGCGGTAGGGATAAATTTCATTGGCATCAAATTCTTTGGTTTCGTGGTATTTTTTCAATACAGAACCAAAAGCATCAACACCTAAAATTCTGATGTTTGGATTTTTCTCTTTTAAATATTTGGCAACACCCGAAATGGTTCCGCCCGTTCCGCTACAAGCAACTAAGTGCGTGATTTTACCACCAGTTTGTTCCCAAATTTCGGGACCTGTCGAGTTGTAATGCGCATCTATATTAAGTTGATTGAAATATTGATTGATGTAAACAGAACCTTTGGTCTCTTCGTGTAAACGCTTTGCTACGTTGTAATAAGAACGATCGTCGTCTGCAGAAACGTGTGCTGGACAAACATATACTTTGGCTCCGAGACTGCGAAGCATGTCAATTTTATCTTTGGAAGATTTTGAGCTAACTGCTAAAATACAACTGTACCCTTTGATGATGCTCACCATAGCCAAACTAAATCCAGTGTTTCCTGAAGTAGTTTCGATAATGGTATCACCTGGAGTTAAAATCCCTTGTTTTTCAGCTTGCTCAATGATGTATAAAGCTATTCTATCTTTTGAAGAGTGCCCTGGATTAAATGCTTCTACTTTGGCGTAGAAATTACCTTCTAAAGAATCGGTAATTCGATTTAATTTAATAAGGGGTGTGTTCCCTATTAATTCCAAAACATTATTATAAGCTTTTATGTCTTCTTTCATATGATAAATAAGTCAAAGCAATGTGATAAAGTTTATTTCACAACTTTAATTGAATGCAAATTTAATACTTTTTTTTATTCTATCTTTTAATTTTTTCTAAATCTAATAAAAAACTAAATTCTTTAGCCACTTCTTTTAGAGATTCAAACCTTCCCGAAGCACCTCCGTGCCCAGCATCCATATTGGTATCCAGAAACAGCTGATTGGAATTGGTCTTTAATTCTCTCAATTTGGCTACCCATTTAGCTGGTTCCCAATACTGTACTTGTGAATCGTGCAATCCTGTCGAAATATATAGATGGGGATAATCTTGTGCTTTTACTTGATCGTAGGGTGAATAAGATAACATGTAATTGTAGTATTCTTTTTTGTTGGGATTCCCCCATTCATCATATTCACCGGTAGTAAGTGGAATGGAATCGTCTAACATAGTGGTAACCACATCTACAAAAGGGACTTGAGCAATGATACCGTTGTATAATTCGGGTGCCATATTCGCAATCGCGCCCATCAACAAACCTCCAGCAGAGCCTCCCTCGGCATACAGATGAGAAGCCGAAGTATACTTGTTGTCAATCAAAAAATTAGAACAATCTATAAAATCGGTAAACGTGTTCATTTTAGACAATAACTTGCCATTCTCGTACCAATTTCTACCTAAATCTTCCCCCCCTCTAATGTGCGCAATGGCATACACAAAACCCCTGTCAAGCAAGGTGAGTCGGGTCGATGAAAAATAGGGATCAATGGTCACTCCATACGATCCATAGGCATATTGCAACAACGGATTGGTTCCGTCTAATTTAAGTCCTTTTTTATAAACAATTGAAACCGGAATGCGTTCGCCGTCTCTTGCAGGTACCCACAATCGTTGCTCGACATAATTAGCTTTATCAAACTGTCCGCCAAGCACTTCTTGCTCTTTTAAAACCGTTTTTTGTTTGGTGCGCATATTAAAATCGATCACCGAACTTGGAGTTGCCAATGATTGATACGTATAACGCAAAATTTCGGTATCAAAATCAATATTGGTGGTTGTTTCTGCCGTGTAGGTTTCTATTTCAAAGGGAAGGTAATACGCTTCATCTCCCTTCCAAGGAATGATGTTGATTTGATTCAAGCCATTGCTTTTTTCAGAAACTACAAGATACTCTTTAAAAATATCGATTCCCTCTAGCAAGACATCTTCCCGATGTGGAATCACGTCCACCCAATTTTTGGAAGAAGTAGCATCCTCCGGAGTCTTCATCAACTTAAAATTGGTGGCGTCGTCTTTGTTCGTCAAAATATAAAAGCTGTCTCCATAATGCGAAATAGTATATTCTAATTCGCGTTTTCTTTTTTGAAAAACTTGAAATTTCGAATCGGGTGCAGCTGATAGCACCGTTTGAAATTCAGAGGTCAATGTGCTATCCGAATGGATGATGATGTATTTCTTTGATTTGGATTTATACACTGATACGTCAAATGTTTCATCTTTCTCGTGAAAAACAAGCACATCTTGACTTGCATCGGTACCCAATTTATGTTTGAAAATTTTATCTGGACGCAAGGTTACCTCATCTTTTCTAGAATAAAAAATAGTCGTATTGTCGCCAGCCCAAGTAGCACCTCCTGTGGTGTTTTCAATTTTCACAGAGCCAATTTCATGGGTTTCCAAATTTTTAATCTGAATAGTGTATTGTCTTCTCGATACCGTATCGATTCCAAAACTAGCCCACTTATTATCTTCGCTGACCGAAATTCCAGACAAGTTGAAGTACGCATGCCCTTTCGCCATTTCGTTGCAATCAAACATGATCTCTTCTGAGGCATCCAGGGATCCTTTTTTTCTTAAATATATTGGATAATCCTTCCCGGTTTCAAAACGGGTGATGTAATAATATTCATTGTAAAAGTACGGAACAGAGGTGTCGTCTTCCTTAATTCTTGCTTTCATTTCTTCAAACAAATCTTTTTGAAATGCTTTTAGATGCGCGGTCTCTTTTTGATAATATTCGTTTTCCTGATTCAAAAAATCAATTACTTTCGGATTTTCGCGGTCTTTCATCCAATAATAATCATCAATACGTGTATGACCGTGTTTCTTTAATTGAGTCGGAATCTTTTCAGCTACAGGCGGAAAATTGTTATTTGCCATTATTTTTAATCGTATTTTCTTAAAAACTTAATTTTTGTAACACATCCAACACATAGTCGTGCATGACCTGTTTGTAATCCATGTGGGTTACTATGCGAAGTTTACCTTGTCCCATCGAACTGATGGCAATGTTTTTCTGACGTAATTTTTCGATTACCCATTTCTCATCCAAGCCTGCTCTGAGACTAAAAATAAGAATGTTCGTCTCGATTGGCTCTACTTTCCCTACCCAATCCAAACGTGATAGTACGTTGCCTAATTCTTTAGCACGCTTGTGGTCCTCTTCCAATCGGGTGATGTTGTTTTGCAACGCATACAATCCGGCTGCAGCCAAATAACCCGCCTGACGCATTCCGCCGCCAAATATCTTCCGAATTCTTAAGGCTCGTTTCATATCAGCTTTAGTACCCAACAAGACCGAACCTATCGGAGCTCCCAACCCTTTGGACAAACAAACAGAAATAGTGTCAAACAATTCTCCAAACTGCTTAGGATGTTGCTTTTTTGCAATCAACGCATTCCAAAGTCGGGCGCCATCCAAATGAAATTTCAAATTATTTTCAACACACACTTGTTTTATTTTACGCAACTCATCCAATTCATAACAAGCGCCTCCCCCTTTATTTGTGGTATTTTCAACACTTACAAGACTCGTTTTAGGAGCATGATAAAACTCAGGATCATTGATTGCCCCTTTCACCATTTCGGCCGTAATCATTCCCCTACTTCCATCAAGCAAACAACAAGACACACCGCTATTAAACGAAGCGCCTCCTCCTTCATAATGATAAATATGGGCATACTTATCACATATTACTTGTTCGCCCGGTTGCGTATGCAATTTGAGGGCCGTTTGATTTGCCATGGTGCCACTCGGAAAAAACAAGGCGGCTTCCATTCCAAACAAATCAGCTACTACGGCTTCCAATTCATTAACGGTAGGGTCCTGTTTGTACACATCATCCCCTACCTCAGCCTTAAACATACTTTGTAACATTTCTACAGTTGGTTTCGTAACTGTATCACTCACTAAATTTATTTCCATCTACTAGCTTTTCAATTATTTTTTGAAGCTGATCCTGCTATCCATTTCCATCTTTTTTTTCGACTCCTTTTTTTCTTGATTCGTAAATTCGCTTCTAAAGTCGCGTTTTACGAATAGAAAAAATAGTCGTACGATAAAAAAAGGATTTCCATTCCTATCAGGGCTATAAATCAAAACTTCGTACTATATTTGCACAAAAATACTATTAATTTATGACAAATACCGAACAAATTAAAGGTATTGTAGAGCGTCTTGGTGCGTTGAGGAGGTATCTTTGACATCGATGCCAAACAAATAGAAATCATCAATGAAGAGGAGAAAACCTTTGCTCCAAATTTTTGGGATAATGCCAAAACAGCCGAAATACTCATTAAAAACCTTCGATCCAAAAAGAAATGGGTAGAAGATTATGAAAAAGCGTTGTCACTCTCCGAAGAACTTCAAATCACGTACGAATTTTTCAAAGAAGGGGATGCCTCCGAATCGGAGTTAGATCATCAATATGAAATCACAAATTCTTTCATAGAGGACATTGAATTTAGAAACATGCTCTCAGATGAAGGAGACAGCATGAGTGCCGTACTTCAAATTACAGCCGGTGCTGGTGGGACAGAAAGTTGTGATTGGGCCGAAATGCTGATGCGTATGTACATCATGTGGGGTGAAAAACAAGGTTACAAGATAAAAGAACTGAATTTTCAAAAAGGAGAAGCAGCCGGTATAAAAACGGTTACCCTCGAATTTGAAGGTGATTTTTCATTTGGTTACCTAAAAGGTGAAAATGGCGTGCACCGATTGGTTCGTATTTCTCCTTTTGATAGCAACGCGAAACGTCACACCTCTTTTGCCTCTGTATATGTTTATCCGTTAGCCGATGATTCGATCATTATCGACATCAACCCAGCAGATATCTCATGGGAAACCATGCGTTCTAGTGGTGCGGGAGGACAAAATGTAAACAAAGTAGAAACCGCGGTAAGACTGCGCCACCATCCTACGGGAATTATTATTGAGAATTCGGAAACGCGCTCACAATTGGACAATAAAACAAAAGCGATGCAATTATTAAAATCGCAATTGTATGAAATTGAATTAAAGAAAAAACAAGCACTTCGCGACGAAATCGAAGCCAACAAAATGAAAATTGAATGGGGTTCGCAAATTAGAAATTATGTAATGCATCCCTACAAATTAGTAAAAGATGTTAGAACAGGTTTTGAAACAAGTGATGTAGATGGCGTGATGAATGGCCAAATTGACTCATTTCTAAAAGCTTACTTAATGATGATGGGACAAAAAGAAGAATAATTAGAAATTATCACTTTTTGATGCGATACTATCCATATTAAAAACGTATATTTGCACCGAGGATTCCGAAAGGAAGTTACACCTCACCACAATAGCCACTCGCTCCAGAGTGGCTTTTGTATTTTATCGCTTCAATGAAAAATGCGATCGATGCGTTTTTGATATCCCGTTTTCTGTGTAATAAATCACAAACCAATAGTCATCGGCAGGCAATTTATTTCCCAAATACGTTCCGTCCCAACCTTGCGAATAAGACCATAAATTACAAATAAACTTTCCGGTTCTATCAAAAATAACCGTACTAAAATTAGGAATTAACGGTGCGTCAAAAACATTCCAAGTATCATTGATTCCGTCTCCGTTTGGCGTAAAATAACGAGGATATGAAAACAGTCTCGCTTCCACGGTTGCAAACAAACAACCTGCATCATCCAACATCGTTAGCGTATGCAATCCATGGGGTACGTCCAAAAACTGATTCGACAACTGATAAGGACCCGAATCCATTTGGTACCAAATACTATTTGGTGCATTCGATGAAAGCACTAAAACACTTGGATTGGCATGAAAAAATTCGGTTACTTCGGTTGTAAAAACAGTCGAATAGGGTTTTTCAATTACGGATGCCGTGTTTGAAACAGATGAACAACCGGTTGTATTATCGGTAATTGTTACATAATAATCACCCGCAACATGGGTTTGATATGTGCTTGTATATACTCCATTGATGAAAGTATTATTAAAAAACCAGTGTATGGTGTGGGCATAAGGATCCAAAGCTGTATCCAAAACAAATCCTTTGGTGATAGTACCCGTTTCAACCTCTTTACAAATCGTTCCATTAGCAAGTGACGCATAAGGTGTTGGATGCACTACCAAACTCATTTGTGTGTTGCGCGCACATTGATCACTATTAGGCGTAAATACATAATTATTGGATACCATTTGATTCAAAGCTGGACTCCACGTGCCCGAAATTCCGTTATTGGATACCAACGGTAAGGGCATGAAATTTTGACCCTGACAAATAGGAGCTATGGAATCAAACACAGGAACAATCTTTGGATTCACCTGAATCGTAAGTTGCTTTTCTTGAGCACATTGAGCAGGATTGGGCGTAAAAATATAGGTTGTGGTTTGTAAATTATTCATGGATGGACTCCAACTTCCTACTATTCCATTGTTTGAAACAGCATTCAAAGATTGCAAAACCGAACCTTCACATATAGGTGCTATTGCAGTAAAATCTGGAATGATTGAGTTGGGTAGTATTTCGATTTCAAGTAGCGAAGGTGACGCACATTGCCCCACGGTTGGCGTAAATAAATACGTGGTCGATTGGTTTGCGTTGATCGGTGGGAACCAGGTTCCGCTGATCCCATTTGTTGACGTCAAAGGTAAAACAGCAATGACTGCACCACTGCAAACAGGCTGAACACTATTAAAAACAGGATTCGTTAATTGATTTACTTCAATTGTCAATGTTCTTGCGTAGGCACATTGATTAGGTGATGGCGTAAACGTATAAGTTGTTGTCAACAAAGCATCTATGGCTGGCGACCAAGTTCCTACAATTCCATCATTTGAAACCGTCGGTAAAGGATTGATGACGCCTCCAATGCAAATTGGCGCAACTGGATCAAATTGGGGAATGGCTGGATCATTTACTTGGATCGTCATTTGAGCTTCAGAAGCACACTGATCTTCCCAAGGCGTGAACGTATAAGTTGTTGTATATTGATTATTTAATGCCGGTGACCAAGTACCAAAATAACCATTATTTGACTGATTAGGTATATTAGCTATCATTGAACCTATGCAAATTGGGCTCACTTGTGTAAAACTTGGTAGTGTCTTGGGTACAATCTGAATTTCAAGAGTTGTCGGATTGAAACACAAACCTGAATTTGGATTAAATGTGTATTGTGTCGTCGCTAAATTATTGATGGTTGATGGAGTCCAACTACCCGCTATACCTTCTAAAGAAAGATTGGGTAAATTAGGTATGGTAGCGCCCTCACAATAGGAATTCTGAAACGTAAAGGTCGGCTGCGCACCATTTGGATATACCGTAACACTCATGGTAGCGGTACTCGAACACTGACCACCATTGGGAGAGAACAGATAATTAGTTGTGGTCGTATTATCGAATGCGGGTGACCAAGCACCTGTGATTCCATTGTTGGAAACAGTGGGTAATGCCGCCGTACTTTGACCATAACATAAAGGTGCCACTTGGGTGAATTCAGGATTGACGTTTGGAGTTATTTGTACTAGAATTTCGTCGGTTGAGGTACAGCCACTTAAATGAGTCGCTGTTGCCACATAGGTAGTGGGTTGTGCGGGTGATACAGTAACAGAAGTTCCCGTTAACACAGTACCATCTTGATTATTCGTCCATGAATATGATACAATGGGATCACCTCCGTTGTTTGGTGTTGCTGTCAATATGGTAGAGGTTGCTGCGCATATCGAAACATCATTTCCTAGACTAAACGTTTGAAGTGTTGGTATGGTTACAGTCACCAAATCGGTAGAAGGACATAAATTGGGTGTCGCGGCAAACGAAGTTGATACTGTATACGTATAACTTCCTGGAAAAGATCGGGTCACTGTTGGATTGGCAATCGTAGGATCGCTCAAACCAAACGTAGGACTCCATGAATAGGTATATAACGGATTCGGAGTGGTACCAATTTGTACCGGAGTATCCACACAGGTTATTTCATTCGCACCAGCATCAGAGGTAGCTTGATTGGTATAAATCACAACATTTTTTATGGAATGTTTATCGGTACTTCCACCCGTACTCGCTGTAAACCCCATATAACCCGAATAATTCACCAATACATACCCCGTAAGGTAAGTGATGCCATTTACTTGAACGGTGATGTTTCCATTATCATAGATGATACTAGCAGGTTGAAAATTATTACTTCTTAAAAAAGTTAAATTTCCTTGTCGGTTTAATACATTCGGACTGCATTCGTCGTAACCTGCACCATTAAATAGTTGAATTTCAGGTTTAGGACCACAACCATTATTATAGGTGTCAAAAACAATTTTTAATCCATTGGTATTTGCAGGGATTCCCACGCCACCACCACTCACAAAACCGGTTGGGTAATTGGTCAAGAAACAAAAAGCCAAACCATCAGCAGCTGTACCGTCAAAAATTCTGAAATCAAAATCGACACGCCATTTGTTACAAGCACCAATATTAATCGGTGTTTGATAAAAAATAGAGCCACTTTGAAATCCAGCCGGATTGGTAATATCGATTTGGGATCCATTCACAAATGCATTTCCTGTAATATTCCAGCCTGTTGCGTCAATTGGATTGCCTGATAATTCTCCAAAAACATAGGTTTGAGAATGTGAAGTAGTTACAAAAGCAAGAAGAAAAAATAGTAGAACTAATTTTGATTTCATCTGTTGGGCATTAATTTAGAATGCAAAAATAAATTAATTTAAATTAAGAAATCATTTCTACTGATAAATAAGTGGAAACAAATGAGAATAAAAAAACCCATCGTAAAGATGGGTTTTAAATATTATGAAATAGTGTATTCTAATTCTTTGAAACAAGTTGATTGTAGTTGTTATCTCTAACGGCTACAACCGAATTATTTGAATAATCTATTTGTTTAGTTAATGAAGTATTGTTGTAATACACCCATGTTCCATTCTTTTGACCTGCTGAGTAATTAGCACTTACTGTAAGTAAACCATTTACATCATATGAATTCCATTTTCCTTCTAATTTACCATCTTTAAAATAACCTACTTGTTGAACTTTTCCATTCTCATGAAAATAGGTAGCTTTTACAAGATTTCCAGAAACTTCTAATTGTG
>JAGNYR010000038.1 GCA_017984835.1 Flavobacterium sp. | reverse complement strand
GTTGAAAGAAAACCCTCCTAAAGACGACCAAAAGGATAAAAATAAAGACAAGAATAAGGACAAAAAGGACCAAAATAAAGACAAGGACAAAAACAAAGATCAAAAAGATAAAGACAAAAAGGACGACAAAAAGGACAAAGGCGATCAAGGTCAAAATCCACAGCCAAAACCCAATGATGTTTCTAAACAAAAAATTGAGAATTTGTTGAATGCCGTTAACAATGAAGAGAAAAAAGTACAAGACAAAGTAAAAGCCCAAAAAGCGACTGCGCCTGTAAAAAATGAAAAAGATTGGTAAATGAATCAGATGAAGAAGCTTCTTTTTTTAATACTATTTAGCACCTGTTTTTTTGTGTCGGCACAAGTAAAATTCTCTGCCGTTACCGAAAAAAACGCCTATGCATTGAATGAAAACATACAGCTTTCATTTGAAATGAACGTTGACGCAGATAATTTTCAGTTGCCAAGAATTGACGGATTTAAAGTAGAAGGTCCGTTCCTCATGATGCAAAACTACAACATCAACGGGCGAAGAGGTTTTTTGAAGACGTATAAATATTTCTTGACGCCAAAAAAAATGGGTGATTTCACCATCAACGAGGCGCAAATAGAATTTGGAGGAAAAGTATATAAATCGGATCCAATTAAATTAAAAATAACCAAAGCCGTTGCGCAACCTCAAAGAAATCAACAACAAAATCAATATTACGATCCATTTGACGATCCGTTTTTTAACCAAATGCCTAACCAAAGACAGGCACAACCAAATTATGGTGAAGGGGTTTTTATAGTTGCAGATATCGACAATAAGTCGCCCATGGTCAACCAACCCATCAAGGTAGTTTATAAAATATATTTCGATCCACGAATTCAGATTGGGAATATTTCCAACATCAAAAAACCAAAATACAACGGGTATTGGAGCCAGTTTTTTGACGCCAACAGACCCGCTGTAGAAGCCCAGTACAAAGGAAAAATTTATGCAATGGCTGTTTTAGGAAGTGCTATTTTGTACCCACAAGAGGCAGGAAATAAACCCATCGAACCCTTTGCATTCACAGCCGATGTAGAAGCAATTTCAGGACGTGACATGTTTGGAAGACCCGTCTATACTACGTCAGCAAGAAATTTCTCTTCGGGCACACAAAACATCAACGTTCGGGAATTACCCACTACTTCAAAACCAATTGCTTTTTCTGGAGCTGTAGGGAATTTTGATTTTAAAGTTTCGGCATCCAAAACTGAAATCAAAGGCGGAGAATCGTTAGATTTGGTTGTTTCAGTGAGCGGTAAAGGAAATTTAAAACTTTTCAGTTTACCCAAACCAGAAGTGCCGAATGCACTCGAATTATATGATCCGGCACACAAAGAAACCATCGAAACTCCCATGACAGGCATGTCGGGATTTGTGAGCGATACCTATACCATTGTACCTCAATACAAAGGGAGTTATGTGATTAAACCGATGGAATTTGCCTACTTTGATTTGAAATCAAAATCATACAAAACCATAACGTCCAAACCCATTGTTATCAATGTCTTAGAAGGACCAGAGTATATTGCCGACGCTAAAACGAATAAGAAAACCGGAAAAAAAGAAAAAGAAAAATCCTTTGCAGCAAATGCCAAAACGGGGGTTTATGTAACGGTTCAATCGAGTGACTTTTTAGGTTCCAATGCGTTTTATTTAGGTTTGTTTTTACCGGTATTGCTGATTCCAGTTTTTGTATTGTATAAAAACAAACGAGATGCAAATGCTGCCGATTTTGTTGGAAACAGAAGAAAACAATCCAACCGATTGGTTAAAAAATATTTATCAGAAGCCAAAAAACAGCTCAAAAATAAAGAACAGTTTTATGTGGCGCTCGAAAAAGCGATGCACAATTTCTTGAAAGCCAAGTTGAGCATTGAAACAACAGAAATGAACAAGGAAACGATTAAAAACATCTTGCTTTCGCAAAATATTGAAGACACACTTGTTTCAGAATTTATTGAGATTACAGAAAATTGTGAATTGGCTCGATACGCTCCGGCAACGCAAGTTTCCATTCAACAAGATTTTGATACAGCCATCAGAATAGTGTCAGATTTAGACAAAAAACTAAAATCATAATTTCTTTGCACATGAAGCAGCTTTTCTATTTACTGATTTTATTTATTTCAAGTTCACTTTTTGCAACGGATGAAACCTTGTCTTTTGCAACAGCAAACCAATTGTACCAACAAGGAAAATACGAAGAGGCATTAGCCAAATTTGAATCTATTTCTCAAGAATCGAAAGGGCAAGTGTCTGCAGAATTGTATTTTAACCTTGCCAACTGTTATTATAAAACGCATCAAGTTGCACCTGCCATCTATAATTATGAAAAGGCGCTGTTGGTGCATCCAGATTATGAACAAGCTAAAACGAATCTTGAATTTGCAAAAAAACTGCAATTGGATGACATCAAAGAAATACCAAAAGTAGGATTAGGTGTTTTGTTGTATGATGCTACCCAAATACTCCATTATGACTCGTGGGCATGGTTGGCAGTTGCTTTTTCTATCTTAGCGCTCCTCTCTTTCGTGGTGTATTATTTTTCAGAAAAAGCACTTCTTAAACGCATTTTTTTCATCAGTATGTCGGTTGAAATTCTGCTGGTTTTCTTGTTTGTTGTGTTGGGATTTTTTCAAAGAAGCTATAGCAACAAAGAACAACCGGCTATTATTTTTGCCGAGGAAACACCCCTAAAAACGGATCCAAATAGCATGCAAAAAAACAAAATGTTGTTGCATGAAGGCACCAAAGTTTTTGTGTTAACTACAAAAGGTAATTGGAAAAAAGTACAACTTACAGACGAAACCACGGGTTGGATTGCTGCAGACGCCATTAAAATGCTAAAGTAGTCTCTTTATTTTTTTAAGCTATCAAACCATTTCGATACGATAGGTAAGCAAAAATCAGATGTTTTTAGGATGGGATGAAAGAACAAGGATTTATCTTGTGTTTCTTTGGAGACAAGTGCGTTTTTGTAATTCACTTTTTGAAACATACTCAGTACAATCCCAACAATCAAAACAGTTTTTAGCAGACCAAATACCACACCACCCATTTTATTGAGCCATCCCAAAAAGACGATGCTTGCAATTTTTGAAAGGGCTTTGGCCAAATAATGAATACCTACAACTACCGCAAGGAAGGTGAGTACAAAAGCAATTACTTTACCTGTTTTTGAAGTAGAAAGCGTGTCGCCAATTGCATTTCCTACTACAGAGGAGAATTTCACCGCTACATAAATTCCAATATAGAGTGACAATAAGGAGGCCAATTCTACAATAAGGCCGTTTTTAAATCCTTTAAACACACCATAGGCCAAAAAAGCCCCTAAAACAATATCAATAAATCCCATAAAATGCTATTTCTAAAGTAACAAAGATAAAAGATTATTCGATAGTCAAAAATCAAAATGTA
Organism: Flavobacterium sp.; assembly: GCA_017984835.1. Taxonomy (GTDB): domain Bacteria; phylum Bacteroidota; class Bacteroidia; order Flavobacteriales; family Flavobacteriaceae; genus Flavobacterium. Next base: position 12,242 of record JAGNYR010000038.1, on the reverse strand, counting down.
TCTTTGCCTTAAATTCAAGAACATGTCTAGAGACGAACAATTAAAAACCCGTTGGGAAAATGTAGTAAAGTTGCTTTCCAATCAATTTGCCCAAGGCGATCAACTCGATTTGGACGCGATTATCTACCTTATTGGGATTCAAGAGTTGGGGCAATTAAAGCGCGAATTTAAGAAAGACGAAAAAGTGAATTTGATGCACATTGCCATTTGTAGATTATTAGCTCCTTATGGTTATTACGAATTTGATTTTGTCGACAAAGACGGTTGGCCTCATTATAAAATAAAAGAAGAGCTTCCGCCATTAAAGGCTGGAGAACAATCCATTTTAATGAAAGACGCCATTGTAACCTATTTTCTTGAAAAGGAGTTGATCGAATAGGATCAATCGATACAATCAATCAGAAAAACCCATTATTTTGTGCGGAATAACTTTTCGCCAGTCAGTAAAAAAAACTAAATTTGTACCTTTATACAAAGTCCGATGATAGACAAGATTAAACAACATATCGAAGAAGCCAAAGCTTTTACAACAACCAACAAGGAAGAGCTTGAAGCGTTTCGTATCAAACTATTAGGAAGTAAAGGAATACTTAAAGATTTCTTCGCCGAATTTAAAAATGTACCCAATGACCAGAAAAAAGATTTTGGACAGGTCATCAATTTACTAAAAACGGTTGCTGAAGAAAAAGTAAAAACCCTCCAAGAAGCACTTGAAAGTAAAGAAGAAATAAAAGGCATTTATGGTGACGTAACCCGTCCAGGAGAGCCGCTTCTTGTGGGCTCAAGACATCCCATTTCGATTGTAAAAAACCAAATAGTTGACATTTTTTCTACCGTAGGATTCAATGTATCGGAAGGTCCAGAAATAGAAGACGATTGGCATAATTTTACAGCACTTAACTTGCCAGAATACCATCCGGCAAGAGACATGCAAGACACGTTCTTTATCCAAACCAATCCCGATACTTTATTGCGCACCCACACGTCATCGGTTCAAGTGCGCTACATGGAAAACAACCAACCACCCATTCGTACCATATCACCAGGAAGGGTATTCAGAAATGAAGCCATTTCTTCACGATCGCACTGTATTTTTCACCAAGTAGAAGGCTTGTACATCGACAAAGATGTTTCGTTTGCCGATTTAAAACAGACCTTGCTTTATTTCACTAAAGAGATGTTTGGGAAATCTAAAATCAGACTGAGACCTTCGTACTTTCCGTTCACCGAACCAAGTGCCGAAATCGACATTTATTGGGGATTGAAAACCGAAACCGATTACAGAATCACCAAAGGAACGGGATGGCTAGAAATTGGAGGTTGCGGAATGGTCGATCCAAACGTACTTAAAAATTGCAACATCAACCCCGATGAATTCTCAGGATTTGCTTTCGGAATGGGCGTAGAACGTATTGCGATGTTGTTGTATCAAATTGGCGATATTCGTATGTTTTATGAAAACGATGTACGCTTCTTAGAGCAATTCAAATCGCATATATAAGTCGGCCAAACCACATGAAACAAGACATCATCATTCCCGAAGTTGAAAACGTATTTTTGGCGGCACTCCACCAATGGAACGACGACTTCATGGAAAAAATGTGGACCGTTTACTTAGTAAACGATAGTGATTTTGACCTAGACGGCGTAATGGTTGTATCCAAAGCCTTCGGAACCATCGATGGTGAAATGAAAAAGACATCATTGCTTAGACACGCGTTTCAACACATTCCTGCTGTGTCTACCATCAAAGTGGAGTTAATCGAAAAGAGCGTCTTGGCACTCAACAACGAGTTCATGCTTACTTATTTCATTGGAAACACCCTTTACGATAAAAAATTCATCTTCAAGAAAAATTTCTTCGAGGAACTTCCAACAGAAGAAGTACCCATCCTTTTTGAAGAAGGAATCATCATCAGATAATCTAGTATTTGGGCATGCCCTTGTTGCAGAAAAGCAACGACAACACAACACATAACTTGGCAACAAGGTCGGGCTCTCAGCTCTATCTTTTACTCCGCTGCGCTTCACAAAAGGATGCCGCTTCCATCCCTCATGCAATTTTTGCTTCGAAAACCCGCTGTGTGTTTTTGAAAAAAAGAAAGTATATTTACACATAAATTAACTCAAATCAACCCATGCGATTTCAAAAAACACCTCTTTTTTTCTTAGTATTCCTGGTATCTATTTGTGGATTTTCTCAAACCTATAAAACACAAATTGATCAAGAATTCAATCAATATTTAGATTTGGTGATGCACAAAAAATTCGATAAATCGATGGATTATTTGATCCCAGAATTTTTTGAATTATTTCCAAAAGACAAGATAGTAGCATCCATGGAGCAAGTTTTTAATAATCCAGCGGTGGAATTTGAAATCAAAAACAATACAATTGAACAGATAGAAGATTTGCAAAAAATAAAGAATAAATTTTATGCATTGATGACCTATTCCAACCAGATGAATATGCGCATAAAAAGTGACAAAGTTGAAACAGACGACGACAAGAAAATGCGTATCGAAATGATAAAACTCACCTTGAAAAACAAATTTGGCTCAAAAAATGTAAACTACAATGCCACCACCGATTTTTTTGAAGTTCATGTAACCAAGCAAGCTATTGCTATTTCAACGGATGGTATTTCACAATGGAAGTTTCTCGTTTTTGAAGAAAACCAGCGCGCTATTTTGGAACAACTCGTACCGAAAGAATTGATAAAACGTTTAAAATAAAAAAGCCGTCTTTAGACGGCTTTTTTATTTTGAACAGATACTTTTTTAATCTCTGCTAGATATTTTAGAAAGGAGTCTTAAAAACTCAATATACAACCATACAAGGGTGATCATTAATCCCATGGCGCCATACCATTCCATGTATTTTGGCAATCTTTGTTGCGCCCCTTTTTCTATTTGATCAAAATCCAAAAATAAGTTCAAGGCCGCAATCACAATGACGAACACACTTATCCCAATACTGATTAAAGAATTGCCGTAGTGTACAGGCACAAAGCTTGTAAACATAGACAACAACCAAGAAATAAGATAGTATACACCAATGGCAACAGTAGCTGCAACAACTACCGAACGGAACGTATCATTTACTTTTACGATGCCAAATTTGAACAATCCAAAACAAACTAAAAACGTGATGAAAGTACCTCCCACCGCATTGATTACAATTCCTGGATAAGCCATTTCAAAGAAAAAGGAAATTCCACCGATGAACAATCCTTCAAAAGCAGCGTAAGCCGGTGCTAAATAAGTAGATAGTTGCGGTTTGAAGGTAGAAACCAATACCATGATGAAACCAACAATGGCTCCTCCAATGGCTAATACCATAGGGTTGTATCCGCTACTTGCTAAGGTCCAGGTTCCAAAAGCGGCAGCGACCAAAATAAATAACATTGCAAAACTCTTATTGATGGTTCCAGAAACCGTCATGGTTTCAAGACGATCAATGACAACAGCATCGTGTACTTGAGAAGTGTTGTTGAAAGATTTCGTTCTAAAGAAAGGGTTTTTTGATTCCATAGTTTAATTATTTTTTAAATCGAATATCAAAGATAGTTTTTATTTTAATATCAAAAAAGGATTGAAAAATTATACAATATAATTTAACAATCCTTTAAGTATAAAGAAGGTCTTTGCCTATATTTCAGAAATACGTAAGGTATTTACCATTCCTTTGTCTACGATTGGCATCGCTACAAGGTTGATCAACATATCACCTGTTTGTACAAATCCGTTATCTTTAGCAATAGCGTTGATGTCATCTACCGTGTCATCCGTACTTACAAATTTATCATAGTAAAACGCTTTTACTCCCCAAAGCAGGTTGAGTTGCGTCAAGATTCTTTTGTTTGATGTGTACACCAAAATATGTGCTTGTGGTCTCCAAGCCGAAATTTGGAAAGCCGTATAACCACTGTTTGTTAGTGTAGAAATAGCTTTAGCTTTGATGTCATTTGCCATGGTAGCTGCATGATAACAAATCGATTTCGTAATGAAACGTTTGGTTCTTACATGCGGAGCGTTTTGAGGCACTACAATAAGCGGAGAATCTTCAACTGCTTCAATGATTTGCGTCATTTTTTCAATTACTTGCACAGGATAGTTACCAACCGAAGTCTCTCCAGACAGCATTACGGCATCTGCTCCATCCATCACCGAGTTGGCCACGTCATTTACCTCTGCACGGGTTGGTGTTAGGCTTGTAATCATGGTTTCCATCATTTGTGTTGCAACAATTACAGGGATACGAGCGGTTTTAGCTCTGTGTATCAATTTCTTTTGAATCAATGGAACTTCGTGAGCCGGAATTTCAACTCCAAGGTCACCGCGAGCAACCATCAAACCATCGCAGTAAGCTACGATTTTATCAATATTTTCTACTGCTTCTGGTTTCTCAATTTTGGCTACAATTGGAATTTTATGATCTGAATGCTCTGAGATTAAGTCTTGTAATTCGATCAAATCTTCAGGTGTTCTCACAAAAGAAAGAGCGATCCAATCTACTTTATTTTCAATCGCAAAAATAGCGTCTTTGATGTCTTTTGTTGTCAAAGCAGGTAAAGAAACTTTTGTGTTTGGTAAGTTGACTCCTTTTTTAGATTTTAAAGGACCTCCTTGAATCACTTTACATTTTACTTCAGTCGTTCCGTTTGTTTCTAACGCTTCAAACATTAATTTTCCATCGTCAAGCAAAACGCGTTCTCCCGGATTAACATCTCTAGGAAACTCTTTGTAGTTCATGTACACTCTTTCTGCTGTTCCAGGAACATCTTCTGCGGTTTGAAACGTAATGATATCGCCTGGGTTTACAACCACATCTTCTTTCATCACTCCAACACGAAGTTTTGGTCCTTGTAAATCGGCAAGAATTGCAGTGGTATAGTGGTACTCATCGTTTAGTTCACGAATAATTCTGATTCTTTCAGAAACATCGCTATAATCAGCATGCGAAAAGTTGATACGAAAAACATTAACTCCAGCGTCAATCATGTCTTTAATCACTTCTTTAGAGCTACATGCAGGTCCAAGTGTTGCTACAATTTTAGTCTTTTTGTTTGTTGACATTGTATTAAAATATTAAATTATTTTTTGTTTTTATTTTTTGATTGTCAATAGCGTAAACCATTGTTATTTTTTCGATTGCATTCATTTTAGAAATATAACTGGATAGTAAATCACAATCTATTTCTTGTTCAATTTTTAATAAAAAATCCACATTTTTAAACTCAGGCAATAAAAAATCATTTGTTGTAAAAGAACTGCTGTTACTTGAAAACAAATCGGTTGTAATTTCACTTCCTGTGTTTGTAATGTTGATTTTATTTTCAATCAAATTCCACGAATTACATAGGTCATCATTTTCATATTCAAATCTAGAAAAATGGGATTCACCCTTTTTTGATTTTACATGTAAATCGTCTTCGCATTTTTTTAATTGGATCGAAAGGGATTGATTTAAAAAATAGGCCAATCGATAATCTTCTAATGAAGTATGAATAGCAATTAATTGGTATTCATCTTCATAAAGTTCTTCCATCGTTAATTTTAAGGTAGAAGCCATTACGCGAAAATTATGTTGTAAATATAAGATTTATAAGAAACAAAACACAACATAAAATTCAGATTTACATTATTTTACAAACGAAATCGTTATAGTTTTTATGAATTTTAATTATTTTTTGTTAATTTTTTCTTGAAATGCAAAATAGGCTCTTTTTGATGCAATTTCTTCAGCCTTCTTTTTGGAGGTCGCTCTCGATTTTGCGACAATTTTTTCATCAATGAATAATTTTACGCCAAAATACCGCTGACCATCGTTTCCATTATCATCAAATACCTCATAATGAAACAGTTTTTTTTCTTTTTGACACCATTCAATGACAATGCTTTTATAACTGATCACTTTACCTTCCAATCGACTGATGTCTACTTTAGGACCAATCACCTTTTGATAGATAAATTGCTCGCACCCGTGGTACCCTTGATCCAAAAAAATGGCACCGACTAGGGCTTCAAAAATATTACCGTGTATGTTCTCTCCAAAATGGGTCGAGGGCACTTTACTGTCTACCAAATCCACCAGTTTTAATTCTTTCCCAAGTTCATTCAAATGTTCCCTGCTTACAATTTTGGAGCGCATTTTGGTAAGATATCCTTCGTCTCCAAGCGGAGCCTCTTTGTACAGATAGGCTGCAATAACAGAGCTTAACATAGAATCGCCTAAAAATTCCAATCGCTCATAGTTCAAAGGGTTTCCATTGTCATCTACGCGATTAGAAGAACGATGGGTAAATGCTTTTTCGAAGTAGGCAATGTTGTTTGGCTTAAAGCCCAAAATAGCTTGCACGGATACAAAAAAATTCCCGACTTCGGTAGAGCGGGAATTTTTATTGAATATGTTTTTGAAAAATTGCATGATGATTACTCCACTAATTTTTTGAACAACACACAAGCGTTGTGTCCTCCAAATCCAAAGGTATTACTCATCGCAACATTAATTTCTCTTTTTTGAGGGGTGTTTAACGTTAAGTTCAAACTTGGGTCAATGTTTTCATCCACAACGGTATGGTTAATCGTTGGTGGAACCAAGCTGTTTTGCATTGCTAAAATGGAAGCAATTGCTTCAATCGCTCCAGCAGCACCTAGTAAGTGCCCGGTCATTGATTTGGTTGAATTGATGTTAATATTTTTGGCGTGTGCACCAAAAACGTGGCTAATAGCTTTTAATTCAGCAACATCTCCAAGAGGAGTTGAGGTTCCGTGGGTGTTGATGTGATCTACTTGATCTGGAGTCATTCCTGCATCGCGCAAGGTGTTTTCCATCACCGCAATTACACCAATTCCGTCTGGATGCGGAGCGGTTAAATGGTAAGCGTCTGACGACATTCCGCCACCACCTACTTCACAATATATTTTAGCTCCACGCGCTTTAGCGTGTTCGTATTCTTCTAGAACCAATGCACCAGCACCTTCCCCAAGAACAAATCCATCACGCGTTGCGTCAAAAGGGCGCGATGCCGTTTCTGGACTTTCATTTCGGGTTGACAAGGCATGCATCGAGTTAAATCCACCCATTCCGGCAATTGTAACGGCCGCTTCCGAACCTCCTGATACAATTACATCACACATTCCCAAACGGATATAATTGAAAGCGTCAATCAATGCATTTGCAGAAGATGCACAAGCCGAAACGGTTGTGTAATTTGGACCCATGTACCCATTTCTCATTGAAATATGAGCTGGGGCAATATCTGCAATCATTTTAGGGATAAAAAACGGATTGAATTTGGGTTGTCCGTCGCATTTAGCATAATACAAAACTTCTTCTTGAAAAGTTTCTAAACCGCCAATTCCGGCTCCCCAAATAACACCTATTCTGTGCTTGTTTGAATTTTCTAGTGTAATTCCAGAGTCTTTGATAGCTTCGTCACTTGCAGCAATGGCATATTGAGCAAATTTATCTAAACGTCTAGCCTCTTTGCGATCCATATAATCTTCAATATTGAAGTTTTTTACTTCACACGCAAATTTTGTTTTATGCTTTTCTGTATCATAATAGGTAATGGGTGCAGCACCACTTTTACCATTGATTAAACCGTCCCAATATTCCTCTATGGAATTTCCAATTGGAGTTAATGCCCCAAGACCAGTTACTACAACACGTTTTAATTGCATATATTTTTATTTTAATTGTATTTTAAACAAATAATACCCAAACTATCTTTATAATGAAAAATTAAAGAGAGAAGGGTATTTCAATATCTTATGACTGAAATTCAATCAAATTTAGTGTTTTTTTTGAGTAAAATAATAAAAACCCGCAAACAGTTGAAGTTTACGGGTTGTTAATTATTATTTTTTTGCTTCTTCTATGTAAGAAATAGCTTGACCTACAGTAGCAATGTTCTCCGCTTGGTCGTCTGGAATTTGAATATCAAATTCTTTTTCGAACTCCATGATAAGCTCAACAGTGTCTAATGAATCAGCTCCTAAATCGTTTGTGAAGCTTGCTTCTGTTACAACTTCGTTTTCGTCAACGCCTAATTTGTCTACGATAATCGCTTTTACTCTTGATGCAATGTCTGACATAATCTTTTATTTTAAAATTTAAATTGTTGGCAAAAATAAAAAACTTTATTTTAATACCACGGTTTAGTTAATAAATAATGAAACACGAAAGTAAAAAAATATTTTAACATGGAATGAAATTATTTTATTTTTTATCAATTATTATTCTTTTTTTTGCATGAGGAAAAACACCACAACTATGAAAAACATTATACTCTTTGCGTCTGGGTCTGGTTCTAATGTTGAAAAAATAATTCAGCATTTTAAGACAAATCCAGAGGTAAATATTGCGGCGATTTTTTCCAACAATTCGAATGCAAAAGTACTCGAAAGAGCAAAAAAACACGCAATTTACTCAGAAATCATCCCAAAACCAGAATTAGAATCGGATGAATTTGCTAAAAAAATAGAGGCATTACAACCTGATTTAATTGTTTTGGCCGGTTTCTTGTTGAAATTTCCAGCGGGGATTATTGCTAAATTTCCAAATAAAATCATCAATATTCATCCTGCTTTGTTGCCAAAATATGGCGGAAAAGGAATGTACGGAATGCACGTCCATCAAGCCGTATTAGAAAATAAAGAAGCCGAATCAGGAATTACCATCCATTATGTCAATGAACATTATGATGAAGGAGCCTTTATTTTTCAGAAAGAAGTGTCGCTTGCTTCTTGTAGTACCGCTGAAGAAATTTCAAACAAAGTGCTCGCACTCGAACATCAATTTTTTCCAAAAGTGATCGAAGAACTTTTAGGTTTTTAGTTTTCATTTGCATTTCAACTCAATACTTAAACCTCTTTCAATAACCAACATGTCACACCAAGTTCATATTTATACAGACGGCGCAGCCAAGGGAAACCCTGGCAATGGCGGATATGGTGTAGTCATGGAATTAGTGGGAACTCCCTATAAAAAAGAGTTTTACGAAGGCTTTCGGCTAACAACCAACAACCGAATGGAATTGCTTGCCGTGATAGTAGGTTTGGAAAAGCTCAAAAACGACCACATGAATGTGCTGGTGGTTTCCGATTCAAAATATGTGATAGATGCCGTTGAAAAAAAATGGTTGTTTGGATGGGAAAAGACCCATTTTAAAGGCAAGAAAAATCCAGATTTATGGATTCGTTTTTTAAAAATATTCCGCCAACACAACGTTCAATTCAAGTGGGTAAAAGGACACAACAACCATCCTCAAAACGAACGTTGTGATGCCTTAGCTGTGATGGCTTCGGCTTTGCCTACCTTGTCTATCGATGCTTTTTACGAAAAAGAAGAAGGGAAGTTGTTGTAGAAATTAAAATCCACAACTTTTACACCCATAAACTTTTAAACTTCTAAACTAAAACTTATCTTTGCTCCTTATTTCAAATTTATTCTAATGAACAAATTATTAATTGTAGGGACGGTTGCTTTTGATGCCATAGAAACTCCTTTTGGAAAAACCGATAAAATTTTAGGTGGTGCAGGAACCTATATTGGTCTTTCTGCCGCTCATTTTAATTTACAATCGGCAATTGTTTCTATTGTTGGTGACGATTTTCCTCAAGAATATATAGATTTATTAACTTCCAAAAACATTGATATTTCTGGGCTAGAAGTAGTTCAGGGTGGGAAAACGTTTTTTTGGAGTGGAAAATACCATAACGATTTAAACTCCCGAGATACTTTGGCAACAGAACTGAACGTTTTGGCCGATTTTAACCCAGTGGTGCCTCAAAATTTTAAAAATGCTGATGTTGTAATGCTTGGAAATCTTCATCCATTGGTACAAAGCAGTGTTTTGGATCAAATGGAAGTAAAACCAAAATTGGTGGTATTGGATACCATGAATTTTTGGATGGATTGCGCCTTACCTGAATTATTAGAAGTAATCAAACGCATCGATGTAATTACTATTAATGATGAAGAAGCACGTCAATTATCTGGCGAATATTCATTGGTAAAAGCAGCCGCTAAAATCCATGAAATGGGACCAAAATATGTGGTCATCAAAAAAGGAGAACATGGAGCCTTATTGTTTCATAACAAAGATGTTTTCTTTGCTCCCGCGTTACCATTGGAAGAAGTATTTGATCCAACGGGTGCTGGAGATACATTTGCAGGTGGTTTTGCAGGATTCATTACACAAAGCGAAAACATTTCATTTGATAACATGAAAAAAGCAATCATTCATGGCTCTAACTTGGCGTCTTTCTGTGTAGAAAAATTTGGAACAGAGCGCATGGAAAATTTACAAAAAGCAGAAGTGCAACAACGCTTGAAACAGTTCAAAGCACTAACACAATTTGATATCGAAATTGAATAATAAACTATGCCTCGAATTTTCGGGGCATTTTTAATACATAACAACACAACTAAACAACAATTACAATGAGCGACGCAATCAAACACGAATGTGGGATAGCATTTTTAAGATTAAAAAAACCGCTTCAATTTTATAAAGATAAATACGGGTCTGCTTTTTATGGGATACAAAAAATGTATCTTTTGATGGAGAAACAGCACAACAGAGGTCAAGATGGCGCAGGGTTTGCTTCCATTAAATTGGATGTTGCACCTGGTGAAAGATACATCAGCCGTGTTCGATCAAACGACCCGCAACCTATTCAAGATGTATTTGCTCAAATCAATGAACGCATCAATTTTGAAATGGAACAACACCCAGAATATGCAGAGGATGTAGCCCTTCAAAAAGCGAATATTCCTTACATAGGAGAGCTGTTTTTGGGACATGTACGCTACGGAACGTTCGGTAAAAACAGCATCGAAAGTGTGCACCCGTTTTTACGTCAAAACAACTGGATGCATCGTAACTTGATAGTAGCTGGTAATTTCAACATGACCAATGTGACAGCTTTGTTCAACAGTCTTGTTGAACTTGGTCAGCACCCAAAAGAAATGGCTGATACGGTAACCGTAATGGAAAAAATAGGTCATTTTCTAGACGACGAAGTAACCGATTTATATTTTGATTGTAAAAACGAAGGGCTCAATAAAAGAGAAGCTTCTCCTGTAATTGCAGAGCGTTTAAATATCACTAGAATATTAAAAAGAGCTTCCAAAGGTTGGGATGGGGGCTATGCAATGGCCGGTATGATTGGCCATGGTGATGCTTTTGTTTTTAGAGATCCTGCAGGTATTAGACCCGCTTATTTTTATGAAGATGACGAAGTAGTTGTCGTTGCTTCTGAGCGACCTGTAATTCAAACGGTTTTCAATGTTGATTTTGAAAAAGTCCAAGAATTACAACCGGGTCATGCCTTGATCATCAAAAAGAACGGAAAAGTTACCGAAGAAGAAATCATTACACCTACGGTAAAAAAAGCATGTTCGTTTGAACGCATCTATTTTTCTAGAGGAAGTGATGCCGAAATTTACCAGGAACGAAAAGACTTGGGTAAATTAATACTGCCTGCTGTGCTAGAAGCAATCGAATCAGATACTGACAACACGGTTTTTTCATATATTCCAAATACTGCCGAAACCTCTTTTTATGGGATGGTCGAAGCGGCACAGGATTTTTTAAATCAGAGAAAAAACCAGCATATTTTGGACAACAAAGACACGTTGACCAAAGACACGTTACAAGAACTGTTACAGGTTAAAATACGAACAGAAAAAATCGCCATCAAGGATGCCAAACTCCGCACCTTCATTACCGATGATAGTAGCCGCGACGATTTGGTAGCTCATGTATACGACGTTACCTACGGAGTGATTCAGCCAACTGATAATTTAGTTATTATTGATGACAGCATCGTGCGCGGAACAACACTTAAAATGAGCATCATAAAAATGATGGATCGTTTGCATCCCAAACGTATTGTAGTGGTTTCTTCTGCTCCACAAATACGTTACCCAGATTGTTATGGTATTGATATGGCCAAACTAGAAGGGCTTGTAGCTTTTCAGGCAGCTATTGCTTTGTTAAAAGAGCGAAACAGTTATCACATTGTAGATGAAGTGTATGCCAAATGTAAAGCACAAGAAAACATGCAAGATGCAGAGGTGGTCAATTTTGTAACCGAAATATACGCCCCTTTTACCGATACCGAAATTTCTGATAAAATTGCTCAATTATTGACGACAGAGGATGTAAATGCAGAGGTAAAAATCATCTTTCAAACGGTAGATAATTTACACATTGCTTGTCCGAAAAA
>JAGNYR010000037.1 GCA_017984835.1 Flavobacterium sp. | reverse complement strand
GTTTCTTTGATAAATGTAAAACTTTTACCAATCTCTGTTGCTAAAAATTTCTTGATTTGTTCTTGATTTTCAGAAGGTAAGATCGAACAAGTCGCATAGACTAATTTACCCCCTGGTTTTACAATTTTTGAATAACTTTCTAAAACTTCTGCTTGAATTTTTTTGATATTATCAATGAATTCAGGTTGAAGTTTCCATTTAGCATCTGGATTTCTTTTCAGAACACCTAAACCACTACAAGGAGCATCTATCAACACGCGATCCGCTTTTTCATGCAGCTTTTTGATTACTTTGGTTGAATCGATGATGCGGTATTCAATATTGAAAGCGCCGTTTCTTTTCGCTCTTAATTTCAGTTGTTTTAGCTTGCTTTCATACAAGTCCATTGCAATCAATTGCCCTTTATTTTCCATCAAAGAGGCCAAATGAAGGGTTTTTCCTCCTGCACCAGCACACGTGTCCACCACTCTCATTCCGGGAGCCACATCTAAATAAGCCGCAACTAGTTGCGAAGAAGCATCTTGCACCTCAAACATTCCTTCTTTGAAAGCATCTGTCATGAATACATTGGCTCTTTCTTTTAAAACCAAGGCATCATTATTATCTTTAATATAGTCTGTTTCAATATTTAAATCCATCAACAACGCTCTCAGCTGTTCTTTGGTAGTTTTGAGCGTATTGACTCTCAGAATCACTTTAGCTTGTTGATTTTGAGCCGAAATTTCTTTGGTCCATAGTGCTTCACCCAACTCTTTCACACCCAACTCATCCATCCAATTCGGAATCGATTCACGCAATGCTCTGGTTTTTGACAATTCATCAAAACGTCCTTTTATTTTTCTTTCAGGTGTTCCTTCAAGTTGTCTCCAATCTGGAATGGTATAGCCACGCAAAACGGCCCAAACCGCAAACATTCTCCATAAATTATCTCGATCATAGGGTTCTTTGACTTCTGCAATTTCAGCATATAGTCTTTTCCATCGAACAATTTCATAGATGGTTTCGGCTACAAATTTTCTATCAGAACTCCCCCATCTTTTGTCTTTTTTCAAGGCACGAGCCACTACTTTATCGGCATATTCTCCCTCATTAAATATGGCATTTAATGAATCAATGGTGGTGTAAACTAAATTTCTGTGTAATCTCATTTTATTTTTTAATCAGCTGGCAAAGGTATAGCTTTTAATAGAAACAAAAAAGTATTCTCAAAATGCTTCAAGAATACTTTTTAGTTGTTTAGTGTTTTTTTGAAATACAATGATTTTCAAGTCGTTTCATCCCAATAATTTCGGGCGGATGCAACACCATTGGAAATTGCTCTACTTTAACGGAGCTACTGTCTAGTCCAAACCCTTTTTCTTCAGACAAACTGAATTTTTTCATGAAGAAATATGCATTCATAACGATGTTTTCGAAGAATGTCAAATCACTATCGTTGGATAGGAATTTTTCAGAAAGCACAAATTTGAAATCACCTAAAATATTGTTTTTGTTTAAAGACTCATAACGGCTCGTAATATCTACCTCGCCTTTTTGAACCATATCTTTGATTACTTCTTTAAACATTAAATTAATTTTAGTAGGCTCTCTAAATCCTAAATAAAAATCAATTCTATAAATATCATCACTCACAATTTCAGTAACTCGGTATTCCTTTTTATAAGGCTCATTAAGAATATTTACGTGGATAAACCAATAAATATCAGCACGTTTAGGCCTTTTTTGAAGAATCGAATACATTACTTTCTCTTCAATTTCATCCAAACGATTTGAGTTGGTCATGTAAACCAAATGCGTCGCATATTTCGGAATTGACAAATCAACACTTAATTCTGCTAATACTTTTTTATAGGTATCAATTTTTACAATTTTAGTATAATTATGACTGATTCTTTTTGCTAAAAACCAGGTAGCCATGATCACGATCAAAATGACTGCAATGATCAGCGTTACAAATCCTCCGTGAAGGAATTTTGGTAGAATGGCATACAAAAAGCTAAACTCAATGATTAAATACAACGAAATTAAAGGTACGATATAGTACATTTTTACTCGCTTCAATATCAAATAGAAATTCAGCAATATCGATGTCATGATCATGGTAAGAACAATCGCCAATCCGTAGGCATGTTCCATATTGCTCGACTTTTTGAAATACAACACAATGCCAATACAACCCGCCAATAACAACCAATTGATTGAGGGTATGTAAATTTGACCTTTCTCTTCTGTTGGGTATTTGATTTTAACTTTTGGCCAGAAATTCAAACGCATAGCTTCATTAATTAAGGTAAAAGAACCACTAATTAAGGCTTGCGAAGCAATTACAGCTGCAAGTGTTGCAACAACCACACCTATAGGCTGAAACCAAGTTTCCATGATCAAATAAAAGGGATTTCCGTTAGCACCCCCTAATTCTTGCAATGTTTTTCCTTGATGATTGATCAAGAAAGCGCCTTGTCCGAAATAATTTAAAAGCAACATGATCTTCACAAAAATCCAACTCACACGGATGTTTTTTCTTCCACAATGTCCCATATCGGAATACAAGGCTTCTGCACCAGTAGTACATAAAAACACCGCTCCAAGCACGAAAAATCCTTCTGGATGAACCGATAATAAATGATATGCATAGTATGGATTAACAGCTTCTAAAACATTAAAATTTTGTGCAATTTGAATAGATCCTAAGATTCCCAACATCGAAAACCAAAGAAGCATCGATGGTGCGAAAAACTTACCTACCAATTTAGTTCCATACTGTTGGATAATGAAAAGAATAATCAAAATGACGATTACAATTCTTTGGATATCCCAAACTTCTAGATGGGGATAGAATATCTTCAACCCTTCTACTGCAGAGGAAACCGAAATGGGAGGCGTGATGATTCCGTCTGCTAACAAGGTACTTCCGCCAATGATAGCAGGAACAATGAGCCATTTTATTTTTGTTTTCTTGACTAAAGCGAACAATGCGAAAATCCCTCCTTCTCCATGATTGTCTGCACTTAATGTAATGACCACATACTTCAGAGTTGTTTGCAATGTAAGGGTCCAAAAGATACAAGATATCCCACCAAGCACAACATCGCTAGTAATAGCATAATCGCCGATAATGGAATTCATTACATACAATGGTGAGGTACCAATATCTCCGAAAATTATACCTAAAGTAATTAATAATCCAGCTGCAGAAAGTTTGCTGTGAATGTTTTGATGACTAGTTGAACTCATTGTAATTTTTATAAAAAGTCCACAAAGGTATCACTTTTATGTATTTCAAATAAAAAAAGCACTGATTATTTTCAGTGCATAAATTCGAGTGGACCTTTTTAATTTCTTCTTTTTGAGCTAGTTCCTGTTTCCAATGAATGTAGAGATGACGATGGAATTATTACTATTTAAATTTCTTAGTAAACGAATAAGCAAACCTGAATCTTACAAAACTATCATGATCTTGATTTTTTATGTACTTTAGCTTTCAAATCACACACATGAAAAAACTAGTACTTCTTGGCTTTGTATGCCTATTTTCATCCTGTAAATCATCCTTTGATTCTCGAAGAGCCAATGTTTCAAGCATAAAAATAGATACACTTTTACAAGGAAAATTTAGCATTAGAGCAATCAACATAGAAGACAACAAAGTTTTTTATGGTGCCGATAACAGCCGAATTGGCTACCTTGATTTGAAGCAAACGAAGCAACAAAGCATACTAACTATTGACACTTTAAAAACAGAGTTTCGAAGTATTGCGTCGAATGGCACCTTCCTTTTTGTACTCAATGTGGCAAATCCAGCCAAATTATTCAAAGTATCAAAAGATTTCAAGACCGTTGAAACAGTCTACCATGAAATTCATGAAAAAGTATTTTATGACAGCATGCAGTTTTGGAACAGTAATGAAGGTATTGCCATAGGAGACCCGATAACCTCATGTTTCAATGTGATTATTACACGGGATGGCGGCAATACGTGGACCAAAGTAAATTGTGACAAACTTCCCTCACTAGCAGACGGAGAAGCTGCCTTTGCAGCCAGCAACACAAACATCATCCTTAAAAAGGATAAAACTTGGATCGTTTCGGGTGGAAAAAAATCAAGAATATTTTATTCAGCCGACAAAGGACTTACTTGGGATGTATTTCAAACACCCATCATAGAAGGCAATACGATGACCGGAATATTCACGGGAGCTTTTTACAACGAATCCATCGGAATCGTTTCGGGTGGTGATTATGAAAAACCAAATCAAAATCATCAAAACAAAGCCATTACCTTTGACGGAGGAAAAAACTGGAAATTAATAGCTGAAAACCAAGGATTTGGATATGCCTCATGTATTCAATTTGTTCCAAATTCAAAAGCTAAAGAAATTGTTTCTGTGGGTGCAAATGGCATTTATTACTCAACAGACGAAGGTCAAAATTGGAAACAATTATCAGCAGATCCTGATTTATACACCCTTCGATTCCTCGATCGCAAAACAGCGATTGCGGCGGGTAAAAACAAAATCATACGCATCCGATTCAACCCGTAGCTACTTCTTACCTTTGTATTGTTGCAATAATTTTCGACTAAATTGCTCTTCGGCTCTTTTTAGTTTCAGAATTTTTACAGCCGGAAGGATGTTTCTTAAATTTGAAATGAATTTCTTTTTCAATTGATGTGTGTCTTCTTCCATCGCATCGATTTGATTCAAAAGACTCAATGCTTCTTTTTCAGAAAGTTTATCCAATCCATCCCCATCCAGTTTATCAAGAACCGATTTCATTTTTTTTCCTTTTAACTCAAACATTTTGTCATCAAATTCATTATAAACCGGCCAAAATTTTTCTGCCTCAGCACTTGTTAAGCTTAACTCGTGGGTAATGTGAGCAATTTTTAACGATTTAATTTGCTCTCTCTTTTCTCTAAATTTTCCGGGTTGTGCAAATGCTATTTGTACTAATAAAATAAGCAGTAAGGTTATTTTTGATTTCATAATATGTTCTTTTAATTTGTGATGTACGCTTCTAAATTACTTTCTTCCATTAAAGTTTCTTCTATTTCTTTAGCGTCAACCGC
Organism: Flavobacterium sp.; assembly: GCA_017984835.1. Taxonomy (GTDB): domain Bacteria; phylum Bacteroidota; class Bacteroidia; order Flavobacteriales; family Flavobacteriaceae; genus Flavobacterium. Next base: position 10,794 of record JAGNYR010000037.1, on the reverse strand, counting down.
TGAATTAACTTTAATATTTGAAATGGATTCTTCGTCTAATAAATTGACAATATCATCATCAGAAAGGGTTGAATGATAAAGTATATGGTTTTCAATTTCTGTTGCATAAACTTCTTCAGTTGGGTTCGCCGATTGAAAAATGAGCGTAAACAATAAAGCTAGCAATGCCGCTGAGCTTAAAATCCACACTTTGTTTTCAGCATACAATTGATAAACTTTGGATTTTTTTCGAGTTTTTTCAGCAGGAATTCGAACTTCAAAATTTTCAAAATAATTATCTGGAACAGTAAATCCTGTCTCAATTTTAGGTTCGTTATCGAGTATAAATTTATTCATGGTCTTTTGACATTTTTTTACTTAAAAAGTTTAATTTGAATTTAAATAGTCTTCTATTTTTTTTACAGCAAAATGATAGGATGCTTTTAAAGCTCCGACCGAAGTTCCTAATATAGTGGACATCTCTTCGTATTTTAATTCCTGAAAATACTTCATTTTAAACACAAGTTGTTGTTTTTCAGGCAATAAAAACATTGCTTTTTGAAGTTTTAACTGTATTTCATCTCCATCAAAATAGATATCAGCTGCCAAATTATCAATGAGTTTTGTCTGTAATTCTTCGTTAGAAATTTTATTTTTAAAGGCCTTACTCTTCATAAAAGTAAGTGCCTCATTGGTTGCAATACGATACATCCAAGAAAAAAGCTTGCTTTCTCCTTTGAATTTATCAATGTTTTGAAAAATTTTAATGAATGTATTTTGAAGAATATCATCGGAATCATCATGATTCAGCACAATACTTCTGATTAGATTATACAGAGGACGCTGGTATTCGTGTACCAACTTTTTGAACGCAGCTTCTTTTGTTTGCGCATTCAGTAATTCTTTGATGAAATCCTCTTCTTGCAAATCTTTTTTATTATTTGATTAAAGATACGCAAAAAGGTTTAAACCATTCCATTTATTACGTTATCGGGTAGTTGTTTTGATCGGAGTTGTTGCTTTTGACAAGGTGTCTTTTACCGATTGCTCGGCGCTTCTCTTGACGGTGCTCTTTTGAGGAAAAACAGGAATATAAATATCGGTTACCCATTTGGATGGATAGCGCGTATTTTCAATTTCTTTTTGATAAACTTCCGAAATTTGAAAAGCAGGGTTCAAAGAAATTTTGTTTTTATTGATGAACTTCATAGCGCTTTTCCAAGCTTTTTTCGAATGAGAATAATCGCCTACAAGTCTTGTTTTCATGGCTGTAAAACCTTCCAACTTCCCTCCTTGTATGTTACTTCCTTCTGATGTGAAAATAGAATCTTTGATTGGGATACAAACCGACACTTGAATGACTTCATTCTTCGTTCTACTTCCCTTATACAACATAAATGGCTTGCCATTGGTTTTGATGTTGTTGGCCTTAAAAAACTTTTTTAAACGAGGTAAAATAATTTTAATGTTTTTATTGATTGCCGGCTCTTTACAATTAAATGTTTGTTTTAAATAGTACGACCCTACCCTATGCACAATGCCCATGTTTTGAATGGAAAAAGTATTCATTTCAACATTTAAGGTTTTATCTAATTGGGACATGCTTTCGTCAAACCTAGCGATCAGTACTCTTTTTATACCCCCTTTTAAAAAGGCACTCACTTTAGTAGATAAATCCATTTCTCCATCTGCTGACCAAGTAATTTTTGTACCTCCAATTGTGTCTTTGAATTTCCAAGTAACCTTCGCATTTTGACCATTCAATACACTTTTTTGGAAAATACTGTCGTTTTCTTTAAAGGAAACTGTTTGAATATATCCGCTAGAACTTCCGTTCCATGCAACATAACTTCCTTTTCCCCAAGTTGTTTCGGTATAAGATACATTCAGATTATCTTCTGTTAATCTTGCATCGAAAGTTTCCCAATTTCTATAATCAAACAAATAATTATATACTGTTGGTTTAGGAGATTTTATAACGATACTTTGTGTGATTTTGTAATTTGGATTTTGAGTAGCAACAAATACTACAAGACCAATAGTCACTAAAAGAAAGATGAGTAGGAAGTATTTTAATATTCTCATTTTATGGCGTTTGAATATTCAAAAATAGAATAAAATTTTGACTCTTTCACAAAAACACGAAGCCTATTTGAGTGAAATTTACCGTATTATAACCGAGTGACCACTTTTATGATAAACAAAAGGATTACAAACCCTATAAATCCTAATAGAATTTTATAATTCCCTTTATAAAATTGGCTATGCAACACTTTGTCTTTTCTGTAAGAGATAATCATTGCAATGACAAAAGTAATTACAAACAAAATAGCGAAAACCAACTGTCCTTTAGAAAACATAATCTTATTTTTATACAAAAGTACATTTTTATTGCTGTTTTTTATTATTTTCGAAAAGTAAAAAACAAGAACTATGCAAAAACAATTAAACGCAGTTAAAGAATTCCACACCGCTTTTGGATTGGGTGTGAGCGAAAGTATAAAAGGTGATTTAGGAGAACGCATCAACCTGCTTCGTTTCAATTTAATGAAAGAAGAGAACGAAGAATATTTAGAGGCTGTTCAAAACAATGACATTGTTGAAATAGCAGATGCTTTGGGTGACATGTTGTATATTTTATGTGGAACCATCATAGAGCATGGTTTGCAACACAAAATAGAAGAGGTATTTGATGAAATACAAAGCAGTAACATGAGTAAATTGGGAGAAGACGGCAAACCTATTTACAGAGAAGACGGTAAAGTAATGAAGGGGCCTAATTATTTTAAACCCGATTTCAGCAAAATATTGAAATAAAAAAAAGGTTGTCAGTTGACAACCTTTTTTATTATGAAACTTTTACGGTCCAACTAAATGGATCTTCAAGAAGTTTATGTTGAATTTTTGTTAGTTTATCTTTTAAATGCAAAGCATACGATTCCTCTTGTTTTGGTAACTCATGATAGGTATCTTGAAAAGAAAAACCAATGATTGGATTTACTACTGCTGCTGTACCTGCTCCAAAAATTTCTTTTAAAGATCCGTCATTTGCTGCTGCAACTAATTCAGAGACTAAAACCGAACGAATTTCTACCTCAATTCCATCTTGTTTCGCAATTTCAATCAAACTCTTTCTGGTAACCCCGTCCAAGATACGCTCGCTTGTGGGTGCCGTGATTAATGTATTGTTGATTCGAAAGAACACATTCATGGTTCCTGCTTCCTCAAGCTTGGTATGTGTCGCGTCATCTGTCCAAATAATCTGTTGAAAACCTTGATCATTTGCGAGTTTTGTTGGGTAAAATTGTGCCGAATAGTTTCCTGCCGCTTTAGCAGCACCAATTCCACCATTTGCCGCACGGCTATAATGTTCAGCGATAATTACTTTCACCTCTCCCGAATAATACGAACGCGCAGGAGACAATAAAATCATGAAACGATATTGAGAGGAAGGTTGAGCAATGACACCACTTCCAACAGCGATCATAAAGGGACGGATATAAAGAGAATTTCCGATTCCTTTCTTTACCCACTCTTGATCTAAATGCACCAATGTTTTTAAACCTTCCATAAAAACAGCATCTGGAACTTCTGGCATTGCCATTCGCACAGCTGATTTATTAAAACGCTCAAAATTTTGATCGGGACGAAACAACCAAACGGAATCATTTTCATCTTTGTAGGCTTTCATTCCTTCAAAAATGGCTTGCCCATAATGAAAAACTTTCGCTGACGGGTCAATTAAAAAGGGTGCATAGGGTTCGATAGATGGTTTGCCCCATTCTCCATTTTTAAAATCGCACACCAACATGTGATCTGTAAAAACATTACCGAATGTTAAATGCTCAAAATCTACACTGTCAATTTTTGAGGTGTTTGATTTTGTAATTTCAATTTCAAATGTTGTGTCTAAGCTCATTAGCGAGAATCGTGAAATGGTTGTTTTTACCGTATTGAAAATCAATAAATTTTAAAAATTTCAATACCCAATTTTATTTTTGCAAAACTAATAAAAAAATTACTTTTTCTTAAATTATTACTTGTCAAAATAGCTATTATTTGTAATTTTTTAAATTTTTATCTTTAATACTAACTATTTGCTAATGATTATAAAAAAAACCTGTTGATTTTGTTGCTTGTTTTTAATAACTCCTTATTTTTGTAGGATAAACATTTATTTACATCCTCATGAAAAAGAATATTTTAGCCATCCTGTTTGTAGTTTTTATTTCAAATTTTTCAATACAAGCACAGCAAAAAAACAAAAAAACAACTGCAATCAACACGTCTGAGTACACTGTATTTGGAGAGAAGTTTGAGGCATCCAAAGTATTATCAAATAAAGAAATGCTCAAAAAATACAAATCATTGAAAAAAGGTGATTCGTTGGCTGTAAAATTCAAATCAAATATCAAAGAAGTGTGTAAGAAAAAAGGATGTTGGATGCAAATGGATTTAACTTCTGATCAACAAGCGTTTGTTCGATTTTTGGATTATGGATTTTTTGTTCCGCTTAATGCGGATAATTCAGAAGCGATTGTAAACGGTGTTGCTTACATTGATATTGTTACGGTGGATGAATTAAAGCACTATGCAAAAGATGGGGGTAAATCACAAGCCGAAATTAATAAAATCAAAAAACCAGAAATTACGTATGCTTTCAGAGCTTCGGGAGTTTTGATAAAAAAATAAGACGTTCAGATGAAAAAAACGATACTTTCAACACTACTTTTAGTAGTGTTTTTTTCTTGCCAAAAGAAAGAAGCACAACCTATTCAATCAAAAGAAGGAAAGACAAGCTGTTCAGACACACTGAAGAAAAAAGAAGGATTTGAAATGTATCAAATGTCTGAAATGGCCGCTTTAATGGAGCAAATGTATGCAGAGAACAAGGCGTTAAAAACCCGGATCTTAGCTAAAAAACCAATAGGTGCTTTTCCTGAATATTACAACAGAATTCATACAGCCGCTTTTACCGATGAAACAGATAATGATGCTTTATTCAAAACAAATGCAAACCTTTATCTTGAAGCGCAGAAAAAAACATACAGCCAACAAGGTGACGCCAAACAAAACTACAACAAAGGTATAGATGCCTGTATAGCTTGTCATGAAACCAAATGCGGCGGGCCAATTCCACGAATTAAAAAATTATACATCAAATAAGTCCAATCTAACGAATTCACTTCCCAAATCTCAAAAATAAATGAAAAGAGAAATCCAAATTACAGGAGATGGTTCAACCTCTATCTTTATTCCAGAGTTAAACGAAGGCTATCATTCTAGACATGGAGCCATTCAGGAAGCCTATCATGTTTTCATAAAAAACGGATTGGAGTTATTTTCAAAAAAAGAACTTTCCATACTAGAAATCGGAATTGGAACCGGACTCAATGCATTCATCACCTATCTTGAAACTAAGAAAAGCAAGCAAACAATAGACTATGTTGGCATCGAAGCGTATCCTGTAGAAAACGAGCATGTGCTACAAATGAATTATGCACAACAACTTGATGCACCTGACGAACAAGATGTTTTTAACCAAATACATGCATCCAATTGGGAAACTAAAACAGAACTATCCAACCACTTTTTTTTAACCAAAAGAAAGCAATTTTTTCAAGACATTCAGGATAGCGACACCTACGATTTGATTTATTTTGATGCTTTTGGATATACCGTTCAACCCGAATTGTGGTCGGAGGCAATTTTCAAAATCATGTACCAATCGTTAAAGAAAAATGGCGTATTAGTCACCTACGCATGCCGATCATCTATCAAAAATGCAATGTTGGCAGCAGGATTCTCCATAGAAAAATTACCGGGAGCTCCAGGCAAAAGAGAAATGCTTAGAGCGACTAAAAAATAATACCCTTTATTATCTATCTAAAGCGGAACTTATTTTTTCGATACTTTCTTTGGGTTGGTTTTTTGTACCGGTTGGTTCTTTGGTTTAACCGTTGCTTTGTATAGAGGCACCAAATAGGAAACGGTATAATTAAATCCGGCTCCAAAATCTCCACCATATGTTCTATTAAACCCTGGAATGTATAAATTTTCGAAGTTATCAGGCTGTTTATTGGAAACCAATCTATTCAAACGTGCGCTGAACCCGACAAAACAATTTTTAAAAATTTCCACCTTTATTCCCGCTACTACTTCTACCCATTGGGCCGAAAGTCCGTTGAATTTTTGAGCAGGAACAAGCGTAGGTTCTTGACCAAAATAGGTATTGGTATTATAAATTTCATAAGAGTTGAGTGTTTGACTGAAAGAAGCCACACCGTATCGAAGACCTAAATAAACCATGTTTTGCATGCCGGTCCAATTTTGGTAGGCATTGTAATCAAATCCGGCTTTGATGTAAGTTCCTTTGGTTGTGAAATTTATACGCGCGTCATCAACTGTTTTATTTTCATTTCCAATTTCAGCAGCAAGGTAATGCTTACGAGTAAGCCTGTAGTCACCTATAAGTTCTAGACCTTTGTAATTTTTATCGTAAAACGAACGCGTAAGTTTGAACAAATCGGCCCCAACTCGAAGTCCGTATTTTTCAGTTTTTGGTACAATGGAATCTTTTTTTACCAAAAGTGAATCGGAGTTTGTTTGTGCAAACAAAGAAAAAGACGCACTCAAAAAGAGGATACTAAAAATAAATTTTGATGTGTACTTCATTTTGATTGTTTATTGCGTTAGTTTGAATGTCAAAATCTTTGATCCAAAAAGCATCCGGAACGACGGCATCTGTTAATTGAACAGGATTGGCTGTATTTAATTGAAAAACTGTTTTGTAACCACAAGCACGAGAAACATAGATATTGGATCTCGTGTAATTGAACTGCATCACATCTTCATTGGAAGAAGAGGTACTTGTGCTGTTCAATTTCATACTAAATTGAGTATTGTCTGCTAATGTTTTTAGTGGAATTTTTATTTTAGAAACACCATTGAACGTATTGAAAGCAGCCGACTCACCTACTCCCGTAACTTGAAGATTGACTACATTTTTTGTCAGTGTTGGTTGTGAAAAATCGTAAAATTCAATTACCAAATTGGGAGTTGTAGCAGTACTTGGGTCGCAGATATCATCTTTTTCACAGCTTGAAAAAAGAAAACAAGCAGCTATTATTAATACAAATTTCTTCATGGTTTATTTTATTCTTGAGAAGCCTCTCAATTACTACTAAAATTATGAATTACTTTTTTTCCAACAACACAACGTTTTCAACATGGTGCGTTTGCGGAAACATATCTACAGGTCGCACGCGCGTTACTTTGTACATTTCGTCCATCAAGGCTAAATCTCTTGCTTGTGTGGCCGAATTACAACTCACATACACTACTTTATTGGGTGCTATTTTTAGAATTTGTTCTACCACATCTTTGTGCATTCCATCCCTTGGCGGATCGGTAATGATCACATCAGGCATTCCGTGTTGCGCAATAAAATCATCGTTGAATACATTTTTCATGTCTCCTACAAAGAACTCGCAATTGGTGATTTGATTTCGTTTGGCATTTTCTTTAGCATCTGCAATGGCTTCTGGAACAGCCTCTACGCCTACTACTTTTTTTGCTTGTTTTGAAACAAACTGCGCAATGGTTCCTGTTCCTGTATACAAATCGTATACTATTTCGTTTCCAGTTAATCCTGCAAAATCTCTCGTTACTTTGTATAATTCATAGGCTTGAGCCGAATTAGTTTGATAGAACGATTTGGCATTGATACTGAAATGCAATCCTTCCATTTCTTCCAAGATATAATCTCGGCCTTTGTATAATTTTATGTCTTGATCATAAAGCGTATCATTGGCTTTACTATTGATTACATATTGTAATGATGTAATTTGTGGGAATTTCTCAAAAATAAAATCCAACAACATTTCGCGGTGTGATTTATGCTCTTCAAAAAACTGAATCAATACCATGATTTCTCCCGTTGATGCCGTTCTGATCATTAAGGTACGTAATAAACCTTCGTGGTTGCGAGCATTAAAAAAGGTCAAATCATTTTCTACAGCAAATTCCTTGATCGCATTTCGAATAGCATTGGAAGGATCTTCCTGCAAATGACACTTCTGGATGTCGAGAATTTTATCCCACATTTTTGGGATATGAAATCCCAATGCATTTCTATTTCCTAAATCGGCATCAGAGCGAACCTCTTCGTCGGTAAGCCAACGTTGATTTGAGAATCCGAACTCCATTTTATTTCGATAAAAAAATTGCTTTTCCGAACCAAGGATAGGTTCAAAAGTAGGCAACTCAATTTTACCAATTCGTTTTAAGTTATTCAATACCTCATTGTTTTTATAAAACAATTGTTGGTCGTATTTCATATTTTGCCATTTGCATCCACCGCAAACACCGAAGTGCTTACAAACAGGTTCAATTCTATTGTCTGAAAATGCATGGTATTTAATTGCCTTACCTTCATAGTAGGCTTTGCGTTTCTTAAATGTTTGAATGTCTACCACGTCGCCTGGCACTACATTTTGAACAAAAATTACTTTACCATCTGGTGCTTTTGCTACAGAAACTCCTTTAGCTCCCGCATCCAAAACGGTGATGTTTTCAAAAACGATTTTGTCTGTTGTTTTTCTTCCCATACCGCAAAAATAAGTTATTGATTAGATTTTTGAATGATGTTTGATAAAAAAATAAAAGTAAATACCCTTTTTTTACTCCTTCCTTTCCTAATCGTCCATTTAAACATGCATCCAAAGTAAAAAAGAGCCATTGGATGCATCGATAAATTGTCGTACTTTTACACTAAACTTAATAAACGGATTCAATCCAATCAACCTTGTTATTCTGTATGAAAACACACCTTATTTTACTACGTGGCATCAATGTTTCAGGGCACAACCTCATCAAAATGGATGCGTTGACAAAAATGCTTCTTTCCATGGGCTTTGAAAAGGTACAAACCTACATTCAATCGGGAAATGTCATTCTAAATTCTGATGAGACGCCTAGTAAAATCGCATTTACCATCAAACAAGAAATCTTTAAAGAATTTGGTCACGACGTACCTGTTTTGGTCATTAATCAGCAAGATTTAGAAGATTGTCTTTCCAACAATCTTTTTTTAAAAGAAAAGGAAGTTGACCTCAAAAAATTATATGTAGCTTTCGTTTCTATGGAATTGAATGAGAACAGCATTCACGATTTAAAAATCAGCAACATCAAACCCGATGAAGTTCAGATCGATCGAAACAAAATATTCATCAAATATGCTGTTTCGCCAGCCAAAACAAGATTGGATCAAAAATACATCGAAAAAAAATTGAATGTAAAGGCTACCATTCGGAATTGGAATACAATCAACAACCTTCTTGACTTATGTAAATAAAAAAAAGCTCCAAAATGGAGCTTTTTTATTTCTATAGTTTGCGTAAATTAGACATTGAATCGAAAGTGCATTACGTCACCATCTTTCACAATGTATTCTTTTCCTTCTACACGAAGTTTTCCTGCTTCTTTTACTTTGGCTTCTGAACCGAAATGTGCAAAATCTTCAAAAGCAATCACCTCAGCACGAATAAATCCTTTTTCAAAATCGGTGTGGATAACTCCAGCAGCTTTGGGAGCGGTATCGCCCACGTTGATGGTCCAAGCACGAACTTCTTTCACTCCTGCTGTAAAATACGTTTGAAGTTGCAATAATTTATAAGCCGCACGAATCAAAACGGATGATCCTGGTTCTGTCAAACCTAAATCTTCCAAAAACATCTTACGTTCTTCATACGTTTCTAATTCTGTGATATCGGCTTCTGTTCCTACTGCAAGTACAATTACCTCAGCATTTTCGTCTTTCACTAATTCACGAACCTGGTCTACATAATGATTTCCTGTAGCAGCTGCACCTTCATCTACATTACACACATACAATACAGGTTTGGCTGTAATCAATTGAAAATCATTCATCAATGTTTCTTCGTCTTGATTTTGAGGCACAACCGTTCTAGCTGATTTTGCTTGTAATAATGACTCTCTAATGCGATTAAGCAATGCTTGTTCTACTTGTGCTTCTTTATTTCCAGTTTTGGCTGCTCTGTTTACTTTCTCCAAACGTTTTTCTACCGTTTCAAGGTCTTTCAATTGCAACTCAATATCAATCGTTTCTTTGTCGCGGATTGGGTTTACATTCCCATCCACATGCACAATATTATCATTATCAAAACAACGCAATACGTGAATGATTGCATTACATTCTCTAATATTTCCCAAAAATTGATTTCCCAATCCTTCTCCTTTACTTGCTCCTTTCACCAATCCGGCAATATCAACAATATCAACTGTTGCCATTTGTACACGCTCTGGTTTTACCAATTCCTCTAATTTTTCAATTCGCGGATCTGGCACGTTTACCACACCAATATTTGGCTCTATGGTACAAAATGGAAAGTTAGCACTTTGCGCTTTCGCATTCGACAAACAATTAAATAAAGTTGATTTTCCAACATTTGGCAATCCTACAATTCCTGCTTTCATTATCAAATAATTTTAAAAAGTGTGCAAATATAATCTTAATTATTCAAAGATGGTACAATAACCTATTTAGATTTATTGTACAACATTTGACACACTTTATCCATTGCTTTGAAGACAGCAACATCAAAATCGGGGTCGTTTGCCAGACTTGTTAATGTAACCACAGCTTGGTATAAAAGGGGAAACTCTTTTTGACTCTTACGCTCAATAAAAATGATTTGATTACTTCCTTTTGGAGAGTCGGATACAATTACTTCTTGCGTGTTTGCATCAATGGCAAATAATAGTTGGTTACTCATTGGATTTCAAATTAATAAA
>JAGNYR010000082.1 GCA_017984835.1 Flavobacterium sp. | reverse complement strand
TCGTATCTTTTTCGCAATAAGTCACAATGCGGTCGATGTCGTTTTCTACATAAAAAACATGCCCTACCTGACTGCCATCAATGTCCCCTTTTGGCGAAGGAATTCCCAATACTTTACACATCAATTTTAAGGAGGTGAAATGCTTGTAATCGCCAAATTTCCATAACTCCAAGGTATCCAAATGCGGGATTTCCCAAGGCTTTTTGCCAAATAAATTCAGCTTATTCGGAATAGGAATTTGATTGATAATCATACGGCGCGCTAGAAACGGGATGTCAAATTCCTTAGCATTATGACCACATAAAATATGTTGGGCTTGATTGAAATGATTGTTCAATAAATTATTAAAATCGCGCAAAATTTTCTTTTCGTCGCCAAAAAAAGAAGTCACTCTAAAATTACGAACATCGCCTTTAATCACAAAATAGCCCACCGAAATACAGACAATTTTTCCAAACTCAGCCCAAATTCCTGCGCGGTCATAAAACTCCTCGGGGCTGAAATCATCTTTGCGTTGGTATTGGGTTTTGTGTTCCCAAAGATCTTTCATTTCGTCGTCAAGCGAATTAAAATGTTCTTCTTCTGGAACCGTCTCAATATCTAAAAAGAGAATGTGATTCAGGTTAATTTTTTCGATCATTAGGAAGATGGGATTATATAGTTAGACTAATTAGATTTTTGGATCACTAGATTATTAGAAAATAAATATACTAAACTGCCTGTATTTTAAGATTAAAATCTATCTAAATTTCTAATAATCTAGAAATCTAAAATACCTCTCTCAAAAAGACTCTGTTGTGTACTTGGATTTTCGTGTTCGAGCAACCACTTTTTACGCCACAAACCGCCTGCATAACCGGTCAATGAACCATCAGTGCCAATTACGCGATGACAAGGCACAACAATCCACAAGGGGTTTTTACCATTAGCAGAGGCAACAGCGCGAATCGCTTTTACATCGCCGAGTTGTTTGGCTAATTCCAGATAACTCATCGTTTTACCAAAAGGGATTTCGCATAAGCCTTTCCACACTTTTTGCTGAAATTCGGTTCCTTTTGGATTCATTTTAAAATCAAAATGTGTTCGTTGCCCATCAAAATAGTCTTGCAATTGCGTTACCGCTTCTTGTAAAACGGATGGAATTATTTCTGAAACAATTCCTTCATCGGCAATTAAAATTACTGCAATGCCTTTCTCATTCCCTTTAATAGTGGCTATGCCTAATGGTGTTTGGATATGAGCTAATACTAATTCGTTCATTTATTTTCCAATTCTTTTTTTAACATTTCTTTGCTAATAGTAAGAGTTCTTCCGATTGGTTTTCCATTTCGATAAGATACTGCTCTAAACGTAATGTCGCCTTTGGGGATTTCAAAAGGCTGGGTGTATTTTGTCGAATATTGTGCCGGAAAAGTACCGTCAATGGTGTAATAAATCGCAACATTTGATAAATCATTTGACAGTGTACACATCATTTTTCCATCTTGCTTTTTTACGATAACAATTGGGTCGTAAACAGCTTTACTTATGGGTTTTCCCGCGGTTTCAAATCGGTTAAAATGAGTTTCTAGTCGTGTTGAAAAATTATTCCACTCTTTATTTTCAGAAGGACTCCAAACCGATTCAATGATAGCTAATGCTCTTGGATACGTCATGTAAAATGCATGCTCAATGGTGGGAATTTTTTCAGTCCAAAGATTGGCTTGACCACCCAAAATATATTTTGGATCTACTCCTTCAGGTGCTGGTTCAAACTCATAGGATTTTTTTAAGGATAATTTGGCGTAAACCGGCACTTCAACTGATGGATCCCCTTGCGTATAATCTAAATAAGCAAATGAATTAGGTGACATAACCACATCGTGACCTGCTTTTGATGCTTCTATACCGCCCGTTGTTCCTCGCCAACTCATTATTGCAGCACCATCTGCCAATCCTCCATATAGAATTTCATCCCAACCAATTGCTTTTTTACCTTTGGAAGTGATGATATTTACCACTCTTTTTATGAAATAACTTTGCAATTCTTTGGCATCCTTAAGGTTTTCTTTTTGCATCAAAGCAACACAATTGGGATCTTTTTCCCAAAATCCGTGATAACATTCATCTCCTCCAATATGAATGTACTGACCTGGAAACAAAGCAGCTACTTCTCCGAATATAGTATCCAAAATTGCATACACTTTTTCGTCAGAAGGGTTTAAAGAATTTTCAATCTTCATGGTAAAAGTCCCATCACCATGCCAATCGGCAAAGTTAGAACCCGGATTGACCATCTTAGGTTCTTTTAAAGTAGAGAGTTCGGGATAAGCTGCTAACAAAGCCATTGAATGACCTGGAATATCAATTTCAGGGACTATTGTGATCTGACGTTCAGATGCGTATTGTAAAATATCTTTGATTTCCTCTTGAGTATAAAATCCTCCGTAAGCTGTTGCTTCTCCTTCAGATGGAGCTTCTCGATTGCCAAAAGTACCAAATCGCTCTACGCGCCAAGCGCCAATTTCAGTAAGTTTAGGTAGGGATTTGATTTCGATTCTCCAACCATTATCGTCAGACAAGTGCCAATGGAGTACGTTGAATTTATATTTGGACATCCAATCGATGTATTTTTTGACATCCGAAGTTGAGAAAAAATGGCGACTCACATCCAGCATTAGTCCTCGCCAACCAAACCGCGGAAAATCTGAAATAGTACAAGCTGATATTGCAATATTTCCTTTAGAGACTACATTAAAATTGAGTAATTGATCCAAAGTTTGAAGGCCGTAAAATATTCCAGCTACACTATTTGCTTTTAGCACAATTGCATTCGGATGCACTTTCAACGAATAGCCTTCTTTGCCAAAGGAATCATCTGAAATTGGATTTAGTACAACGTTTATTGTTTTTGAGCTTTTCGTAGGTTTCTTTTGAACCACTTCCAAGCCTTTGCCAATTAAAGAGCCAAAATACAACTCCGCAACTTGAAGTAATTCAGGATTGCTGTTTTCAAGAACTACTTTTGTAGTTGGGGTTATAACAAAACTTCCTTTTTCGGCTATGTAACTAACTGGATTTGGGATTATAGTGTGTTGGGCTTGTGCAAAGCAACAAATCAAAAAAATCAGTGCGGAGGTAAATTTTACTTTCATTATATTGTAGTTAAGTATTCAAATATACTGATTTAATAAAACAAAAAACCACTCGAGTAGTCGAATGGTTTTTGTATTAGCCCTGATAGTAGCGGCATCCTTTGCTGCCGGGGTTCGGCAGGAAAGATAAAGCGGATAGCAGGATAAGCTCCTTATTTTTGTAACAGTATGGCTGCTTCTTTCGCAAAATAAGTCGAAATTAAACTGGCACCCGCGCGTTTAATACACATCAATTGTTCCATCATAATTTTGTCATGGTCAAGCCAACCTCTTTCGGCTGCTGCTTTGATCATTGCATATTCGCCAGATACATGAAAAACAGTTACGGGAACATTCACGGCGTTTTTTACTTCGCGAACGATGTCCAAATAAGCAATTCCTGGTTTAACCATAACCATATCGGCACCTTCTTCCACATCCCAAAGCGCTTCTTTAATGGCTTCGATGCGATTGGCATAATCCATTTGGTAGGTTTTTTTATCCTTTGGTACTACAATATCCGCTTCTCTTGGCGCACTATCTAGTGCATCACGAAACGGTCCATAAAATGCCGACGCATATTTAGCCGAATAACTCATAATGCCTACATTTTGGAAACCTGCCGCATCCAGACCTTGACGCAAACGCAATACACGTCCGTCCATCATATCACTTGGTGCTACAAAATCAGCTCCGGCTTGCGCATGAGAAACGGCCATTTTTACCAAAGCCTCGTTTGTTGCATCATTTGCCACATCGCCGTTTTCAATGATTCCGTCATGACCATAGATTGAATACGGGTCCAACGCAACATCAGGCATCACAATCATTTCTGGGCAAGCCTTTTTGATAGCGCGAATCGCTTTTTGCATTAATCCGTTGGGATTCCACGCTTCTTTACCTGTATTGTCCTTTAAATCTTCGCTTACTTTTACGTAGATATTCACGGCACGAATGCCTAAATCGAATAACTCTTGGACTTCTTTCACCGTTAAATCTATGGAACGACGAAAAATTCCTGGCATCGATGGAATTTCGACTTGGATATTTTCTCCTTCTGCAATAAACATCGGAAACATAAAATCGCTCGGACTTAATGTGGTTTCACGAACTAAACTTCTTATAGATTCGTTTATTCTTAAACGACGACCTCTTTGTAATGGGAACATAATTTTTTATTTTAAAAAAGTTTTTTTTCAAGCCAATCAATTGGCTTTTTCACGATTTTTGGAGCATCAAATCGATACCCCAAATAGATGTTTTCGTAATTAATTGTATTATTAATATTCAGATCTTCTTCTTTTGTAAAATTATTTAAACTAGAAACCTGTATGCCGCAAAATAAATTTCTCCATTGATAATTAAGATTTACATTGAGGTTTAGTAAAACTTTTTTCTCCCAATATCTTTTTTCATCTAGATCATAGCTGTCATTTGTTGTTACATACCCTAATCCATATCCAGATGAAATACCTCCTGAAAAATTCAAATTTTTAAACACAACCCAATTGTATTGGTACCCAATAGAAGCATTAAAAGAAAGGTTCTTTTTGTAGCTTTCTACTAAATTATCGTCACTTTTATTTGTTGAATAATAATATTCATACGATAAAGAAGGTATTAAACTACCGGAACTCTTCTTCTGAATTTGGG
>JAGNYR010000036.1:2898-16155 GCA_017984835.1 Flavobacterium sp. | reverse complement strand
CGTCAAATCGATTACCCGTCAATCTTGCACCGTTACGGTAAAACACCGCTGGATCAACCAAAATCCTTTCCGTTCGATGTATTTTGCAGTGCAAGCAATGGCTGCCGAACTATCGACCGGCGCGTTGGTCATTTCGAAAATAAAGGAAAGCAAGCGAGACATTTCTATGTTGGTTGCCAACAACAAATCCAACTTCACTAAAAAAGCAACCGGACGAATCACCTTTACTTGTACTGATGGAGATATAATCAAAGCTGCTATTCAGCAAACGATTGCAACGGGTGAAGGCCAAACTTTTTGGATGAAATCCATTGGTATCAACCAAAAAGGAGAACAAGTTTCTGAAATGGATTTTGAATGGAGCGTTCGAATCAAATAGGAAACTTCCCTTGATAATGTTAAAATAAAATCAGTAAAGTCCGACTAAACAAAGTATTTTTTACCTTTGCCACATTCTAATATAAATCAAAATGAAAAAAGCACTCTTAATTTTTACCCTATTCATCGCCACTAATATTGCCTTTGGACAAAAGAAAGACAAAATAAAAGGATCGAAAATTGTAACCATCGAAAAAAAGAAAATTGAAAACTTCAATTCCTTGGAAGTATCGGATGAATTAGAAATTACATTGGTTAAAGGAACAGAATGTGGATTAGAAATAGAAGCCGACGACAATTTACACGAAGCGATTGCCATTGAAGTTGCAAACAACAACATCAAAATATCAACTACCAAAGACATCATCAGTGCAAAAAAGGTAAGCATCCGAATTACCTATACTGATGCCTTTACTTCGGTAACATCTAAAAATGAAAGTTCTGTGATTGCATTATCTGAGCTGGATTTGGGAGCTATCGAATTCAAATCATTTGACAGTTCCAAATTATTCTTGAATGCAAAAGTGGGGAATTTCAAACTTCAAATGAACGATAAATCGTACGCAGAAATCAATCTAAAGTCGGATCAATCTTCGATTTCCTTAAGTAAGAATTCTAAATTAAAAGCGTTGATTGCATCGCTTTCGCTAACCATAGACATGTACCAAAAGACCAATGCCGTTGTGGAAGGCGATACGGAAAAGTTCAAGTTACGATTGGACAACAATGCAAGCTTTACAGGAAACAACCTCACTTCTAAAGAGGTTGAAATTTCAACTGAAAGTTATACGACTGCTTCTGTTCACGCAACCAATAGCTTAAAAATTGCTGCTGTTGGAAAATCAGAAATTTCGATATTTGGAGATCCAAAAATAGAAGTAGAAAAATTTAGTGACAACGCGGTTTTACAGAAAAAACCAACAAAATAAAAAGCAAAAAAAAAGTCTCTTCGTTGTGAAGAGACTTTTTTTTGTCGGGGTGGCAGGATTCGAACCTGCGGCCTCCTGCTCCCAAAGCAGGCGCGATAACCGGGCTACGCTACACCCCGAATCATCAAGAATTACCTGATAAATTCGGGTGCAAATATACTCCAATTATTCGTTAAACAAAATATTTTCCCGAAATAAATTTGATTTATTTTTAAATCATAAATATCAATACGAAAAGGTTTGTCATTTTATTTAAAAACTTACCTTTGCATCACATTAAAAAACAAAGCGTATGTCAACTACAATTGAAAAAATTAAATGTCTTATTATAGGTTCAGGACCAGCAGGTTATACTGCAGCAATCTATGCTTCTAGAGCAAACATGAACCCCGTTTTATACCAAGGTACCCAACCAGGTGGTCAATTAACAACGACCAATGAAGTAGAAAATTTTCCTGGATACCCAGACGGAGTAACAGGTCCGGAAATGATGGTGCAATTGCAAGCGCAAGCGCAACGATTTGGAGCAGATATTCGAGACGGATGGGCAACTAAAGTAGATTTTTCAGGGGATGTACATAAAGTATGGATCAACGACGAAAAAGAATTGCATTGCGAAACAGTGATCATTTCTACAGGAGCTTCTGCTAAATATTTGGGACTACCTTCAGAACAACATTACCTTCAAATGGGCGGCGGAGTATCTGCATGTGCAGTTTGTGATGGTTTTTTCTATAGAAATCAAGAAGTGGTTATCGTAGGTGCTGGAGATTCTGCTTGTGAAGAAGCACATTATTTATCTAAAATGTGTAAAAAAGTAACCATGTTGGTTCGAAGTGAACAATTTAGAGCTTCTCGTATCATGGAAGAGCGTGTTCGAAAAACAGAAAACATCGAAATTTTATTAAATACAGAAACGGATGAAGTTCTAGGCGATGGTCAAGTCGTAACCGGGATTCGTGTAAAAAACAGAACCTCTGGAGCTACTCAAGAAATTGCTGCAACCGGATTTTTTGTTGCCATTGGACACCAACCGAATACTGCTATTTTCAAAGAGTACCTTCAATTGGATGAAACAGGTTATATCATCAATAATCCAGGAACTTCAAAAACCAATATTGCAGGAGTTTTTGTTGCAGGAGATGCAGCCGATCATGTGTACCGTCAAGCCATTACCGCTGCGGGAACAGGGTGTATGGCCGCTTTGGATGCTGAACGTTATTTAGCTGCCAAAGAGTAACCATTCGCTACATTATATAAAAAAACCGAAACACTAGTTTCGGTTTTTTTGTTTATAGGAAAATGTAAATCATTTTTAATCATTCATAGAGATCAAAAACTCTTCGTTATTTCTTGTTTTCTTGATCTTATCATTGATGGTATCCATTGACTCAACCGGATTCATATCGGCAAGGAATTTTCTCAAAATCCACATGCGTTGCAACGTTTTTTCGTCCAATAACAAATCATCACGACGCGTACTTGAAGACGTAAGATCGATGGCAGGGAAAATACGACGGTTGGCAATTTTACGATCCAATTGCAATTCCATATTACCTGTTCCCTTGAATTCTTCAAAGATTACCTCATCCATTTTAGAACCTGTTTCTGTCAATGCAGTAGCAATGATACTTAAAGAACCTCCATTCTCAACATTTCTAGCAGCACCAAAGAAACGTTTTGGTTTTTGAAGTGCATTGGCATCGACCCCTCCACTCAATACTTTTCCTGAAGCAGGTTGAACGGTGTTGTATGCTCTAGCTAATCGAGTAATGGAATCTAATAGAATCACGACGTCATGACCACACTCTACCAATCTTTTTGATTTTTCGAGTACAATATTAGCAATCTTCACGTGTTCTTGTGGCTCTCTATCAAAAGTAGAAGCAATTACTTCTCCACGAACACTACGTTGCATATCTGTTACCTCTTCTGGACGTTCGTCAATCAACAGTACAATCAAATACACTTCTGGGTGATTGGCTGCAATGGCATTGGCAATATCTTTCAGCAACATCGTTTTACCCGTTTTTGGTTGTGCCACGATCATTCCACGTTGCCCTTTACCAATAGGTGAAAACAAGTCAATAATTCGAGTAGAAACAGAAGCTTGTTTGTCGGCAATTCTGAATTTTTCTTTAGGGAAAATAGGTGTTAAATGTTCAAATGAAACACGATCTCGCACCACTTTTGGGTCGTGACCGTTTATTTTTAATACACGTACCAGTGGGAAGAATTTTTCTCCTTCTTTTGGTGGACGAACTACTCCTTTTACGGTATCTCCGGTTTTTAAACCAAACAAACGAATTTGAGAAGTAGACAAATAAATATCATCTGGAGAAGCTAAATAATTGTAATCTGAAGAACGTAAAAAACCATAACCATCCGGCATCATTTCTAAAACGCCTTCACTTTCAATGATTCCGTCAAATTCGTAATCGGAATCTCTGAAATTATTGGTTTTTTTATTTTTTTGGTTGGGATTTTGATTTGGGTTTTGATTCTGATTCGGGTTCTGATTTGGATTTTGAGTAAAATTCAAATTTTGAGCCGGATAAGGCAATTTATTTTTTAAATTGGGTGTGTGTTTTTGCGCTTTAACTTCGGTGTTTTCATCCGACGGGCCGTTGTTTTCAGCCTGTGCATCAGCTGTTTCTGTATTTTGGGTTGCTTGATCCTCCTGTTCCTTTTCCACTGAATTAGAATGAGGAGCATTTTTTGATTTTTTTTGAAATTTCGCTGGCTTCGAAGCAACTTGCTGATCGTTGTTTATTTCAGGTTGACTTTCTACAACCGCATCTTCCAATGTAGGTCTTTCTGCGAACAAATCTGGTTTAGCTGCTTGGTTGTTTTCAATTTTGATTCGGGCTCTTTTGGGTTTTGCATCCTCTGTAACGGCCGTTTCTGGTTGCGAAGTTTTTTGTTCTGATTGTGCTTGATGTGCTAAAATATCTTGAATCAACACTTCTTTTTTTACACCGGCAAATTTTATCGTTTTGGCTAATTTAGCAATTTGTTGAAGTTCTGGTAACTTCATTTCTTTTAATACAGAAATATCAAACATAAAAGTTTATTGTGATTTATTGGATTGGATTAGTTTTGAAAATAATTTCAAATGAAAGGTAATTTTTTTGAAAAAAAATCCGTGTTTATGAGGTACTTACGAATTTATACTGCAATAATACGATTTTTTTTTATTCAAGCAATAGTTTTTTATAAAAAGAAACTATATTTTTGTCTCAATAATTTATAAAAAATGTTACAAAGAATTCAAACTGTATATCTTGCTATTGTATTTGTTGCTGCTGCAATATTACCGTATGTTTTTCCTTTGTGGAAAATAGAGAATACCTTTTATAAATTTAACGAAAACAATGAAATTTTATATGTCATTTTATTTGGATTAAGTACGGTACTGACTGTGATTAGTATCATTTCATTCAAAAAAAGACAACAACAATTTGTGCTAAACAGATTGAATATGATATTAAATTTAATTTTATTAGGATTATTTGTTTATCGTTCACTAAACTTATCCGGAGAGACTCCTGCAGTTTCTGAGAAGGGTATTGGGATGTTTCTTCCTATTCTTTCTATCGTTATGCTGGTCTTGGCAAACAAGGCCATCAAAAAGGATGAAGATCTCGTAAAATCTGTTGATCGATTGAGATAAACCTATAAACTTAGTTTATTAGTGCGTAAAAATCCGAGACAATGTCTCGGATTTTTTTTTTTATTTTTTACCTATTTCAATGACTTCTAACGACTGGATTTTATCTCCTTCAATTTCAAATCGCAACATGGTTCGAACTTGATGAAAACCATCAATACCACAAGCACCCGGATTCATATGCAGCATTTGCAACGTTTTGTCAAATTGAACTTTTAAGATGTGTGAATGTCCGCAGATGAATAATTTAGGTGGGGATTTTTTAAGCGCCTCTCTAACGGCCAAATTGTATTTTCCCGGATAACCTCCAATATGAGTGATCCATACCTCCACCCCTTCGCACCAAAATCGATTGTTGAGCGGAAACTCCATTCTTGCTTTATCGTCATCAATGTTACCATAAACCGCTCGTAAAGGCTTTCTTTTCTTGATGGTGTCGGTAACTTGCAAATCGCCGATATCTCCCGCATGCCACACTTCATCAGCCCAATCCACATATTTTAATATGACCTCATCGATGTGACTGTGTGTATCCGATAAAAGGAGGATTTTTCGCAAGACTCTGACTTTGTTTTGTTAATTTATTACCACAAAGATACGAAATGAAATAATGATAACTTTAGACTTCAAAATTAAAAACCTTTGTACATTTGCATTTCAAAACCAACGAATCCATTAAGTTTGAGATATTTTATAGAATTTGCTTACAAAGGAACGAATTATCATGGATGGCAATACCAGCCAAATGCAGTGACTGTGCAAGAAACACTGAACACCGCATTATCCACCCTTTTAAAAGCGGAGGTGGATTTAGTAGGAGCTGGTAGAACCGACACAGGCGTTCATGCAAAGCAAATGTTTGCTCATTTTGATGTAGATACAAAAATTGAGGTAGCTCCATTTATTTTCAAAGCCAATTCCTTTTTACCAAAAGACATTGCCATCACAAATGTTCACTTGGTTCATAATGAGGCACATGCCCGATTTGATGCAACCCAACGTACCTACCATTATTATATACACCAAAACAAAAATGCATTTGAATGCAATGATTCTTGGTACTACCATCAAAATCTAGATATTCAAATAATGAACAAGGCTTGTGAAATTTTAATGCAGCACACTGATTTTGAGTGTTTTTCAAAAGTAAATACGGATGTCAACACGTTTAATTGCGCTATTTCAAAGGCTGTTTGGACCAAAAATTTAGATGCAATTGTTTTTGAAATTTCGGCAGATCGATTTCTCAGAAACATGGTGCGTGCCATTGTAGGCACCCTGATCAATCTTGGGACTGGAAAAATAACATTGAACGATTTTCAACAAATCATAGAAAGTAAAGACCGAAGTAAGGCAGGATTTTCTGCTCCAGCACAAGGTCTTTATTTAACCGAGGTGAAATACCCTTATTTACCATAACATGAAAGCAAAAGCATTTGACACGCGTCTTTTTAAACGCATTTTAACCTATACCAAACCCTATCAATTACGATTCAAAGGGGTGATTTTCTTTGCAATTGCACTTTCTATATTTACAGCTGTTCGACCTTATTTATTGAAACAAACAGTTGACTTTTATATGAAACCAAAAGACCAACAAGGATTGATGCTGTATGTATCCTTGATGGGGATTGTCTTGTTACTCGAAGGTATTTCGCAGTTCTACTTTGTATATTGGGCCAATTGGTTGGGTCAAGATATCGTAAAAGATATCCGAACCAAATTGTTTCAACACATGTTGCGATTTCGAATGAAATATTTCGACAACGCACCTGTCGGACAGTTAGTTACACGATCTGTATCTGATATTGAGCAAATTGCCCGAATTTTCAGTCAGGGCTTGTTCATGATCATCAGTGATTTATTAAAAATGTTGGTGGTGTTGGTTTTTATGTTTTACATGAACTGGAAATTGACTTGGATCGTAGTTGCTGCCATGCCGATTTTAGTCTATGTGACACGTATTTTTCAAAAGAAAATGCAAGTAGCTTTTGAAGAGGTAAGAAATCAAGTAGCCAACCTGAATACGTTTGTTCAAGAGCGCGTAACCGGAATGAAAATTGTACAACTTTTTAATAGAGAAGACATCGAATTTGAAAAGTTCAAAGAAATCAATCAAAAACACAACGTTGCTTGGATAAAAACAATTTTATACAACTCCATCTTCTTCCCTATTGCCGATATTATTTCATCGTTAACACTCGGATTTGTTGTGCTTTATGGTGGATTTCACATATTAGACGGAGATAAATTTACCACTTTTGGAGACTTGTTTTCGTACACCATGTTCATCGGAATGTTATTCAACCCATTACGCCAAATTGCGGATAAATTCAATGAAATGCAAATGGGAATGATTGCTGCCAATCGGGTTTTTGACATTTTAGACACCCAAGAGGATGTACAAACAGAAGGGGTAAAAAGGGCACCCGAATTTGAAGGTGCGATCTCGTTTGACAAGGTACGATTTAGCTACATTCCAAATGAAGAAGTGGTAAAAGGCATCTCTTTCCAAGCTAAACCAGGAGAAACTATTGCCATCGTTGGTTCGACCGGAGCCGGAAAAACAACCATCATCAACTTACTGAATCGTTTTTACGAAATAGATTCTGGGACCATAATGGTAGACAATCAAAACATCAACGAATTCACATTAGAAAGTTTGCGCAAGCAAATCGCCATTGTTTTACAAGATGTATTCTTGTTTGCCGATACTATTTTGAATAACATCACCTTAAACAATGCGGCAATTTCTAGAGAAAGTGTCATCACAGCCGCCAAAGAGATCGGTGTTCACGAGTTCATCATGACTCTTCCCGAAGGATATGATTACAACGTCAAAGAAAGAGGCGTTATGTTATCTTCGGGTCAACGACAACTCATTGCATTTTTACGAGCGTATGTGAGCAATCCAAGCATCTTAATTTTAGACGAAGCCACTTCATCGATCGATACCTATTCGGAAGAATTGATTCAAAAGGCCACCGAAACAATTACAAAAGGCAGAACATCCATAGTAATTGCGCACCGATTGGCTACCATCATCAATGCAGACACCATCATCGTTATGGATAAAGGCCAAATCGTTGAATCGGGGAACCATGTGGAATTAATCAACAAACCAAACGGTTTTTACAAAAACCTATACGATTCACAATTTGCGGTTGTAGCGCAAGATGACAGCACTAATAATCAATAAACATTAATTTTAACAATTTAAAATAATTACTTAAATTCGCAATCTCAATTAATTAAAGAAAAAACACACCATGAAATACGATATTATAGTTTTAGGAAGTGGACCTGGAGGATATGTAACAGCTATACGCGCTTCTCAATTAGGATTTAAAGTAGCCGTAATTGAAAAAGAAAACTTAGGTGGAATTTGCCTTAACTGGGGATGTATTCCAACCAAAGCGCTATTAAAATCAGCACAAGTTTTTGATTATTTAAAACATGCTGCCGATTATGGTCTTACGATCAAAGAATATGATAAAGATTTCAATGCCGTGATCAATCGCTCTAGAAATGTAGCGGGTGATATGAGCAAAGGTGTTCAGTTTTTGATGAAAAAAAATAAAATTGATGTGATTGATGGTTTCGGAAAATTGAAACCAGGTAAAAAAGTGGATGTAACTGCAGCCGATGGTAAAGTTACAGAATACAGTGCAGATCATATCATTATTGCAACTGGTGCTCGATCTAGAGAATTACCCAACCTTCCTCAAGACGGTGTAAAGGTAATTGGATACCGCCAAGCAATGACGCTTCCATCGCAACCAAAAAAATTAATTGTAGTAGGTTCGGGAGCTATTGGAATTGAATTTGCTCATTTTTACAATGCCATGGGTACCGAAGTAACGATCGTTGAATTCATGCCAAATATTGTTCCGGTTGAAGATGAAGATATTTCAAAACAAATGGAACGTTCTATGAAAAAAGCAGGTGTCAACATCATGACAAACGCATCTGTAGAAAGAATTGACACCACTGGAAAAGGAGTTAAAGCATTTGTAAAAACAACCAAAGGAGAAGAAATCCTTGAAGCAGATGTACTACTTTCTGCTGTGGGTATCAAAACAAATATTGAAAACATCGGACTTGAAGAAGTAGGTATTGCTACTGACAAAGACAAAATATTAGTCAATGCCTTTGGACAAACCAACATTCCTGGTTACTATGCTATTGGAGATATAACACCTGGACAAGCATTGGCACACGTGGCTTCTGCTGAGGGAATCAATTGCGTGGAAAAAATTGCAGGCATGCACGTAGATCCAATTGATTACGGAAACGTTCCTGGATGTACGTATGCAACACCTGAAATTGCATCGGTTGGATTGACAGAAAAAGCTGCGAAAGAAAAAGGATACGAATTAAAAATTGGAAAATTCCCGTTTTCGGCTTCAGGTAAAGCAAAAGCATCTGGAACTCCTGATGGATTTGTAAAAGTTATTTTTGATGCCAAATATGGCGAATGGTTGGGATGTCACATGATTGGCGCTGGGGTTACAGATATGATAGCAGAAGCTGTTGTAGCACGTAAACTAGAAACGACAGGTCATGAAATATTAAAAGCGATTCATCCCCACCCTACCATGAGTGAAGCGGTTATGGAAGCTGTCGCTGCAGCATACGATGAAGTAATACACTTATAAAAAACATAAGTACACTTACAAAACTCCAATGTTTCATTGGAGTTTTTTTTTGTTTCATAAAAAAAAAGAACTTACATAAGTACATTGATTATCAATATTTTATATCTTTGGTATTCGCATACTATTAACCTAATACCCAATTTATGAAAAAATCAAATGTTATCATGTGTATTTTTGCAGTTTGTATTTTATCCGTTATCAGTTGCAAAAAACAAAACCTGCTTCCGAGTACGGATGCAGAAACTTCCAAAACTGAGTTCGCTAATTTGAGGGAGGAAATCGAAACCATCTCCGAAGACTTCGTTATTGCTTTTAACAAAGCCGACTCAACCCGACTCAGTAGTTATTATGCCAAAGAAGCAAAAATGATGCTTCCCAACGAAAAAGCCGTATCAGGAAGAGAAAAGATTAAAAGTGTATTTCACAGTTGGTTCAAAGTGGGCACACCTACCTTTACCATGCAAACCGTTGACGTTTGGGGAAATGAAGAAATGATGATCGCAGAAAAATCATTTACTTTCTCAGATGAAAAAGGAACCATCATTGACAGCGGAAAATCATTGGAATATTACATCAAAGAAGAAGGCGAATGGAAAATCTTTAGGGATTGCTATAATTCCGATTTTCCAGTAAAATAAACAAGTCCTAATAAAAAAAAGCCGGTTATTACCGGCTTTTTTGTTTTATTATAGGTTTTGCAAGATGAACATTTGCAGTTGAAATAGGTGATGCAATGCGGTATCTATTTTTAAATCTTTCTCCTCTAGAAATGAATCTATTGCGAATATTTTCTGTTTGCCGGGTGCTAAACTCAAATTGTACTGTACCGCTTTTTCCTTTAAGGCCATCAACTCAGCATGATCCAAATAATCACTTACATTCGCCTCACTCAATAAGGTGTTTTTTTCATCATAGGCAGCATCCAATACTTCTACACCTGTATCCTTCTTCAATAACTTCTTTTTCAAGCTTTCACAAGCATCAAACAACTCTTTCTCTTTTGATCCTAAGATAAATTGAGCGGATGGTTGTTCGTTTTTCAAAATTTGCTCATCTGTGTAAAACAAATTTGTTTTTTGTAGATACAATTTTCTAGTTCCGTTTGGACTTCTAACTAACATTAGCATCAGTGAACAACCAATAACTAGTAGTAAAGAAGAAACAATTGTATTTACTTTGGTTGCTGGATTTTTGATACCTGAAATAAAATATATGGGTAAAAAAATACAAAGCATAATCAACAAAGCGCCTAACCCCAGCATGTTTGCAAAAGGCCAATGCATTACTTTAAATAAAGTACCCAAAGTCAATGAGATTGAGGCTAAAAAACCCACTCCTAAAATAACTTTATCTTTGCTTTCTTTGCTCTCTTTTACTTTTAAAACAAACAACAGTGGTAAAAACAAAAAACTCAATAACAGTACTCCTAATAAAATGAGAACTGCCGCACCTGGAAAGTGCAAAAACTTAAATGCGATTCCTAAACTTAAAAACAGCGTACTCACCGTTCCGCTGATTAACATGCCTTTTTTCATAGTATAATAATTTTTATGGATTAATAAATTGATGGTTTCTTCTTCTATTTCACTCAGTTTTTGATTGTAAAATCGTTCGATGCAAGTCAAATAAAAGCTCTCAAAGTTGCCATCTTCTTCAAGATTTTGCTCAATTATACAACAAACATGATCCAAAAGGTCTTGCTGCAGGCTAACCAACTCAATGCCACGCGCGCGTATGTCATTGAGTATGAATTCTTGTTGTTGTTCACTTATGCAATACATTTATTGGGGTTGTGGTTTGATGTCTAACAAAAATTGTAACGTATTCATAAAATCAGATAATTCACTAATCTTTTCATCAATCGCTGTTTTACCTTTCGAATTCAGACGGTAATATTTACGCACTCTTTTACCAATGTACTCTATTTCTGTGGTAACCAATCCTTCAGCTTCTAAAGAATGAAGGGTAGGATACAAAGCCCCTTCGGTGATATGGATTCTTTGCAAGGACAATTCCTTTACACGTTGTGTAATTTCATATCCATACATCCTATTATTGTTTTCCAACTGTTTCAAAACAATTGTTTTTAAAGTCCCTTTAATCAATTCTGACGAATACAACATAGTGTTAATTTTAAATGAGAACGCAAACATACATAAGTTTATTATGTATTTAACTATTAGGTATGTATTTTTTTCAAAAAAAATCCGATCGGAGCAAATGGACCGATCGGATTTGATAAAAAAGTAGGAGGAGTTATATTTCTTTCAATACAGAAATAAACGTATCGATCTCTTCTTTGGTATTGTAATGACTGAACGAAACTCGAATCGTTGGCTTGTTCAGATCTTCTGCACTTAAAATTTCAGCTAATACATGAGAGGGTTTATTACTCCCAGATTGGCAAGCGCTTCCTCGAGAAACTGCAATTCCTTTCATGTCCAATGTAAACAACATCATGGCCGTTTTTTCTTCCGAAAAAGGAAGTAAAATATTCAAAATATTATAAAAAGTATCACTACCATTAATTTTAATTCCGTCAAAGTTTTCAAACAACTTATCGGAACAGTATTTTTTTAATGAAGTAATATAATCTCGTTCTTCATCTAGGCGCAAATAACTCAATTCTAATGCTTTGGCCATTCCTACCACCTGATGCACACCTTCTGTTCCTGCTCGTAGACCTTTTTCTTGCTCACCTCCATACAACATAGGTTGCATCACCAATCCTTTACGAACAAAAGCAAAACCGATGCCCTTAGGCCCATGGAATTTATGCGCACTGGCCATCATAAAATCTACAGCCAATTCTTCAAGATTCAACTCGGTCTTACCAACCGACTGAACGGTATCACAATGAAACAAAGCGCCGTGTTGCTTGCACAATCGACCCATTTTTTCTACATCCAATACGGTTCCGATTTCATTGTTTACATGCATCAAACTCACCAATGTCTTCTTTCCGTTCATAAGCAATTGAACGCAATCAGACATATCAACAGCACCCGTAGGCAAATGCTTCACGTACAAAACTTCCACTCCAAATTCTTTCTCCAGTTGTTTGACTGTATAAAGAGTAGCATGGTGCTCCATTCGGCTGGTAATGATACATTGAACCCCCATGTTTTGCACGGCGTTTTTCAAAATCCAGTTCGTCCCCTCGGTTGCGGAACCCAAGAAAATAAGCTCTTGAGCCGAACAATGCAATAACTTGGCAATCGTTTTTCGCGAAGTTTCCATGTCGTTTTTGGCCGTTCTACCAAAACTATGTGTAGAAGATGGATTCCCAAAATCATTTTCTAGAACACGAACCATTTCACTCACCACTTCGGGTCTAATGCACGTTGTAGCGGCGCTATCAAGATAAATATTACTCATATACCAATGTTTGATGCTGCAAATATAATCAAACCAAACCTAATTATTTTCAATTTTACGCTAATTCCACAGCAACATTTGATGTGTTTTATCAACAGCAGGATGAAAACTGAAAGACGAAATACAAAAATAGATTTGGTTAAATTTGATGTAATTTCTTCGCGATTTTGGCATAAAAAACATACTTTTGAAAAAAAATTACAATGAAAAAAATATGGATAGGCTTGGTACTCGTTATTTCCCT
>JAGNYR010000036.1:0-2798 GCA_017984835.1 Flavobacterium sp. | reverse complement strand
TTTTAAATGCTACAAACAAATTGTATTATCAATTATTTAATTCAATTGTTACAAATGCATATTATTGCGGAAGCACACCCAGTACTCCAACCGAAATTCAGCAATGGACTAGTGCAAATGGTGTAAGCGGTGTAAGTGGAATTATTGAAGTAAGCACCACCACATTCGGAAGTCAATTTCAGCATACTGTTCATTTGAAAAACACAAGCTTGGTTCGAAATAACAGTTCGTTTAAATTAGGGACTGATTTCGTATTAGGTACTTTTTATACCAATTAGAAGAGAAAGCATCAAAATAATAACTCCCGATTGTAAGTCGGGAGTTTTTTTATTTCATATTCTGTTTAAAATAAACTTCTGTAGCGCCCAATCCATATTTTTGATAATTGGCATCTTGGAAACTAATTTGTTCGTATCTACCCAACATAAAATCGAGTTCAGCTTTAAGAATTCCTTCACCCACACCATGGATAAAAACGATCTTCGGAATTCGGTTTTTGATGGCAAATTCGATGTGTCTTTTTGCAGTTTCAGTTTGAAGATTTAGGATGTCATAATTGGACATTCCGCCTTTTGATTTTACTAATTTTTCGATGTGCAAATCGAATTCCGGAACTCCTTTTTCAAGGTTATCCGACTTAAATTTGACTTGATTTTGTTTTTTTGACGGGTGGATATCGATGTCTTTTTTAGATAAAGAATTACTTCTAATTAAATTATCTAATTTACTGGTTTCGTTATAATTAATTAATTCATTGACAAAATATGTCATCACAAATCCATCACTTGTTTCGATGGTGACTTGGTCTTTTTGAACAGACAACACGACTCCATCGATAGCATCATCCAGCACAGCAACTTTATCGTTAATCTTAAAGGATGTCATTTTTATCTTCTGGTTTTTTACTTGGCACTTTTGCCATTAATTTCATCATTCCGATTGCAATAATTACAACACAAATCACCACAATAATTGCGTTAGGTTTTGGCTTGGTTTGTTCGCTGTAAGCAAAAAAAAAGGCCACTGCCATCATGGGTAAAAATAGTTTTTTCATGGTCATTGATTTATGCTCAAATGTAGAAAACTTTCTTGATTATTTGATTTTATTAGAAATTTAATTGTAAAATTGTACTAGGAAATGTACTATCAAATGAAGGACTATTTATTGCCTTGCATGTTCAAAAGTTGGTTCGGTATCGATTGTATTGGATGTGGAATCCAACGAGCCACCCTACTCCTTCTAGAAGGCGATTTTGTGGCGGCGTTCAAAATGTACCCTCCCATCTATTCGATGCTTCTGCTTTTTATTTCGCTGGGGCTTCATTTGTTTGAAAAGAAACATTCTTACCACCAATGGGTTATTGGAACGGCTATTTTTAACGCAATTGTTATGATTGTTGCTTATGCCATCAAAATGAATTTTATCAATTAACAAATACTAATTATCATGGAAAATCAAAAATTACCAAATGCAACCGCTGTTTTAGTTTTAGGCATCTTATCCATAATCACCTGTTGTTGCTATGGTGTTTTAGGAATTATTTTAGGATCTATTGCATTGTACCTATTTTCGAGCGACAGCAAACTTTACACCGCCAATCCTAGCGCATACACCAACTACCAAAACTTAAACATTGGCCGTATCTTAGCTATTATCGGATTGGTATTAAGCATCTTAATGCTTGTTTGTATCGTTTGGTTAGTATCAATTGTGGGATTAGAAAATCTAGATAACGAAGAATTAATGAAAATGAGAATCGAACATTATTTCGGAAATTAATCTCTGAATATTGTAAATAAAAAATAACCCCGAATAATTAGTTTATTCGGGGTTATTTGTATTGTGTATTTTTATCTAAACTGCGCTTGCAGCTGCTACGATTGATACGATCACCACTCCAACAATCATCAATACATACAAAGACATGATTACTATCATAGAAATCCCTAGGTATCTATGGTGTGATTTTAAGTAATTTAAGGCATCTCCTATATCTTCTGAATTTCTGTCCTGAATTGCAATTTTCATGTCCGTCGCATATTTAAATAAATAATAAACCGGAGGAAAATACAAAGCCGCCAATATGATATACAACACTCCAACAAATCCTTTTATTGCTAAAATTGGATTGCCATTATCTGGCAAATTGCCCATTAATTTAGATAAAAAGATGGCTGCAATAATCATAAATCCGATACCAATAAATCCCATGATCGCAAGGAACTGAGACCATTTTGCACTCACTCTCAAAGCGTCTACTGCCACTTCGTTTAACTCGATTTTCTTTTGATTTTCTTCCATACTATTCGATTTCAAATTGTTTTAATGTATTGATAATAATTGTTGTGCATTCTAATAATTGCGATTCGGTAATGACCAACGGTGGTGCAAAACGAATAATGTTGCCGTGTGTAGGCTTTGCCAAAAGTCCGTTTTCACTCAAAGCCATGCAAATATTCCATGCTGTATCGCTTTCTTCTGTATCGTTAATCACGATTGCATTCAGCAACCCTCTCCCTCGAACCAGAGCAGCAATCGAGCTCGTTTTTACGTATTCACCAATAACTTCTCTGAATAATTTTCCGAGTTTTCTTGCGTTTTGAGCCAAATTCTCTTCATTTACTACCTCCAAAGCCGCAATAGCTACCGCAGCTGCTACTGGATTGCCACCAAATGTAGAACCGTGCTGACCTGGCTGAATTACATTCATAATGGCATCATTTGCCAAAACTGCCGAAACTGGATAAGCGCCTCCTGAAAGAGCTTTTCCAAGAATAAGAATATCTGGTGTTGCATA
>JAGNYR010000081.1 GCA_017984835.1 Flavobacterium sp. | reverse complement strand
ATGTCTCCACCCATAAAACCACGTAATTTCCCGGTTTCTTTAGTACGATTGTAATTAACATCATTACTCGAATCGGCATTATTGAAACGATCCGTTAATAAAAAATATACGTTGGCAGCCTCCCAAACAAAAGGAGTTGCAGTAGTTGATTTTTTGTTTTGGGCTTGTGTTTCGGTTGACGAAATGAAAACAGTCAAAAGAGCTAGTAATAAAATATTTTTTCTCATGGTGTTGATTATTTAAGTTCTAAAATCAAAGCTGATTTAGCCTCGATAGAAATGTTGTTTTTAATATTGATACTTTGTCCCGAAATTACGTCTTTTCCAGTTGAAAAATTCTGAGTATTTTCTTTAAAGCGAGAAACGGCAACTTCTCGTTTTTCATCTGAATTGTTGATAATAACCATTACACTTTCAGATTCGTTGTATCTAAAATAAGTATATACATTGTTTTCAGGTGCATAATGAGTTGTTTTTCCAGTGTGAATCACCGATTTTCCTTTTCTCCAATTGAATAATTTAGCGGTAAAATCGAAAAACTGTTGTTGTTCTTTGGTACGCCCTTCGGCAGTAAAAGCGTTATTAGTGTCGCCTTTCCATCCGCCTGGAAAATCATGTCGAATATCACCATCCCCTTTACTTTTACTTCCACTCATTCCAATTTCAGAACCGTAATAGAGTTGAGGAATACCTCTTATTGTACCTAGTAGAGATAGTGCCATTTTATATTTGTCGATATCATTTTTACTTATTTCGTTTAATCGATCCGTATCGTGATTTTCGGCAAAAACTAAAAGATTATTTATGTTTGGGTACATAAAGTCGCTTGTGAAATTGGAATAAATTTTAACCATTCCTTTGTCCCACGAATTTTGATTTTCGTTAAAAACTCCGCCATTTATGATTTCCTGTAAAGTAAAATCCATTACACTTGGCAAATTAGAATTAAAACTCTGTATCGCTCCAATTTTACTGTCTTTTTGCCAATACGCATTTTGTGCAGGGGTATGATACCAAACCTCGCCCACTATATTGAAATTTGGATATTCGTCCATGATGCTTTTGGACCATTGCGCTACACCATTTTTATCGCCATAAGGATAGGTGTCCACTCTAAATCCGTCTAAATCTGCATATTCAATCCACCAAATCGCATTTTGTATCAAGTATTTTAAAACTAATGGATTTGACTGATTCAAATCGGGCATTGATTTTACAAACCAACCATCAGTGTACAAATCAGTGTCACTTTTTGATGCATTAGAATCAAATTGAGTGTTCATTCTATAATTTGTTTGCGCATAACCAGGAAATTGGTGAATCCAATCGTAAGTAGGTAAATCATTCATCATCCAATGTTTGTAACCCCAATGATTGGTCACATAATCCATAATGTTTTTCATACCGCGTTGGTGCAATTCGGCACTCAATCTTACATAATCTTCATTGGTTCCAAAACGGGAATCGATTTTGTATACATCCGATTGTCCGTAGGTGTGATACGATCCTCTTTCGTCATTGTCTTCGCAAAGTGGCGTAGGCCAAAGAGCAGTTGCTCCAACGGACTTGATATAATCCAAGTTGTTGATAATTCCTTCAAGATCTCCACCGTGACGACCGTCTTTATTAGCGCGATTGGCTTTTTCAATTGTTTCTTTGGTACTGTCATTATTCGGATTACCATTGGCAAAACGATCTGGCATTAACAAATAAATCATATCCGAACTGTCAAATCCTTTGCGAAAGCGCGAATCTTTTCTTCTGGATTTCAAACTATATTTTTGGGTAAAAGCCACTTTTTTATTTTTCGAAAACGAAAAAAGCAAGTCTTGTGCGGTTGCATTTTTGGTATCTACAGTTACAAATAGATAGTTTGGATTTTCAGTCTTTTGAATGTTTTTAATACTAATTCCATTGGAAACTGTTACATCATTTTGAGCAATATTTTTTCCATAGAACATAATTTGCACTTCAGAAAGATTCATGTCGGCATACCAAAAAGGTGGTTCCACACGGTCAATTTGCGCGAAAGCAAATGTTGTAGTCAATAATAAAAAGAGTAACTTCTTCATAATTTATTTTTTTAGTAAAAATTGTAATGGAATATGCAGTCGTTCAGCCCACGATTTTTCGGAATGGTCTTTTCCTTCAAAAAATTGGGTAGTCCAATTGGTAGTTGTAAAACTTTTTTGAGTCATTACAACATCAACTTTTTTCTGTAAATCGGGGTACAAAGCATCTAGTGTTTTATTGCCATAATCAAAATAGATTGTATGTGTTTTTGGGTTAGGCAAATGGTCGTTCATATAATTAATGAAAGCATCAGGAATCGGATTGTTCTGAGGACTAAATGTTCCTGGCCAATGGGTTGAAATACACGCTGCTCCACCAAAAACTTCCGGATATTCACAAATAGCATACATGGAGATGAGTCCGCCCATACTAGAACCCGCAATTACAGTATTTTCTCTGTTTTTTAAAGTAGAAAAATGTTCGTCGACGTATGGTTTTAATTCGGTCACCAAAAATTTCAAATACAAATCAGAAATGGGTAGAAAGACTTCTTTGGTTCTTCCTGCTTTTTGCAACTGAGCCGTTATTGTATCTTTTTGTATTTGACTTAAACTTTCAAAAGGATTTTGCGGAAAATATTCAGGATGCCGTTTTTGTCCATTATTCCATATGCCAACAACAATAAATTTTTTAGTTTTTCCTTCTTGTATCAATTTTCCAGCTACTTCATCCACTTCCCATGATTGCTTGTTCCAAGTTGTAGCTGCGTCGTATAACATATTACCATCGTGCATGTACAAAACCGCATATTTTTGAGTCTTGGAATACCCATCCGGAAGCCAAACATCGATGTTTCTTGAATCAACGTAGTTGGATTTAAAATTTTCAATGCGTTGTATAGTGCCTGTACTCACTTTTGGCACCTGTCCAAAAGCAATGGATGTAAGAAGTAAAAAGAATATTTTTTTCATACTGATTTTATTTTTACCTAGGCAACCAACGGATTAAAATCCGTTGTTAAACAATGAGTCGTTCCTACGGGACTTCGGCATATTTCCGAGAGCCGTAGGTTCGACTTATATTCAAAGGCTGGATTTTAATCCAGTCTTGTTTGGTTATATGTTCACTAAAGCATTAGCGGCAACAGCAACCTCTTTTCCATTCACAACAACAGTAATAGCGGTGTTTCCTTCCAAAGCAATTTGAGTTGCTTTTTGGTTCACGGTTACTTTTACAATTTGGTTTCTGAAGTTAATTTTAAAGGAATATCCTTCCCATTCTTTAGGGATTTTTGGTGCAAAATGTAAGGTGTTATCTTTAACACGCATCCCTCCAAATCCTTCTACAATACTCATCCAAGTACCCGCCATAGAGGTGATGTGACATCCTTCTTCCACTTCTTTGTTATAATCGTCTAAGTCCAAACGAGATGTTCTTAAATAGAAAGTATACGCCATGTCCATTTTATCCAAAACAGCTGCTTGAATTGAGTGAACACAAGGTGAAAGTGAACTTTCGTGAACGGTAAACGATTCGTAAAACTCAAAGTTATTTTTCAATTGTTCTTTTGAGAAATGATCTTCAAAGAAATAGAAACATTGCAATACATCGGCTTGTTTGATGTAAGGCGAACGTAAAATTCTATCCCATGACCATTTCTGGTTGATTGGTCGTTGGCTTCTATCCAAATCGGCAACGCGAACTAATTCTTTAT
Organism: Flavobacterium sp.; assembly: GCA_017984835.1. Taxonomy (GTDB): domain Bacteria; phylum Bacteroidota; class Bacteroidia; order Flavobacteriales; family Flavobacteriaceae; genus Flavobacterium. The sequence continues at coordinate 1,105 of JAGNYR010000081.1, read as the reverse complement.
CCAAGAATCCGTCTTGTTGCAAATAGATTTCTAATTCCTCTGATTTTGGGAAGTACATATTATCCGCCACTTTTTTCCATTCTTGCAACTCAGCATTCGATAAGTTAACTTTTTGAATAATGCGTTTGTGATCAGATGGATATTCTAAGGAAATTTTTTGAATTTGTTCTGCTGCATAATCAATACACCATTTAGCAATATAATTGGTGTAGAAGTTATTATTAACGTTGTTTTCGTATTCGTTAGGACCTGTAACCCCTAAAATCACATATTGATTTTGGTTAGTTGAGAAAGTCGCTCTTTGGTGCCAAAAACGAGCAATACCAATTAATACTTCTATTCCTTTTTCAGGGATATAACTGTAATCTCCTGTAAAACGGTAATAGTTAAAGATAGCAAAGGCGATCGCTCCATTTCGGTGGATTTCTTCGAAGGTAATTTCCCATTCGTTATGGCATTCTTCACCGTTCATGGTTACCATTGGGTACAAAGCAGCGCCATTGGTAAAGCCTAATTTGGTTGCGTTTTCAATCGCTTTGTCCAATTGATTGTAGCGGTAGGTCAATAAATTACGAGCCACTTCTTGGTCTTTGGTTGCCATGTAAAATGGAATACAGTAGGCTTCGGTGTCCCAATAAGTAGAACCGCCGTATTTTTCTCCAGTAAATCCTTTTGGACCAATATTCAAACGAGAATCTTTTCCTAAATAAGTTTGGTTCAATTGGAAAATGTTGAAACGAATCCCTTGTTGCGCTTTCACATCACCTTCAATCGTGATGTCTGACATTTCCCAGATTTTCGCCCAAGCTGCTTTTTGCTCTTCTAAAAGGGCATCATATCCTTTGGCTAATGCCAATTTAATAACATTTTCTGCTGCCGTTTGCGTGTTGGCATGATTCATTGAAACGGTGTATCCACCAATTTTTTGAATCGCCGAAGTTTGACCTTGTCCAATTACGGTTTCGTAACTGTGTTGTATTTTTTCGTTTGTAGCATCAATGGCAACTGGCGAAATATTTTGATTTTTTCCATTAGCCCAAATGCTATTGTGCATGAAAGTAGTCGCCTTGAAATGCGTTTTGAACGTTTGAGCCGTTACAAAAGC
>JAGNYR010000010.1 GCA_017984835.1 Flavobacterium sp. | reverse complement strand
ATTTCAATAAAAAAAGTCCGCTATTTCTAACGGACTGCAAATGTATAGATTTTATCTCTCTTTCAAAACATTTTTTGAAAAAAATTTCAATTTAAACCGATGTTCTAATTTTTTCTTTTCTTTTTACCAACAAACGCTCTAGAGATTCTGATGCTAAATCAATCGCCTCTTCAAATGTTTTACATTGTTTTTTGACCACAAAGTCATCACCGGGTACATTTATTTTTATCTCAACAAATTTATTCTCCTTATCACTAGTCTTTTCTACCTTTAAAAAAACATCTGACGAAACGACTTTGTCATAATACTTTTCTAATTTATCCATTTTTTCCTGAACAAAATCAACTAGCTTTCTGTCAACTGTAAAGTTAACCGCGTGAACACTTACCTTCATAATCAAATTAATTAATAATTAAACATTTGGAATTATTTTTGATTTCTAGGATGCGCCTCTTTATATACCTTTTTCAGTTCCGATAAACTATTATGCGTATATACTTGTGTCGACGCTAAACTAGAATGACCTAATAATTCTTTGACTGAATTCAAATCGGCTCCGTTATTTAATAAATGAGTTGCAAACGTATGACGTAATATATGCGGACTCTTTTTTACCTTTTCGGAGACAGCACTAAAGTACGAATTTATTAATCGGTACACAAAAGAATCATTTATTTTTAACCCTTTTTTGGTAAGAAAGAAATATTCCGCATCCGTTATATTTTCCAATCTAGATCTTTCGAAAAGATAACTCTCAAACTGACAATTAATTACAGGCAAAATCGGAACAATTCGCTCCTTATTTCTTTTTCCTAAAACTTTAATGGTACTACCAGAAAAATTAACATTTGCCATTTTTAAATGAATCAACTCTGTTCTTCGCATTCCCGTGGTATAAAACAAGTCAATAATTAACTTATCTCGAATAGCTTCAAAACCAATCGGATTTTGCAAATGCACTAAGACTGCATCTACCTCTTTTTCAGAAAATGGAATTTGGATTTTTTTTGGCGTTTTTAACGCTTTGTGTTTCAATAGCGGACTCGCCTCTATTTGTTTTGTTTTAAGCAGGAATTTATAATACGCCTTGAGCGAGGCAATCTTTCTATTCACTGACACATTAGATACATCTGCATCAACCAACGACACAATCCAGCTTCTAATTTGGCTATAATTAACTTGGTCGATAGTTTCTTGTTCAAAATGAACCAAATTAAAAGATTTAAAAGAAACAATATCATTACAATAAGCCAAAACCGTATGGGGAGAATATTTTTTCTCGAACTGCAGGTAATCTCGAAATGCCTCTTTATTATTTTTCATAAAAAAACCGTTAGCATCAAAATTATATAATTTCAATGACTAACGGTTAGTATTTCAATAAATTTAGATATTAACTCTCTAAATTATCTCTCATGTTTTGGATGTAAGCTGCTTTCTGGAACTTCATTCTATTGGTTACAGATGGCTTAATGAAAGCTTGACGTGCACGTAACTGACGAACAGTTCCTGTTTTATCAAATTTTCTTTTATAGCGCTTTAATGCTCTATCGATATTTTCTCCGTCTTTAATTGGTATAATTAACATAATATAGACACCTCCTCTCGTTAAGGCTGCAAAATTAGATTATTTTTTTGAATTAGAACTACAAATTGGTAAAAAAATAATTGGAAGGCTGAATGATTTGAAATTAACCACTTTAAAAATCGATGTTGCAGTTGAAATTGTAGTTGACACTGTAATTGTAGTTAACATTGCATTTGTTATTGAAATTGATATTGATGTTGTAATTGGTATTGATATTGTTATTGGTATTGATATTGTTATTGGTATTGATATTGAAATTCTTTAAACAAAACTTATCCATTGCCCCGGATAGAAGCGACAGCCTAGCGAAAGTACTTGCTCACTTTTTCTTGAAACAAAACAGCGACTTAAGGAGCTCTTTTTGTGTCTAGAAAAAAAGCAAGGACAACGCTAGCTAAAGCGAATAGCCGGATAAGGCCCTTGCAAATGAAAAATAGTTTTTTGGAAATAAATTACTTACCTTTGCAAAAAAATTAACAATTTGAACCGCAATAAGCTGTTTTACAACACAATAACAGCCGTTTGCAGAATTGAATAAAAATTATAACATGAGCACTAAAAAAATCATTGAGTACAGAGCATTGTATAATAGTACAAAACAGACAACTTTAAAAGAGTTGAAAACAAAGTACAGAAACTTCATGAAAGACAACCATCCGGATACTTTATTGGATGATGTTGCAAGAGCTGCTGCTGAAGAAAAAAGTAAAACGATTATTGCTGCGTATCATTTTTTAGTTAGCATTGCTCCTGAAACCATGGAAAAAGACAAAGCTGAATATACCAAAACCATTACTGAATCCAATGTTGCCGATTATCATTTTGAAGATACCGTATTATATGTAACGTTTTTAGACGGAAACAAATACGAGTATTTTGGTGTACCAAGAAGCGTTTATGTAAAAATGGTCAATGCAGAATCGCCTGGGCGTTTTGCTAGAAGACATATTTTTAGCACGTACACTTACAGAAGCGCCATGAAATTAGTTGGTTCTGAAGAATAACAATATTCATACATCATAAATTAAATCCCGTTCAATAGAATGGGATTTTTTTTATATTTGTGTTTATTAATTAAATTTTATAGGTATGGAAATGAACTTTTTAGCCGTTATTTCGGCTTCATTCGTCACATTATTAGTTGGGTTTGTATATTATCACCCAAAGGTTTTTGGCACAATTTGGATGCAAGAAACCGGATTAACCGAAGAAGAACTTAAAAAAGGAAACATGTTAAAAATCTTTGGATTGACTTTGGTTTTTTCTTTTATTATTGCGTTTTTTACACAAATATTGACCATTCATCAATTTGGCGCATTCGGAATGATTGGCGGCGATGAGAAGTTGGCTACACCTTCTTACACTGCGTTTATGGCTGAATATGGAAATGCGTTTAGAACCTTCAAACACGGAGCGCTACACGGATTTATGACCGGATTATTCTTTGTGTTCCCAGTCCTTGGAATAAACGGCTTGTTTGAGCACAAATCATGGCGTTATATTTTAGTTCACGCTGGCTATTGGATGGTTTCATTAACCATCATTGGCGGAATCGTTTGTGGTTGGAAATAATTAACATTATTTTAAATACTAAATGCCCTACTTTTGCGGGGCATTTTTTTTTATTTCATTGAAAACAAACATTACAAATACAATTTATCAATCGGCAACCGACCTTCCAAATTCTTGGGATGATTTGGCGGTAGATACAATTTTCTTACAACGAAAGTATCTAGCAGCCCTTGAGCAATCGAAGCCCGAGAACATGAAATGTTATTTTATCGGTTTTCATCAAGACGATAGTCTCATCGGGATTGCACTTGCTCAATTCTTGGACTTGAATAAATTGGCGTCTTTTGGAGATCGGGATAAATGTTTTAAGACCACCATTCGGAATTTTTTGTTCAAAAATTTCTGTTCCCACGTTTTGTTTATTGGCAATAACATGCTTACCGGGCAAAATGCTTTTCGCTTTTCGAAAGACATCCTACCTTCAGTACAATCAGATGCGTTGATGGAGGCAATACACGTTTTAAAAAATGAATTTGAACAGTCGGGCAAAAAAATACACATCATCAGTGTAAAAGATTTTGAGCAAGAAGAAGCCGATATGCTAGCACAATCGAGCCTGAATTCTTTTTATCAATTTTCTGCGCAACCTAATATGGTTTTTGACATCCAAAAAGAATGGAATTCAGAAACCGATTATATTGATTCTTTTACAAAAAAATACAGAGACCAATACAAACGAGCGCGAAAAAAACTCGAAGGTATCGAAAAAAGAAAATTACTTCTGGAAGACATTCAATTCCATGAAGATACGATTTATAAATTGTATGAACATGTAGCAAAAAATGCTCCTTTCAATACGTTCTTTTTGGCCAAAAATCACTTCAGTGTTTTAAAAGAAAAATTAGGTGATGCCTTTTTATTTTATGGCTACTTTGAGCAAGATAAACTAATTGGATTTTCTACGCTAATTAAAAACGGCGTGGTCATGGACACCTATTTCTTGGGCTATGATTGGGAAATTCAAAAAGAAAAAATGCTCTACCTAAACATGCTTTATGACATGGTAGCCTATTCAATCAACAATGGCTTTCAAGAAATTATTTTTGCTAGAACTGCATTAGAAATAAAAAGCTCGATTGGAGCAAAAGCGGTAAAAATGAATGGTTTCATCAAGCACGAAACAAAAATTATTGATTCGTGCATCGGTCGTATTTTCAATTTCCTAGAACCTGAAGCGCAATGGAACGAACGCAATCCGTTTAAATAAACTACAGAGCGTCTATCTCACCTTGCACTACTTCCCAATCTTCCAACAACTTATCTAATTCTGTTTTCTTTTTATTGTAGGCAATAAAAAACTGAGCGTCTTCAATATGCTTGTCATAATTAGAAGCCAAGGCTTTATCGTCTGATTGGATGTCTTTTTCCAATTGTTGGATTTGACTTTCTATTTTACTCAATCTATTTTGCAGTGACTTGGATTTCTTTTGATCTTCATAGGAAATCTTTTTCTCTTCTTTGGGTGTTTCTTTCTTGGCTACGTCCTTCTTTTCGACCTCACGCATGTTTTCCATATTACGTTGTTCTAAAAAGAAATTAATATCTCCTAGGTATTCCTTGATTTTCTGATCTTTGAATTCATAGACAATATTTGACATCCCTTGTAAAAAATCCCTGTCGTGCGAAACCAATAAAAGGGTTCCTTCATACTTCTGCAAAGCAGCTTTCAATACGTTTTTTGATTTGATGTCTAAGTGATTCGTAGGCTCATCCATTACCAACACGTTGATGGGCTGCAATAATAATTTACAAAGTGCCAATCTATTGCGTTCTCCTCCAGAAAGCACTTTCACTTTCTTTTCCACATCATCCCCTCTAAAAAGGAACGAACCCAACATGTCTCTTACTTTTGATCGGTTGGTATCTGTTGCTGCATCTTCCATGGTTTGCAAAAGTGTGATTTCGCCATCCAAATATTCAGCTTGGTTCTGCGCGAAATACCCTACTTGCACATTGTGTCCTAATTTAATGTTTCCTTGGTATTCAAATTCATTCACAATTGCTTTGATAAAAGTAGACTTCCCTTGACCATTCTGACCAACAAAAGCAATCTTACTCCCGCGTTCAACCAACAACGAAATGTCTTTTAATATGGTTTTATCGCCATACGATTTGGTAACATCTTCAGCCTCGATTACTACTCTACCTGGCACTTTGGAAACAGGAAATGAAATATTCATCACCGAATTGTCATCCTCATCCACTTCAATACGTTCTACTTTATCTAGCTTTTTGATCAAAGACTGAGCCATGGAAGCTTTAGAAGCTTTTGCTCTGAATTTTTCAATTAACTTTTCGGTCTCTTCGATTTTCTTTGCTTGATTTTTTTGGGTAGCCAATTGCTTCTCGCGAATTTCATGACGTAGTTCTAAATATTCCGAATAGGGCTTATTAAAATCATAGGCTTTCCCTAAAGAAATTTCGATGGTTCTATTGGTAACATTATCTAAAAACATCTTATCGTGCGACACAATAACCACAACTCCAGGGAAATTACGTAAAAAACCCTCCAACCAGATAATACTTTCGATATCCAAGTGATTGGTTGGCTCATCCAGAAGCAAAATGTCATTGGATTGTAATAATAATTTTGCCAACTCAATACGCATACGCCATCCTCCTGAAAAGGTATTGGTTTGGTTGTTAAAATCCTCGCGTTTGAATCCCAATCCAAGCAATATTTTCTCGGTATCTCCCACGTAATTATAACCGCCTAGTAATTCGAAACGATGCGTGAAATCAGACAGGTCTTCAATGATTTGAGAATACTCCTCACTCTCATAATCAGTACGAGTAACCAGCAAATGATTTATTTTTTCTAACTTTTTTTCTACTATTTTAATCTCGGTAAATGCCTCATATGCTTCCTCTAAAACGCTTCTTCCTTCTTCAAAATCAATATCCTGACGAAGGAATCCCATTCTAACTTCTTTTTCGGTAGCTATATTTCCGCTGTCTGGTTTGAAATCACCTGCTAATATTTTAAGCATCGTTGACTTACCAGCGCCATTTTTTCCTACGAGACCCACTCTATCTCCCGAACCCAGCCTAAAAGTAACCTCTTCAAAAAGATAGGAACCACCAAAAGAAACCGATAAATTATGAATATTTAGCATAATGTGACTATTGTTACAAATTACATTCCTTCAAAATAGTATCTTTGAAGAAAATTTTTGCAAATGTTAAAAAAAGGATTCAAAATAAATAGCATTTTAACAGGAAGTTGTCCAAAATGCCAACAAGAAAGTATGTATGAAGTAAAAAACCCATACAAACTTAGTACTTTATTCAAAATGCATGAAAAATGCAGCCATTGCAACCTGCAGTACGAGATCGAACCTTCCTTTTTTTATGGAGCAATGTACATGAGTTATGGCATCACAATTGCAATTGGGGTTGCCATATTCGTCATCTTTCACGTATTTTTAGGATTGAATATCAAACAATCGTTCATTTCCATCATTATAGGTTTGATTGTACTCATGCCAGTTACTGCTCGACTTGCTAGAAACAGCTACATCAACATGTTTGTTTCTTACGATAAAAATTGGAAGGAAAATAAAAATCCTGAATTAAACAGTTAGTTTTTATATAAAAGTCTTCACCCGTTTGATATCGATATTTGGATCCAATGGGTATCCCTTTTCAATCGAATGAAACAAATCCCTCGCCATAGAGGGCGCTAGCATCACACCGCGCGTACCCATGCCGTTTAAGAGATGAACATTCTTGAATTGAGGATGTGTTCCAACAAGGGGCCTTCTGTCCTTTACGGTAGGTCGGACGCCTGCACGGTGTTCTATTATTTCATAACCGCACGTAATGAGTTCATCAAGACCTTCAAGAAGCTCTTTTTTACCCGCATCAGTAGGAACATCCGTTTTATCTGTCCAGTTATAGGTTGCACCCACCTTATAAAGATCATCCCCTATAGGAACAATAAAAATTCCAGATTTAATGATCACATCCAATTGCAATTGAGGCGCACGAATTATCAACAACTCGCCTTTGGTTCCATCGATAGGCAACGCATTGAAAAATGGGTTATGTACCATCCCGAAACCTTCTGCAAAAACAATGTGTTTGTAATCACAACCATCATAACGTACACAATCATCTGAAATATCCAAATCAGCATGACGAAATGTTTCCTGTTGGTATACTTTCAATTGTTGCAAACAAAGAATGTACTTTTCGAGTAATAAAGCCGTATCCAAATAACCACATCCTAGCACTTCTCCGAAGGAAAAATCTGCCGGAATATGATCAAACTGACGTGATACCAATTGAGTTGATAAAAAGGGTGCTAATTCTGGCTTATCTGCAGCAACAAACCAATTGTTTTGTTCTTCTACAGAATAGAATTTACGTAAAAGCGGTAATTTGAAATCAAATGCTGCATGTATGTTCAAAGACATATCTGCATAAAAATCAGCGGCAAACTCCAATTGAGATTGTGCATTCCAAACCGCACTAAATCTCTTCAATACAACAGGGTTGTACATGCCTCCCGCTATCTTGGAAGAATTCTGAGAAACATCATTTATAACAGTAATGGATTTGTTCTGTCGCAATACCGTTTCGGCAAACGAAATACCCGCCAAACCACAACCAATAATTAGATAATCTTTCATGAAACAAATATAAAAGAAAAAACTCTTACCGAATGGTAAGAGTTTTTATTATTTAAGATAAGAAATAAATTTAGTAATTCCACATATCTTGTTCGAAACTACGGATTTTATCTTTTACTCTTTCAGATTCTAATAACTGCATTTGAGAATTGTCTTTCATATAATCTTCAATGGTTCTATCTCCAAAAACATTTTCTTCTTTGTAGATAACACCGTGAAATCTTCTTGAATTCAACAAATGATCAAAGGTAATAGGCATGGCTGAATTTTTCTCGTTAAAGGCTCTTGCATCATGCAATACATTACGTATAGATGGTAAGAAAACCCAGAACAATTCGATAGGATCTTCGTTACCTTTCGCTTTGTCACGTGCTTCAATAGCCACAGGACAAATAGCTAACATTCTATATTTTAATTCACTTAAACGTGTGTCAAAATACCAATATCCTTTGATTTTATAACCAACAATATCACTTGCAGCTAATTCAGTTTTACTGATGTATTGAGGATCTAAAACTCTTTTACCTGATTTATAATCATCATAATAATTATTCAACTCGTCTTTTCCAGCATCTGTTGTATCAACATATACAAAAACAGACTCCATGTCTTTCAACGATTTTTTTGTATTGAAATAATCATCACCGTATACTTCAGTAATTTTACCTGATTTTACACCATTTAATAACACTTGAAATAAAGAACGTCTTTCTTTGCCAATGTTTGCAGTATCTACAGGAAAATACAAAGGGAAATTGATTCTTTCATCTAGATCGATTAATTCCCAAGTAGTTTTAGCCATGAATACATCACGATCATGAACATAACCATAAGGTAATGGTTTATCATTATCTGAATTCAATTGAGCCGCTGTTTTTTTACCAATTTCATCTGGCGTTTTCGCATTCAATAGATTTGACTGTGCAAAAGAACTGATCGTTCCAGAAACAGTTAAAACAACAAATAAAAAATTTCTTAATTTCATAATTATAAATGTATTATCTAAGTAGTTTTTAAACGACTAACTTAAATTTTTATTGTATTTCGTATGTTGCAGGAGCAGCTGATTTAGTAACAATACTAGCACCGTCTCCTACAATTTTAGTTTTAATATCTGATATTAAAATAACATCACCTTTAGAAGCTCTAGCTAATGCAGCTTTACATTGTGCATTTACTCTATCACCATTAACGATGATCGTAGCTTGACCTGGAACTTTGAATGCGAATTGAGTAACTTGGAATCTCAAGTCATACAAGAAATCAGGTAATAAAGCAGCTACTTGAGACACTTCTAAACGTGATTTTGGACCTTTTTGAGCACCGATTGTTCCACCAATTGCACCTACTGGAGCAGGAATGTTTTTAATTCTAAATACTTTTTTATCAGAAACATTACTTCCGTCAGGTAATTTACCAGAAACATTAACTGTAACTTCATTACCAGAACCTGGATTTAAGTTGTAAGCACCTGGCTTTCCAGCTTTAGATAATCCAGCTGCAGAAGCATTCACATTGTTATCTGAAATACCAGCAAATGAAATAGTCATTGGGTTTGGTAAACCTCTGTACACTACGTTCATTTTATCAGCAGAAATATTAGCTGAATTGGGTTTAGGAACTACTACATAGTTTCCTTTGATTGGCAAGCTAACCACTTTACCATTTTCATCAAAGTTGAAAGATCCTGTAATTTCGTGTTCTCCAACAGCACCCGCTCCAAAAGAGAAACTAGCTTGACCTGCTTCTGCTCTTACAGATGTTCCGTTAACAACAACAGATTTAGCAACTAAGTTTGGATCAAATTTACCCAAAATGATTTTTCCTTTAACCGCTTCTCCTTGAAAGAAAGCTGTTTTTTCAGGAACAACAATTGGTTGGTAAGCTGTTAACGAAGCTGCAGCTACAAGGTCTGATTGGAACATACCAGCGATGATGTCACTTTCAGTAGTTTTAACGTCAGCTTGTAATTGAGATAATTTAGTGATGGTAGCAATTAAAGGGAAACCTTTAAAGTTATATTCTAACCATTCGATTTTTTTACCTTCGTTTTTAGAGAAAACTGCATCTGTTGAAAAACGTCTTTGAATTTTTTTCATTTCTCCTTCTGTAATTGCACTTCCACCAATTTGTTTCAATTGCGCTACATAATTAGAAATTTTATCTAAAAATTCTTTTCCAGCTGGTTTAGGTTTATCTCCACCAAACCATTTTTCATCAACACCATCCCCTTTATCCATTTGCTCAAAAGGAAGATTACCATCTGTATCTACTGGATAAGCTTTTGTAAACTCATCTTTTAAATTTTGGATGTACGAATTAAAGTCTTTTGAAAGGGCTCTAATTTTTTCTACTTTTTCCTTTTTAGCACCAAATTGTAATGGTTGATCTTGTGCTTTTTGAGCTAATTGCAAGAATGAAGATTCGTTTCTTCCGTCTGCAATAGAATTTGATTCAACAATTTTATTATTTAATATACCGAATGCTGATAACACCTCTTTTGACATATTTAATGCCAACATTGCGATGAAAACCAAATACATAAGGTTTACCATCTTCTGTCTAGGACTTAATTTTCCTCCTGCCATTTTTTCTAATTAGTTTTAATTATTAATATTAATTTAGTATAAAACTAATTATCCTTTATTACTCATTGCAGAAAGCATTCCTCCGTAAACATTATTCAATGAAGATAAGTTTGAAGTTAATGACTGCATTTGTTCTTTTAATTTTAAGTTGTTTTCTGCAACCTCTTCATTAATTTGAGCATTTCTTTCAGCACTTTGTAATTGTACTTGGTAAAGACCATTTAATGTTTCTAATTGCGTTGCAGCTTTGGTCATTTCTTCTGCATATTTTTTAGTTGAAGCAACAGAATCTACTGTTGGAGAAATTGCTTTAGCAGCTCCTTCAAAGTTTTTGATACTATTTCCTAAGCTAGCCATCAATTCACCATCGATTTTAGCTTCTTTCAACATATTGTCTAATTTTTGAGATAACAAACCTTGAGAATCTTCAGAACTTTCTGTTTTTACTTTTCTTGCTTTTGCTTCTCCTCCAGCCAATTCTGGATATACTAATGTCCAATCTAATTCTTCGTCTCCAGCATCAAATGCAGATAATCCAAAAATAAATGCTTCGGTTCCTAATCCAATAATAAGCATCGCGCTTGCACCTGGCCAGTGCATCAATTTGAAAAGTGCTCCGATGATTACAACTGCCGCTCCCATACCGTAAGCGAAATTCATTACTTTTTTGTTAATTAATGCCATAATAATAATTGTTTTTTGTTAAGTATTTAGTTTAGTTAATAAATTTTGGTTTATTTCTTTTTAGCGTTTCCAGTAATTTGAGTTCCCATATAATCTTGAACCGTTCTAAAACCGATGTAACTTCTTGCGGTATCTTGGTATTCAAAATTTCTTGTACTCACTTGTAGGAAATATGAAACATCTTTCCAAGAACCACCTCTAACCGATTTTCTTTTGTTAGAATTATCAGATACATTCGGGTTCATGGTAGAAACATATTCGTAAGAAGCAGCATCGTAAGAAGACTCTGTCCACTCGGCTACATTCCCAGCCATGTTGTATAAATTGTATCCATTTGGATCATATGACTTAGCTTCTACTGTATACAAAGCTTGGTCTGCTGCGTAATCTCCTCTGTTTGGTTTGAAGTTTGCCATAAAACAACCTCTGTCGTTTTTAGTATACGGCCCTCCCCAAGGATAAGTACCTGATTGTAGACCACCACGTGCAGCATATTCCCATTCTGCTTCAATTGGAAGACGGAATGCATTTACTTGATCTCTACCTTTTTGTTTTTTAACATAGGTGTTTTTCTTCAAAGTTCTCCAAGCACAAAATGCTTTTGCTTGATTCCAATTAACCCCTACTACTGGATAATCTCCATAAGCTTGGTGCCAAAAATAATCGTTGTGCATTGGCTCGTTGTAAGAATAAGCGAAATCTTTGATCCAAGCAGTTGTATCAGGATATACTTTGATGTTTTCTGTTTTGATGAATTTACTTCTTTTACCTGTTTTAGCTTTTGCTGCAGCTTGAATGTCCATCCAAGAATAGTGGAATTGAAGTTTAGACACGTCAATTGTACGCAATCCATTGAAAGATTCAGACAACGGCAAATACATGGTATCCATTACTTCAGTATAATACTCGTCTGGGTATTTTTTAGTGTCTTTAATCAAAGCTACTTTACGGTTCAATTTTCTGTAAGCATTTGGATCGTCTGAGGTACCAACACTGTAATAATTTTCATACATGTATTTGTCATAAGCAGACATTTTTTCTGGATCAGCATCATTAAATGCGAAGTCACCAATACTTCCAGCGTTTTTACCACCTTTAGCTCCACTAGGCTTTTGACCTAATTCATCTGCATATTTTGCCAAACGAACACGGATAGTTGAATCTTTTACCCATTCTACAAACTCACGGTACTCACTGTTAGTGATTTCAGTTTCGTCCATATAAAAAGATCTAACGGTAACTGTTTTTGTTGGAGCATCTTGTACGTTGGCTAAATCATCATCTGATTTACCCATAATATAAGCACCTCCAGGAACCAATGTCATACCATACGGTTTTTCTGAATGCCATTTTTTCCCTTTCACTCCAACGAGCTCACCTTTGTCTGAGGACTTACCACAGCTAACAAAAAGAGATAAAACTGATGCAAATGCAATGAACTTCTTCATATAAATTTGGGTTAATTGTATACTTAATTTTAAGGGCGTAAACCTATCTATTTTTTTTCAAAAAAACAATTTTTTATCGGTATTTTTTTCAAATAAAGATGTAAACAAATCAATATCAATGTATAATAGTGATTTGTTTTTCTAATTTACAACACCAATATAACGGCTACTTTTTGGTATTATTATCTAAATTGTATTTTTTTATAAAATATTTTTTCTTTGGGCTTTCCAGTATCTTTCTGGAATCTCATTATTGCATGCTGCAAGATAATCTTCATGCGAACAAGGCAATAAGGTATGCTTCTTGAGCTTGGCGGAATTATTTACGAGTTGTGGGATCTCGATCCACCATCGATCGGTTTTGTCACTTTTATAAAAAACCAATTCATCGCCATCTTCGAAAGAAACGATGTATCTTAGATAATTTTTATTGCTTCCAAACGGGTATTCATTGGATCTAAAATGATACCCTTCGATAAAATACCAAACCATTTGCGCAATGATTACCGACTCACTTTTGGAATAGGTCTGATTAAAAATTCCAAAAAGCGAAACTTTATCACTTATCCCTGAATACCTGGCAAGAGAGCAAATTTCTTTACCATTAAATCCATTTGGCACAAAGGTTGAAAAATTTCCAGAATCGGAAGATTTGATCGAATTGATATCAATACTTACAAAATCGGCATCTCTAAAAATAGGTTCCGAAATAGCAATATTTGCGGTTATCTCTCCCAATCGGTAGGGATCAAAATATAATTTTTCTATCAAATCTATTTCTTCTTGTGAATTATAGTAGGTTTGATATCCGATGTTGCAATAGTTGAATAAATTAGTAGGTTCGTCAATAATTATTTTGGACAAATACGAATCTGACAAGGCTTGGTTCTCTCCTCTTCCTAAATCAAACTTTGAATCAACTGCTACAATATTCACCATTTGTTCCAACGTATCATACGCACGATACAGCGGATAGGTCAAATCTTGAGATCCCCCAATAACAATTGGAACAATGTTTTTCTTAAGCAGCGAATTGACAACTTGCTGTAAAGCAAAATAAGTATCTTCCACTGTTTCACCTGATTCAATATCGCCTAAATCGGCTATGGTATGCTGCCAATTTCCCGGAAACAAGGAATACAATTCCATGCGAACATTAGACAAATCGGGCTGAAGCAGGCTATTCACCCCTCCTCTATGTTCTAACACCCCAATAATAGCTATACTTACTTGATTTAAATCTGGGAAATCCTCTTGTGTATGAAAGACTACTTTACTGGCAAGATGCTGCGAAGACAACCTCTTGATGTCTATCAATAAATCAATATCTAAAGGTGTAAGAAAATCAAATCCCATTGTTATTTCTTTTTAGCTGTTGCTTTTTTAGCAGGGGCTTTTTTGGCCGAAGTTTTCTTCGCGGGTGATTTCTTCTCAATAAGTTCTTTCACCTGTTCCAATGTTAGCTGAGATGCATCGACCTCTTTGCTCAATTCAATTTTTATTTTTCCTTTCAAAATAACAGATCTTCCCCAACGTGCTTTTTCAACAACAATTCCTTCTTCCTTCCAATCATGAATTACTTTGTCGATGTTTTTTTGTAATTTATCTTCAATCAATTCGACGATATCGCTTTGAGAC
Source organism: Flavobacterium sp. (assembly GCA_017984835.1). Taxonomy (GTDB): domain Bacteria; phylum Bacteroidota; class Bacteroidia; order Flavobacteriales; family Flavobacteriaceae; genus Flavobacterium. The sequence goes on along the minus strand of JAGNYR010000010.1, from coordinate 31,320 downwards.
AAATTATCAAAATTATATTTTTTACTTACATTGATGAAAATACCGTTCCATTTGATGAAAGGACCAAATCTACCGGTACCTTTTTGAACTCCTTCTCCGTTGTAGGTTGCAATGGGCGCGTCAGATTGTATTTTATCATCTATCAATTCTTGCGCTCTTTCTAGCGAAACATCTAACGGTTCTTCTCCTTTTGGTAAAGAAATAAAAGCTTTTCCAAAACGGATGAAGGGTCCAAAACGACCTATACTCACTTCTACTTCTTCATTTTTATACATTCCTAAAGCTTTAGGTAATAAAAACAAATTAAGCGCTTCCTCTAATGTGATATTCCCAATGTTTTGTTCTGGGCGAAGGCTCGCAAATTTCTTATCTTCGTCTTCGGCACTTCCAATTTGAGCCATCGGTCCGAATTTCCCTAAACGAACACTAATGGGTTTCCCTGATTCGGGATGAATACCTAGAATTCTTTCTCCTGATTCTCTTTCCGCATTGGATTCCACTTCTTTCACATTGGGATGGAATTTATTGTAAAATTCCTGCATCATTTGAGACCATTCGATATTTCCTTCGGCAATTTCGTCAAAATCTTGCTCTACTTTAGCCGTAAAATTATAGTCTAAAATAGCTCCGAAATTTTTAACCAAAAAGTCCGTTACAATCGTCCCAATGTCTGTTGGAACCAATTTTCCTTTGTCTGAACCCGAGTTTTCTTTTAATATTTTATCCGAAATTTTTCCCGACTGTAAAGTCAATTGAGAATACTTACGCTCTTGCCCTTCCAAAGTACCTTTTTCAACATAACTTCTGTTGATAATGGTAGAAATGGTTGGTGCATATGTAGAAGGTCGACCGATACCTAATTCTTCTAATTTTTTCACCAAAGATGCTTCGGTATATCTAGAGGCTGGTCGCGAATAACGCTCTGTTGCTGTGATGTAATTGTTTTGAAGACTTTCGTTTACACGCATCGCCGGAAGCATCCCTTCTTGCTCTTCTTCATCCTCATCATGTCCTTCAAGGTATACTTTTAAAAACCCTTCAAACTTGATTACTTCTCCTGAAGCTACAAAATTTTCTTTGTGGTTATTGGCTTCAATTTTGACATTGGTTCGTTCCAATTCGGCATCACTCATTTGAGAAGCCAACGTTCTTTTCCAAATCAAATCATACAACCTTGCTTGATCACGATCTATATTTACGGTGTGACGCGACATATCGGTTGGACGAATCGCCTCGTGTGCTTCTTGTGCTCCTTTGCTTTTGGTTGCAAAAGTTCTTGGCTTTGAAAATTCCTTTCCATAAGAAGAAATGATCTCAGCTTCGGCAGCATCTCTTGCTTCTTTTGACAAGTTAACACTGTCCGTTCTCATATAGGTAATCAATCCCGCTTCATACAAACGTTGTGCTAATTGCATGGTGATTCCAACAGGTAAATAAAGTTTTCTGGCCGCTTCTTGTTGCAACGTAGACGTTGTAAAAGGCGCAGTTGGCGATTTCTTGGTTGGTTTCGTTTCCAAATCGGCCACTTTATACGTAGACCCTATGTTGTTTTGTAAAAAATCTTCTGCTTCTTTCTTTGTGTTGAAATTTTTAGGCAATTTAGCTTTGAAACTTCTGCCGGCTTCGTTCACAAATTCGGCCGTAACCGAATAGGAAGCTACCGGTTTGAAGTTGTGAATTTCACGTTCACGCTCTACAATCAGTCTAACTGACACCGATTGAACCCTTCCTGCTGACAATCCTCCTTTTACTTTTCTCCATAAAACTGGCGAAAGTTCGTATCCAACCAAACGATCTAATACACGTCTTGCTTGTTGCGCGTTTACTAGATTGTAATCAATTTCTCTTGGATTTTCAATAGCTTTTAAAATGGCATTTTTGGTAATCTCGTGAAAAACAATACGTTTTGTTTTGGATTTATCTAATTTCAATTCTTCTGCTAAATGCCAAGAAATTGCTTCTCCTTCTCGATCCTCATCGGAAGCCAACCAAACCATTTCTGCTTTTTTTGACAATCCTCTTAATTTGGTAACCAACGCTTTTTTATCGGAAGAAACTTCGTATTTTGGCTTGAATCCGTTTTCGACATCCACCCCTATTTCTTTAGAAGGCAAATCGGCAATGTGACCATAACTTGATTCCACTTGATAGTCTGGACCCAAGAATTTTTCTATGGTTTTTGCTTTTGCTGGTGACTCTACTATTACTAAATTCTTTGCCATTTACGATTTTATTTTATGCTGCAAAAGTAGTTAGTTTTTTTAAATATCAAGATTTTGGAAAGAAATTTAGAAAAAAATTACTCGAACCAACCCATCGAACCCTGAAAACGGAAATAAAAAACTTTTGTTAAACATTGACTGACATCTTGTCAGATTGTGATTTTTAGTATTATCTTTGTAGATCGATTTTGGAAATATATTTTATGGAGAAGATAATTGACGAAAATAAGCAAGGCGAAAGCTTGCAACTGACTAATAAAACAGAAAATACAAAAAAACTATACATAGAAAGTTATGGTTGTGCCATGAATTTTTCAGATAGTGAAATTGTGGCTTCCATTTTATCAGATGCGGGTTACAATACTACTTCTGTGATGGAAGAAGCCGATTTGGTTTTGGTAAACACCTGTTCTATCCGAGATAAAGCTGAGCAAACCATTCGCAAAAGACTCGAAAAATACAATGCGGTAAAAAGAGTCAATCCAAGTATGAAAGTAGGCGTTTTGGGTTGCATGGCCGAACGTTTGAAAAGTCAGTTCCTTGAAGAAGAAAAAATAGTAGACATGGTGGTAGGCCCCGATGCCTATAAAGATTTACCCAATTTATTAGCCGAAGTCGAAAATGGTCGTGATGCCATCAATGTTATATTGTCAAAAGAAGAAACGTATGGCGACATAGCCCCTGTTCGTTTAATGAGCAACGGAATTACCGCTTTGGTTTCAATTACGCGTGGCTGTGACAATATGTGTACTTTTTGTGTGGTTCCATTTACCAGAGGAAGAGAACGCAGCAGAGAACCTCAAAGCATCTTAAATGAAATCAAAGAACTTTGGGAAAATGGGTACAAAGAAATTACCTTATTAGGACAAAACGTTGACAGTTACTTATGGTATGGTGGCGGACTTAAGAAAGATTTTGACAATGCCTCTGCAATTCAAAAAGCGACCGCTGTATCCTTTGACCAATTGTTAGAAATGGTAGCCGTTGGATTTCCTAAAATGAGAATCCGATTTTCTACTTCCAATCCGCAGGACATGCACGAAGAAGTGTTGCATGTAATTGCGAAACACCCAAACATTTGTAAGCACATCCATTTACCGGTTCAATCTGGAAGCAATAAGATATTGAAAGCGATGAATCGTTTGCATACGCGCGAAGAATACATGACACTGATAGACAAAATAAAAACAATCATCCCCACGTGTTCTATATCGCAAGATATGATTGCAGGTTTCCCAACCGAAACCGAAGCCGATCACCAAGATACCTTGAGCTTAATGGAGTATGTGAAATACAATTTTGGATACATGTATTCCTATTCCGAACGTCCGGGTACTTTGGCCGAAAGAAAAATGGAGGACGATGTTCTAGAAGAAACAAAAGCCAGACGTTTGCAAGAAATAGTCGATTTACAACAAAAACATGCTTGGTTTAGAAGTGAAGAATTTGTTGGTCAAACTGTAGAAGTTTTGGTAGAAAAAATATCCAAAAAGTCAACCGAAGAATTTTCAGGACGTAATTCACAAAGTATTACCGTGGTGTTTCCGAAAGAACATTATAAAATAGGTGATTTTGTGAATGTAAAAATAACTTCTTGCACAAGCGGAACTTTGAAAGGGTTAGCCGTTGGATATTCTGAAATGAATTAAAATAATATATTAACATAGGTTAATGCAGATTATGGAAACAGTTCAAAACATAAAACAACGATTTGAAATTATTGGGAATGACCCTAAGCTCAATCGTGCGGTAGAAAAAGCAATTCAGGTCGCTCCAACCGATATTTCGGTGTTGGTCGTTGGAGAAAGCGGTGTGGGAAAAGAAAGTATTCCAAAAATCATTCATTCATTATCCCACAGAAAACACGGAAAATACATCGCTGTAAACTGCGGTGCCATTCCGGAAGGAACGATAGACAGCGAATTGTTTGGACACGAAAAAGGATCATTTACAGGAGCTAACAATGCCCGAGAAGGTTATTTTGAAGTGGCAGATGGCGGAACCATATTTCTTGATGAAGTGGGAGAACTTCCCCTTACAACCCAAGTTCGTTTACTACGTGTTTTAGAAAATGGAGAATTCATCAAAGTAGGTTCTTCGCAAGTTCAAAAAACCAATGTCAGAATTGTAGCCGCTACCAATGTAAACATGTTTGACGCGATTGAAAAAGGCAAATTTAGAGAAGACTTATATTACCGATTGAGTACGGTTGAAATTGGTTTGCCGCCCTTACGTGATCGCAAAGACGACATCCATTTGCTGTTTAGAAAATTCGCATCCGATTTTGCACATAAATACAAAATGCCCGCCATAAAATTGAATGACGATGCCATTGAATACCTTGTCAAATATAGATGGAGCGGAAACATCCGACAATTACGGAATGCCGCAGAACAAATATCCGTATTAGAAACCACACGTGAAATTTCTTTAAAAACACTTACCTCCTACCTGCCACAAGACGGAAACCATTTGCCAAGTGTCATAAAAAGCAAAAAAAGCGAAAGCGACTTCAGCACCGAACGAGACATTCTTTACAAAGTGCTTTTTGACATGAAAAGCGATCTGAACGACTTGAAGAAGTTGACTTTAGAACTAATGAAAAATGGTTCAACCAAAGTACAAGACATCAATCCGCATTTGATTCAAAAGGTGTATGGTAAAAAAGAAGAAATCACAACCGATTTTGAAGAAAGTCCATTAAGAAGCACCCTTATTCCAGAGGCAGAATCAATGGAACAAGAAGAATTTGAAGACGATGAAGACAGCAACGACTATTTATTTGCAGAAACCGTAGAAGAGGAAGAAACCTTGAGTTTGGAAGCAAAAGAAATCGAACTGATCAAAAAATCATTAGATCGAAATAAAGGAAAAAGAAAGGCCGCAGCCGATGAATTGGGCATCTCGGAACGAACTTTATATCGAAAAATCAAACAATACGACTTATAATAACTTTTATCATCAGTTGGATTTTATCACATAAAAAATATATCTTTGAAACGAAATGAAAAAATTTAGCTATTTATTAATGCTGTTTGTACTCTTCCTCCTTTCGGGATGTGGGGTGTATAATTTTACTGGAACCACAGGGAAAATAGATGCTAAAACTTTTCAAGTAAACTATTTTCAAAATACTGCCGAGCTGATCGAACCGGGTATTGAGAGAACCTTTACCCAAGAATTACAAAAAATAATTCAAAATCAAACCAATTTAAATCTGACCAGTACCAACGGAGATTTGGTTTACGAAGGCGAAATCACAGAATACCGAATTTCGCCCATGACGGCAACGGCCGATCAAAAAGCAGCACAAAATAGATTGAGTATTTCGGTCCGAGTTCGTTTTTACAACAAAAACAAAGAGGCTGATAATTTTGAGAAAACATTCTCATTCTATTATGACTATAGTGGCACCGATCAACTAGTGGGCTCGCAATTAACGAGTGCGCTTGACGAAATTTTCACTCGAATTACGCAAGATATTTTTAATGAATCGTTAGCTAAATGGTAACCCGATGAATATTACCGATTACACCTATCTAATTAACAAACCCGACGCCATCAACGAGCGTCACAATTTGTCGTTAGAAAAAATAATCGAAGAATTCCCTTATTTCCAAAGCGCACGTACCCTTAGACTGAAGCATTTATACAATCAGGACAGTTTCAAATACAATTATGCGCTAAAAGTTGCAGCTGCCTTCACAACGGATAGAGCGGTACTTTTTGACTTCATCACGTCAAATAAATTCGTCACCGTTCAAAATGGACTGTACGAACAAAAAATTGCCGAATTGCACAACATTGAAGTCGTAGGAAGTGAAACGGTAAACACACCACAAGCGATTGACAAAACAGAGCAATCTATTTTGGACACCATCGAAAAGGCGACAAAAATCACCTTTGAACAAAAACTTGAGATTGGAAAACCGCTTGATTTTGATAAAAATGAAACCCACTCGTTTCAAGAATGGCTCCAATTATCTCGTTTTAAGCCCATTGTACGCGAAGAAAACAAAGAAATTGATTCGGAAAAATTAAAAAAATTGGAACTCATCGATAAATTCATTGAAACCAATCCCAAAATTCCGCCCATCTTAAAAGAAACTACAGTAGAACCAAAGCAGCCGGTAATAGAAGACACATCCTATTTAATGACCGAAACTTTGGCAAAGGTATATCTCGAACAAAAAAAATATGACCGCGCAATTCAAGCTTATGAAATATTAATTTTGAAATATCCAGAAAAAAGTAGTTTATTTGCAGTCCGAATTGAAGATATAAAAAATTTACAACAAAACAATAACTTTAAGCAATGACAAATTTTACAGTATTCTTAGTATTAATCACAATTGTTTGTTTTTTACTAATCGTAGTAATCATGGTACAAAACCCTAAAGGAGGAGGTTTATCTTCTTCATTTGGAGCAACCAATTTAGGTGGAGTTCAAAAAACAACCGACTTTTTAGACAAAAGTACTTGGACGCTTTCTGCTCTTTTGATTGCATTAATCTTGCTTTCAGGCGTGAGCTTTACAGGAGCAACTGGAGATAATAAATTAAAAACAATTGATCCAACAGAAGCAGCTGCACCAGCAACGCCAACACCAGCAGCACCAAAACAAGCAACTCCGGTAGCACCAGAAACAAAATAATTTCGAATTCGAAATAGCAATTAAAAATCTCGAGTAATCGGGATTTTTTTTTGAAGCAATGGGCTTGGAACCAATCAATAAAGGTCATTCCTGCTATCGCCTGTATCTTATTCGCCCTTCGGGACTCCTAAGGATATCGGCTCTATCAGGGCTAAAAGACAATCGAAAGGTTCTATCAGAATGGCTTGGCTGAAAAAATGTCAGTAATAATCAATTGGCACAATTTCTGAAATAAACTAGAAACAAAAACAATTCTAACAATTAAAAATAAAAACAATGGCATTAAACATTAAACCGCTTTCAGATCGAGTTATCGTTGAGCCAGCAGCTGCCGAAACTCAAACAGCATCGGGAATTTTCATTCCAGACACTGCAAAAGAAAAACCACAAAAAGGGATCATCCTTGCTGTAGGTAATGGTAAAAAAGACGAACCCATGACGGTAAAAGTCGGAGATACTGTTTTGTATGGTAAATATGCAGGAACAGAACTAAAATTAGAAGGAAAAGACTATCTAATCATGCGTGAAGACGATATTCTTGCTATTATTTAGCAATAAGCTTTAAGCGATTCGGCATGAGAGATTTTAAAAAATATGAAATCTGGGAACTAAGTCACCGTTTTACATTAGAAGTTTATCAATTAACTTCTCAATTTCCAAAAGAAGAATTGTATAACCTTACCAGTCAAATACGTAGGGCTTCAGCCTCAATACCAACCAATATAAGTGAAGGTTGTGGAAGAAACAGTGATAAGGAATTCAACCATTTTTTAAATATTTCTCTAGGATCAGCAAATGAAACTGAATATTTACTTTTACTTTCAAAAGATTTAAAATACATTTCAGAAGAATCCTTTTCAGAATTAGAATTAAAAGTAAATACTATTAAAAGTAAAATATTTAAATTAAAACAAAAATTAATCGAGCCTTAAGCTTTCCGCTTTCGGCATAAAGCATAAAAAAAATGGCAAAAGATATAAAATTCGATATTGAAGCTCGTGACGGATTAAAACGAGGAGTTGATGCATTAGCAAATGCAGTAAAAGTAACGTTAGGACCAAAAGGAAGAAACGTGATCATTTCTAAAGCATTTGGCGGACCCACAGTGACCAAAGACGGGGTTTCGGTTGCAAAAGAAGTAGAATTGAAGGACCCATTAGAAAACATGGGAGCTCAAATGGTAAAAGAAGTAGCTTCTAAAACCAATGACTTAGCAGGTGACGGAACAACTACGGCAACTGTATTAGCGCAAGCCATCGTAAAAGAAGGTTTAAAAAATGTGGCAGCAGGTGCGAACCCAATGGACTTAAAACGTGGTATTGACAAAGCAGTTGAAGCAATTGTTTCTGATCTAACCAAACAAGCCCAAGAAGTAGGAAGTTCATCTGAAAAAATAAAACAAGTAGCTTCTATTTCTGCAAATAACGATGAAGTTATTGGAGATTTGATTGCGACCGCTTTTGGAAAAGTAGGTAAAGAAGGTGTCATCACCGTTGAAGAAGCAAAGGGAACTGATACGTATGTAGATGTAGTAGAAGGAATGCAATTTGACCGTGGTTATTTATCACCTTACTTTGTGACGAACCCAGAGAAAATGAATGTGGAGTTGGAAAACCCATACATTCTTTTATACGACAAAAAAGTATCTTCTTTGAAAGAATTACTACCGGTTTTAGAACCTGTAGCACAATCAGGAAAACCGTTGTTAATTATTGCTGAAGATGTAGATGGTGAAGCGCTTTCTACCTTGGTTGTAAACAAATTACGTGGTGCATTAAAAATTGCAGCTGTAAAAGCGCCTGGATTTGGAGATCGAAGAAAAGCAATGCTGGAAGACATCGCGATATTGACAGGAGGAACTGTGATTGCAGAAGAAAGTGGTTATACCTTAGAAAACGCAACCCTAGAAATGCTAGGAACTTGCGAAAAAGTAGCCATTGACAAAGACAATACTACCATTGTAAACGGTGCTGGAAAAGCAGATATGATTCAAAATCGTGTGAATCAAATCAAATCACAAATGGAAACAACTACTTCTGACTACGACCGAGAAAAATTACAAGAGCGTTTGGCTAAATTAGCTGGCGGTGTAGCTGTACTTTATGTAGGTGCTGCCTCTGAAGTAGAAATGAAAGAGAAAAAAGACCGTGTGGATGATGCGTTACACGCTACTCGCGCTGCTGTAGAAGAAGGTATTGTTGCCGGAGGTGGTGTTGCTCTTTTAAGAGCAAAAAGTGTTTTAGCTTCGTTGAAAGCGGACAACGCTGACGAAGCAACCGGAATCCAAATCATTTCTCGTGCTATAGAAGCTCCTTTGCGTACCATTGTAGAAAATGCAGGACTTGAAGGATCTGTAGTGGTTGCTAAAGTTGCGGAAGGAAAAGGTAACTTTGGTTATAATGCGAAAACAGATGAATATGTAGACATGCTCGTTGCAGGAATTATCGATCCTAAAAAAGTGACACGTGTAGCACTTGAAAACGCTGCTTCGGTTGCGGGAATGATTCTTACTACCGAATGTGCTTTGATCGACATCAAAGAAGACACGCCAGCAGGAAGCCCAATGGGTGGTGGTATGCCCGGAATGATGTAAGATTTTTTTACAAAAATTAAACGAATCCGCTTTGTCATTGATGAAGCGGATTTTTTTATGCTAAGACAGTTGAAAACTAGGCTCTTGCGTGAGGGATTGCAGTGGAAAGCCCACAGCCGATGGGAGTGATAACGGAAATTGGCGCGGACTTGCAGTGAAAAGCCCGACCCCGGCATGAGTAAATTTTCATGAAAAATTCAAGGAAGTAAACGGGGTCACGCCCCAAAAAAAATCCGCCTAAAGAGACGGATGATTTGATTTATTTTTGATGATTTTGAATAACACCGGGAGGGTTGTGATGGCAATAATACCGATCACAATAAATTCGATGTAGTGCTTGAGATCTATCTTGAATTGGATCAGAAACAGTTCGTATAAGTAGTGACCCGCAAATATCATGGTAAACGACCAAAGAAGGGATCCGACTACGTTATAAAACATGAATTGCTTTTTGTTCATGTTCACAATTCCGGCTACAACGGGTGCGAAAGTTCTAACTATAGGCAAGAAACGAGCAAAAACGACTGCTTTATTCCCGTATTTATCGAAAAAATCTTTGGATTGGTACAGGTACTTTTTCTTGAAGAAAAAATTATCTTCTTTTTTAAAGAGGTAATTACCACTTTTTACTCCGACCCAGTACCCCGTTGTATTTCCAATAATCCCCATCACAGAAATAACAGAAGCTAAAAGAGTTACATTCAGAAAATCATTTCCCAAACTAAAGTCTTTCATAAGCGTTTCTGAATAAATGCCACAAAGAAAAAGAAGGCTATCACCTGGAAGAAAAAAACCAGCCAGTAAACCTGTTTCGGCAAAAACAATGAAAAGCACTACATACAGACCTATTTTGATCCCCCCAAATTCAAGAAGAATATAAAACTCGGGATTAAAAAGCTGTTTCCAGTCGAAATGTGACATAAATATATTGAAATTAATTGCGTGTGAAATTAATAAAAATAAACGAAAGGAGTTCTACTTTTCATGTTAATTAAGTTTTAAATCCCTATCATACTTGCAACAACCATGCAGTTGATCATACACTTCATCCGCAGCTTTAACGTCTTTTGTGTCGTGGCCAACTTTGGCAAGTTGTTGCTCTACCTCAAGTAAAGAACACTTTTCTTCGTTCACAATCAAACTTAGTTGATGGGATTCGATATCCCACACTGCCGATTTCACTCCTTTTACTTCAAAAGCAGCTTTTTCGATTCTTTTTTTACAAAGTTCGCAGTTGCCATTCACTTCAACTATATACTTTGCATTTTTATTCTTTTTTTCTTGAGCTTGTGTTGAAAATGCCACAAAAAGCAACATCATTCCTAAAATTGTGTTTTTCATAATTATTTTTTATTTGTTGCTTTTTATTTTATATCGAAGTCCTACATAATACATTTGTCCAAAAATTGGGGCATAAATCATGGAAGTGTCAAAAGTAGATCCGAATGGATTACTAGCTCCCAAAATAGCTTTTTCTTGTTGGTAATTTCCAATGTTTTCTCCCCCTAAATACAATTCAAAATAAGTAGAGAATACTTTTGTTATTTGAGTATTCATGACGCTAAACGAGGGTGATTTTGAAGGCAGCCGATCGTTTTCGGGGTTAGACAAGGTGTTTGGTAACTGTTGTTTTCCAAGCCAATTCAAAGTGAAATCAAATTTCCAATGTCCCCCTCTATCAGTAATGTGGGTTGCATACTCCAAGTTCATAAAAAAACGATGCTTTGCTTGCAAGGGTCTTTGAAAGGTTCCAGATAAATAATCGGTCGCAATATCAAAATATTTATACGATGTTCGAAGATTGAAATGGTTCATCAATTCGATATTGAAATCCAATTGAAAACTATTGGCATACGAATCCCCTTTTAGGTTATAAAATAACACTTCTTGAGGAGATTGCATGACATCAATTACCGCTTGGTTTTGAAAAACAGTTCGGTAAAAATCGAAACTTACATCTGCTTTTTTATGAAGCAGTTTGAAATTCTGTGTGAAACTCAGGCCATAATTCCATGCAATTTCTGGATGGAGACCATAGATTTTTCCATCTGAATCTCCGATTGAAAAGGCGCGTGAGCTACCCAAAATACTTTGATTTTCAGCAAAAATATTCGCAGCCCTCTTCCCTCTTCCGGCAGAAAACCGTACTACCAATTTTTCCCAAGGATTGTACCGAACATGCAGACGCGGTGTGTAAAAGAACCCCAATCGATTGTGATAATCAATCCTTGAACCTAGAATAAAACTAAAGTTGTCCATTGAGCCGTAGGTATATTCAAAAAAACCACCCAACGAATTATCGATTCTACTGTAATCTACTTGCGACAAAAACTCGGCATATTGATCCAAAGTAAAATTCACCCCTGTCGAAAATTTATGGTTGGTATTGTTAATGATGGAGTTAAAAATTAGATTGGAATAATAACTTTTTTGAAAAATATCATACTGCCTTAAACCAAAATAGGATGTTTGGTTGTGCGCACTAAAAGCATTTTGAAAACCCAAACTCTGAAAGGGCATGTCTTTAAATACATAACCCATTTTGGAAGTAAAATCAAAACGCTTGGTATTGATTTCTGAGCCCCAGTGCTGGGTTGTAAATTGATCCATTTCAGGAGAAAAAGCCAACTCACCCGTCTGTTTTTGGTCGTTCATGTATTTGAAATTGAAAAAAGAAACCCATCCCTTTTCAGCATCCGTGTATTGCCATCTACTCACAAGATTGAGTTGTTTCCCTATTGGATTGTCCAAAAACCCGTCCGAATTCATGTCGTTTTTTACAGTTCTCGTGTTACCATGCACATAGAAACTGGAAGCCCATTTATCAGAAATTTGATGGTTAAAATGGGTATTTACTTCAAATCGACCTTCGGTAGCACCGTAAAAATTAAAATAAAAGGGGATGTCATTTTTAGGCTTGATTAACTCTGTATTGATCTGGCCCGAGATACTTTCGAAACCATTCACAACGCTTCCAGCCCCTTTGGTAATTTGGATGCTTTCAACCCAAGTACCTGGCGTAAAGGACAAGCCATAAGCCTGTGAAGCACCTCGAACACTGGGAATATTTTCTTCAGCGATTAAAATATAGGGACTGGTTAAACCCAACATTTTTATTTGTTTGGTTCCCGTTAAAGCATCCGAAAAGTTCACATCAATGGACGGATTCGTTTCGAAACTTTCTGCCAGATTACAACAGGCTGCTTTGAGAAGTTCTTTACTACTCACAACCGTCACATTGGATACTTTTTTTAGTGATTTTTGTATGCCTTTTGAATTGGTTTCTACTTTTACTTCGTTCAGTTTTTCTTGTGAAAAAACGACACCAAAAGCAAAACCAAATAGCAATACCATCTGATTTTTCATGATATAATTATTTACTATTTATTTTCTAAGAGGTAAAATAAATGAGTAAACTAGGCGTACAATGTAAATCTGCAATACAATTTATAAAGAGGAGGCGCATGCGATTCAAAACTATAGAAGTCCTGTTTTTTATTTTGAACGATGGAAATCGGTGTATCAATTACCTGTGGAAAGGTTGTGCTTTCTAAAAATAAATCGAAAGTAAATGCATTTTTATAGCTGATCTTATCCGTCTTACTTTTGAAAGAGACTTTTTTATCAGAACAACACTTTTTATTACTGATTTTTTTCTTGCAACATGTTTTTTTCGTCACCTTTTCAGACATTTCACATGCCTTGGTCTGAGAAAATTCGTGAGAAATAGTGGCAATACTACCTTTACAAAAATGCACCTTTACCGCCATTCCCAAACTGGAAATAACAAGTAAGAAGGACAATAGAAATAAAAGTGGATTTTTGAATTTCATGCTGCAAATGTAAATCAATGCAAATTAATTATTCTTAAATTACTGTTATTTATTGTTTTGCATTTTATTCTGGTAATAAAAAGCAGGCACAAACAAGATCAAGAAAAGGGGCTGAATGAGGAAGCGACGGATGTAAAACAAATTCATTTTATTTGCTTCACCAAAAAATTCCAACATAAAGACAAAGGAAATCAATAAAACCGAACCCAATACAAGATAGAGCAACAATGCGAATTTAGTAGACGTTGGGTTTTTAAATAAAAGATGGATGATTCCTAAAGACAGGATTGAATTTAAATAAAATCGGAAACCTAGACTCGCAAAAAGTTTGATTTGATGCATTATTGGCAAAGGCATTGATTGAAAATTTCCTTTGAAATAAGGAATCAAGGGGTCGTAAAAAAGATTGCTTTCAAATATTCGGATCGAGACAAGGGCTAGAACTAAAAGGGAAAGCAAACCTACTTTAACGGGGCTGACTTGATTATTTTTTTGCATAAAAAGAAAATTTATTTACCCAAATGATCCACAAAATGAAAACCAATCCGTAAATAACCAACGGAAAAACGACATCATGTAAAAATTTGGAATAAGCTGGTAAATGATAAATGGCAAGGCATAAGGATGCAATTCGAAGGACATTAAAAAAATGGATGAGGATGCTGCCTACCAAAAGGAACAATAGGCTTTGCTTCCACTTGCCTGAAAAAGCAATTACAAAGCTGATGAACAGTATGATCACACTCAACACATTACATCCTTCAATGATTCGGACCACCCATCTATCTTTGTAAAAAATTTTGACACTGGATTCTGCCGTATTGGGACTTAAATACACCACATCTTCAACGAAAGATAAAGTTTGAACAACTTGTTGCAAAACAAAATTTGTAAATCCGTCGGTTTCGAATTTCGTTGTATCAAAATGAGATAAATAAAATTGATACAGGGAGGTCAACAGCAGATAAGTCAAAAAGAATTTGGCTAAAAAAAGCAAAAAGGGTTTGTATTCTTTTATCATTGAAAGTTGTTGTACTATTTTTTTCAAATTTATAGATAAAGTTACAATTGGCAATAGTACATTTGTATAAAAAATAGAATTTATGACTTTTGAACAATTACTGCCAGAAATTAAATCCATCGTACATACTGAACGTAATACAAGAGATGAAAAACTATTCGCTATATGTACTTTATTACAAGCAGAAATACCTCATTATAATTGGGTTGGATTTTATTTTGCAAACCACTCAGATAAAACGTTACACTTAGGTCCTTATGTAGGAGCACCCACCGACCACACGGTGATTCCTTTCGGAAAAGGAATTTGCGGACAAGTAGCCGAATCGAATCAAAATTTTGTGGTACCCGATGTAGCTGCTCAAGACAATTACATCGCTTGTAGCTTTACCGTAAAATCTGAAATTGTTGTTCCGTTGTTTGTCAACGGAGTCAATATTGGTCAAATTGATATCGATTCACACCAACTTGATCCGTTCACAGAAGCCGACGAACGCTTTTTAGAATTTGTAAACGAACAAGTCGCTTTGCTTTTCTAAACAATTCAATAATTGAAGTTCATTTTATACTTCACCATTTGATTTTATTACGTACTTTTGTTTAATAATTTTTCAATTAAATTAAACAAAATAATTGTACCTAAATCAAATTGGATAAAACGCCTATCAATATTGTATGGTTCAAACGCGACTTACGTGTCATCGATAACGAAGCGCTGTTTCATGCCCATCTATCAGGGCTTCCACTTTTGTTGGTTTATTTTTTTGAGCCCTCCGTTATGGCTTATGATGATTCCGATGTGCGCCATTGGCGTTTTGTGTATGAATCCATTCAGGATTTAAATAAGAAATTGGAACCTAATAATGCACGCATTTATTTTTTTTACAACGAAGTTGAAACTGTTTTCTCCGAATTAATTCAAAAATATACCCTACAAAATGTTTACTCGCACCAAGAAATTGGAAATAAAGTAACATATGACCGCGATGTGGCCATGCAAGATTATTTCCAATCTAAAGGTATTATTTGGAAAGAGTTTCAAATGCACGGCGTGATACGCAAACTAAAATCGAGGCAAGATTGGGACAAACGTTGGGAACAAGTAATGCGCGATACCCCTAAAATCGTCCCTGAATCGGAATTAAAAACCATTGCATTAAATCCTGATTTCTACAAAACTATTCAAGGCCCCGAATTACCAGGCGATATCACAACTCAGCACCCCAATTTTCAACGAGGTGGCGAATATTGGGCTTGGCGTTATTTAGATAGTTTTGTCAAAGAACGCGCTGTCAATTACAGCAAACACATCTCAAAACCCGCCTTGAGTAGAACGGGTTGCAGCCGATTGTCTCCGTACTTAACCTACGGCAACATCAGTATGCGCATGGTATATCAATACACCAACCAGCATTACGAAACATCCAAAAACAAACGTGCGCTACTCAATTTCGTATCGCGTTTGCATTGGCATTGCCATTTCATTCAAAAATTTGAAGACGAATGCGCCATGGAATTTGAAAATGCGAACCGCGCCTATGATGCATTGGTGAAACCCAAAAACGAAAACTACATCAAAGCTTGGCAAGAAGGAAAAACAGGTGTTCCAATTGTAGATGCCTGTATGCGCTGTTTGGTTGCAACGGGTTACATCAACTTCAGAATGCGCGCGATGGTTGTCTCCTTTTTTACATTTAATTTATGGCAAGATTGGCGTGAATTGCACTTTTTAGCGCGTCAATTTTTAGATTACGAACCCGGAATTCATTATCCGCAGATCCAAATGCAATCGGGTACGACGGGGATCAATACCATCCGAATTTACAATCCCATAAAAAATTCAGAAGAACATGATACGGAAGGTGTTTTCATCAAAAAATGGATTCCTGAATTAGCCGAAGTGCCCGTTCATTTACTTCATGAACCGTGGAAAATGAATCAAATGGAGCAAGAATTTTATAATTGCCATATTGGAACAGACTATCCAGAACCCATCGTAAACATTGAAGAAACCCGAAAAAAGGCAAGTGATATCGTTTGGAGTTTTAGAAAAAAAGATGAAGTCAAACTAGAAGGAAAACGAATTTTACAGAAACACGTAAGTAATTCAAACAAATTAAAAAATGCGCGGAGTAAAAAAACAAAACCTACCCAATAAAATTTGTGTGGTGTGCCAAAAACCATTTGCTTGGCGCAAAAAATGGGAAAAAGTGTGGGACGAAGTAAAATATTGTAGTGATCGATGTAGAAACGAAAAATCAAAACCTATTTAAACACCTTCATTCTTTTAAAATTTATACAACAAAATGTCAAAAACGTTACGATTAATTCTGGGTGATCAATTGAACAGGCAACACTCTTGGTTTCAAGAGGTAAATGATTCTGTGACTTATGTACTGATGGAAATTCGAACAGAAACGGATTATGCCACACATCACATCCAAAAAATAGTTGGTTTTTTTGCCAGCATGCAACATTTTGCCTCCGAATTGCAATTGCAAAAACACCAAGTAATATTCATCCATTTAAACGACAACACTAATTTACAATCGTTCGAAAAAAACATTCAACTCTTAATAGAAAAAGAACAGTTTACCCATTTTGAATACCAACATCCCGATGAATACCGATTGGATGAACAATTAAAACAATTTTGCAAGACGCTAACAATTACTTCTTCTGTGAGCGATTCGGAACATTTCATGAGTTCTAGAAACGAATTAGGAGATTTTTTTAATGGAAAGAAAACCTTTCTTATGGAAAGTTTTTACCACATGATGCGAAAAAAACACCACGTATTAATGGATGGTGATAAACCACTTACTGGAAAATGGAATTACGATGGTGAAAACCGAAAAAAACTACCAAAAGACCACAAACCCACTTCCCCTTTGGTTTTCCAAAATGATGTTACAGCCATTGTTTCAGAAATTGATAAAACTGACATCAAAACGATTGGAAAACTACAACCGAAAAATTTTATTTGGCCCATCAACCGAAAACAATCGTTGGAATTACTCGATTTTTTTGTAACCGAATGTTTGTCCCTATTTGGAAGTTATCAAGATGCCATGACACCCAATGAATGGTCGTTGTATCATGCCCGAATTTCGTTTTCAATGAATGTCAAAATGATTTCGCCTTTGGAAGTAATAAATAGAGCCGTATTGGAATGGGAGAACAATCCCGAAACCATTGCCTACCACCAATTGGAAGGATTTGTGCGGCAAATTATAGGCTGGCGCGAATACATGCGCGGAATTTACTGGAACAAAATGCCTGAATACGCCACGATGAATTATTTCAATCACGAAAACTCACTGCCTGAATGGTTTTGGACTGGTAAAACAAAAATGAATTGCCTGAAAGATGCCATCAATCAATCACTGAATTACGCCTATGCACACCACATTCAACGATTAATGGTAACAGGTAATTTCGCGCTATTGGCCGGCATTCATCCTGACGAAGTTGACGCGTGGTACCTTGGTATTTACATCGATGCGATTGAATGGGTAGAAATTACGAATACCCGAGGCATGAGTCAGTTTGCAGACGGCGGCATTGTGGGTACCAAACCCTATGTTAGTTCGGCTTCCTACATTGATAAAATGAGTCATTATTGCGGAAGTTGCTTCTACAAAAAATCAGTAAAAACAGGTGATAAGGCGTGTCCCTTTAATAGTTTGTATTGGAATTTTTACGATAAAAACGAAGATAAATTAGGCAAAAACCCACGCATCGGAATGATGTATAATGTGTGGCGAAAAATGAAACCTGAAGACAAAGTAGCTTTGTTAGAACAAGCCGATTATTATTTGAAAAACATACATGAATTATGATCAATACAGCATTAATCTGGTTTAAAACCGATTTACGGATAGAAGACAACGAAACCTTAATCAAAGCCATAACTCTAAGCGAGAACGTCATTCCATTCTATTGTTTTGACGAAGCACATTTTGAAACCACAGCCCACGGATTTAAAAAAACGGGAAGTTTTAGAGCGCAGTTTTTATTGGAATCTCTCCAAGATTTGGACGCACAATTAAGAGCATTAGGTTCGGGTTTAATCATTATCCAAGGAAAACCCGAAATAGAAATTCCAAAATTGGTGAAAGAATATAAAGCCCAAAAGGTTTTTGCAAAAAGAGAAGTTGCGTTCGAGGAAAAGCAAACCGAAAAAAAAGTACTTCATGAATTATTCAAATTACGATGTGAACTTGAAACATTCAGCACGAGTACATTATATCATGCCGAAGACCTACCCTTTTCAATCAAAGATATCCCCGACGTGTTTACCAATTTCAGAAAAAAAACAGAAAAAGATGCGCTCATAAGAAAACCGTTTGAAGCACCAAAAAAGATCTGTTCACCCGAGATTGCGCCCCTGGATTTACCTACTTTAGAAAGCTTGGGTTTAACCAAAAACCCCATCGATTCTCGTGCAGTACTGCCATTTAAAGGTGGTGAAAGCGAAGCGATCCAACGGTTGAATCATTATTTCTATGAGACACAATGTTTGTCAACGTACAAAGAAACCCGCAACGGAATGATTGGTGCGGATTATTCTTCCAAATTTTCACCTTGGCTGGCTTTGGGTTGCATTTCACCCCGATTTATACATGCCGAAGTTAAAATATATGAAAACCAATTTGGGGAAAATGATTCTACCTATTGGTTGGTATTTGAATTACTGTGGAGGGATTTTTTCCGATTTATGTTCAAAAAATACCAATCCAAATTCTTTCTTTACGAAGGAATCCAATCCGAAAAAGTAAATTCAAAATCCTTAAATGAAAAACTACTTGCCACATGGATCAACGGAACCACTCCTTCTGATTTCATCAATGCAAACATGATCGAATTGCAACTTACAGGATTTATGAGTAACCGAGGGCGTCAAAATGTAGCCAGTTATTTTTGCAATGAATTAAATATGGATTGGCGTGTGGGTGCTGCCTATTTTGAGGAACAGTTGATCGATTATGATGTTTGCAGTAATTGGGGAAATTGGGCCTATTTGGCAGGCGTTGGTAATGATCCTCGTGGTCATCGGTATTTTAACATCGAAAAACAAGCCGCCGATTATGATAAAAATGGAAGTTTTAGAAAATTATGGCTAAAATAATTAGCGTTTTATTATTTACAATTGATAATTAATTATTACTTTTGCACCCGAATAGGGATAAACCTTGTTCATACATAATAATCATTAAAATAATATTGGAATGTATTTAACGAAAGAAACAAAAGCTGAAATCTTCGCAAAACACGGAGGAAAAGCTGAAAACACAGGTTCTACAGAAGGGCAAATCGCTTTGTTCACATTTAGAATCTCTCACTTAACAGAGCACTTGAAAAAAAATCGTCATGATTACAACACAGAGCGTTCGTTAGTTTTATTAGTAGGTAAAAGAAGAAGTCTTCTTGACTACTTGAAGAAAAAAGATGTTGTAAAATATCGTGAGTTAATTAAAGAATTAGGTATTAGAAAATAATACAAAACTAAAGAGGTGCACACGCGCCTCTTTTTTTTTGTGATTGAATAAAAAAAAGTTGGTTTTTCATTGGGATTTAGAGCATTAACTACGCAACAACAACACAACTAAACCCATGTATAACTTAGAGAATTAAATTTATGATTCCACAATTATTTGTAGAAAGTATCGATTTAGGTGATGGCAGAAACATCACAATCGAGACAGGTCGTTTAGCCAAACAAGCAGACGGATCTGTAGTAGTAAGAATTGGAAAAACTGTAATTTTAGGTACAGTAGTATCCGCAAGAAAAGCAAGCCCAGGCATTGACTTTTTACCTTTAACGGTAGATTACCGTGAAAAATTTGCAGCAGCAGGTCGTTTTCCTGGAGGTTTCTTCAAAAGAGAAGCACGTCCAAGTGATAGCGAAGTGTTGACCATGCGTTTAGTTGACCGTGTATTGCGTCCGCTTTTTCCTTCTGATTACCATGCAGAAGTTCAAGTGATGATTCAATTAATGTCACATGACGACGATGTAATGCCAGATGCATTAGCCGGATTAGCTGCTTCAGCTGCTCTAGCATTGTCTGACATTCCTTTTGAAACATTGATTTCTGAAGCTAGAGTTGGAAGAATCGATGGAAAATTCATCATCAATCCATCTCGTGCGCAATTAGAATTATCAGATATTGATATGATGATTGGTGCTTCAACAGATTCTATCGCAATGGTAGAAGGAGAAATGAAAGAAATTTCAGAAAAAGAAATGGTAGAAGCCATTAAATTTGCTCACGAACACATCAAAGTACAAATTGCTGCACAAGAAAGATTGGCACAGGCCTTTGGAAAAAAAGAAGTTCGTACTTACGAAACTGAAAAATCAGACGAAGCTATTTACGCTAAAGTAAGAGCTGCAGCTTATGATAAAATTTATGCTATTGCAAGCAAAGGATCGGCTAAACACGAACGCTCTGCTGCATTTGATGCTGTAAAAGAAGAAGTAAAAGCTTTGTTTACAGAAGAAGAATTAGCAGAAAATGGAGACTTAGTTTCTAAATATTTCTATAAAACCAATAAAGAAGCGGTTCGTAATGTAACTTTAGATTTAGGAACTCGTTTAGACGGAAGAAAAACAACTGAAATTCGTCCAATTTGGAGTGAAGTAAATTACTTGCCATCCGTTCACGGATCAGCATTATTTACACGTGGAGAAACACAAGCGTTGGCAACAGCTACTTTAGGAACTTCTAGAGAAGCGAACCAAATTGATTCACCATCTGAACAAGGAGAAGAAAAATTCTATTTACACTATAACTTCCCTCCATTTTCTACAGGAGAAGCTCGTCCATTAAGAGGAACTTCAAGAAGAGAAGTAGGTCACGGAAACTTAGCACAACGTGCTTTAAAAAATATGATTCCTGCGGATTGTCCTTACACCATTCGTGTGGTTTCTGAAGTATTAGAATCAAATGGTTCTTCTTCAATGGCTACGGTTTGTGCTGGAACCTTATCTTTAATGGATGCTGGAATTCAAATGATTCGCCCAGTTTCTGGAATCGCAATGGGATTGATTACAGACGGAGAACGTTTTGCTGTATTGTCTGATATCTTAGGTGATGAAGATCATTTAGGAGATATGGATTTTAAAGTAACTGGAACTTCAGAAGGAATTACAGCTTGTCAAATGGACATCAAAATTGACGGATTGAAATATGAAATCATGGAGCAAGCTTTGGCTCAAGCTCGTGATGGACGTTTACATATCTTAGGTAAAATTTTGGAAACACTTGACAAACCTAATGACGACGTAAAAGTACACGCGCCAAAAATCATCATGCGTACTATTCCTGGAAACTTCATTGGAGCTTTGATTGGACCTGGAGGAAAAGTAATTCAAGAATTACAAAAAGCAACTGGCTGTACCATCGTTATTAATGAAGTGGACGAACAAGGAGTTGTAGAGATTTTAGGAACGGATCCAGCTGGAATTGCAGCGGTATTAGCTAAAATTGATTCGATTATCTTCAAACCAGAAATGGGAGAAGCTTATGAAGTGAAAGTAATTAAAATGTTAGATTTTGGTGCTGTTGTAGAATATACAGCTGCTCCAGGAAACGAAGTTTTATTACACGTATCGGAATTGGCTTGGGAACGTACAGAAAATGTTTCTGACGTTGTAAATATGGGAGATGTATTCCAAGTGAAATATTTAGGAATCGATCCTAAAACTAGAAAAGAAAAAGTTTCTAGAAAAGCACTTTTACCAAGACCTCCAAGAGAAGAGAATAAAATTACTCCTAAAGCGGAA
Source organism: Flavobacterium sp. (assembly GCA_017984835.1). Classification (GTDB taxonomy): domain Bacteria; phylum Bacteroidota; class Bacteroidia; order Flavobacteriales; family Flavobacteriaceae; genus Flavobacterium. The sequence continues at coordinate 9,209 of JAGNYR010000010.1, read as the reverse complement.
TAATTTTCAATCTATACTAGTAAAAACCCCAATGCAGCATTGCATTGGGGTTTTTTTGTTTTCATTACTGTCGGTATACGATACCCAACATCAATGTTTGGGAACCGTATTTATCCAACATTTGCGAATTGAACAATCCATAGGGCGACCATTGATAATGACATTGCAAACCGATGTTGTCATAATTAATTTTGATCCCTTGCGAAAGATAAAAGGTAGTTAGTAGTTCTTGTGAATATTCTGCTGATGCGAATTCAATTTCTGCAGGGGCTTGGTAGCTGTTTAATGCCAGTCCAAAACCAGAATTCCATTCCAAATTAAAACGATCATTCTTTAAAGAAAGTGGCATTATTTTTACAAAACGGGTTCCCAAATTGATCGCAAAATGTTTGGATTTGTACTCCACAACAGAATCCCTATACTTGAATTGGATTGGAGAGGTCTGTCGTGGAATAAAAAAATTAAATCCAAAATCAATACAATCTTTTTTAATCCATCGACTTCTGAACCAAAAACCAAAAGAAGGAGACGGCTCAAATTTTTCGGACAGGATTCCTAACGGCTGAACAAGTCCGGCTTCTATATAAACACGTTCAAAATCTTTGTTTTGCGACTGACAAATTGAGGTCAACGTCAGCAAGATAATTACATACTTATTCATTTTTTTACCAATTGATAAAAGGCATCGACCTTTTGTTATTTACATTCCAAATTCCCAGTTGAAGCCCTCTATTTCTGGATACATTAAAAAGACCTATTTGAATCCCCTTCCCGTTTTGTGCATAATTATAAACCCCCATTTGAATACCGTTCAACTGAATGGTCTCATTAAGCAATGCCAGATTGAATCCATTGCTCGTATTGGATCCATTATACAAGCCCATCGAAACACCATTCATCACATTCGCTTGCGTACCAAAAACGGTGATTGAAATGCCATTTAGGGTACGAAACCGATTCATCAATGAAACATTCAATCCGTTTAAATTGGTTTCTGTAAAAAAGCATCCTGCACTCAAGTTGATACCGTTCATTTGTAAGTGAGGATGTCCGGAATCATATACAACGATCAAATTGGGTTGATTGCTGCTTATTGTGCCTTTTTTAATCATATCTGGCAAATAAATCAAGAACAAAGGCAATCCAAGTCCAACGGGATTTACATCCACATTGAGTCCATTGATGGTTTGTTTCTGAATGTGTTGGTTTTGATAATGCCCTACACCCAATACAAGTCCGTTGACTGTATCTACTTTTTTGGAAATAGGCGATAAACTTAAAATTTGTGTGTGCGTGATCTTTGTTCCTGACGGAATCGAATCTTGAGCAAACAAAAAATGTTGCAAGAAGCAAACGAAGCATATTAATTTTGTTTTCATAAGAGATTGTTTTTATTTTCGGGATCAAAATTATTGTGATTAATACAAAAATATTGGCGATAAATAAGTAAATTATTGATTATATTTGTGAAAATTGCAAATATGAATTTTCAAGAACAAGTACTGAAAGCCATCAGAAAACAACTCGATCCCTCACAATCAATCAACGATGAACTTTCGAATATCTTAAATATAAGTTATGATGCTGCACACCGACGTGTTTCGTTAAAAAGTAAATTTACTATTAACGAGACCATGCTTTTGGCCCAACATTTCCATATTTCTTTGGATAATTTGTGCTCTGATTCTAAACAAGTGATTGTAGAAAAAACCAACGAAATCAAGTCATTAAAAGACATGATACACTATTTTAAAGATGCAGCTGAACGTATTGAAAACATAGCCGATCCTTCCACCACGCTCTATTATTCAGCCAAAGACATTCCGCTTTTTTATTTTATGGATGGCACCCTCCTATCCAAATTTAAATTATATGTTTGGCTGCAAATGTTGAACCCTGATCTATCAGAAACGCAGTTTGAAAAATTCATCATCAACGAAGCATTTATGGAGCACATCCAAAAACTGAAAACGATGTACCATAAAGCCAACATAAAAGAAGTTTGGAACGACACCACTATCAATAGCAGCCTACAACAGATCATCTATTTTTATGAAGCAGGCATGATCTCATATCAAAGTGCAAATGCATTATTAAAAGACTTAAAAAAAATCATCAGTGATTTAAAAAAGAATGCTTCTCAATCCAACTCCAATTTTGCTATTTACTACAACGAATTGATCATGTTAAACAACAACATGCTGATTGAAACGGATACAAAAATCATGATGTTTGTTCCCTACACTTTATTGGGTTATTTTATTACAGAGGACAAAAGCAGTTGTGAAAATGCACTGAATTTTTTTAATCAACAAATAAAAAATTCAAAACCACTGAATCAATCAGGGATCAAAGAATTGAATTTATTTATTCAGAAAATGAATCGAAAAATAGATTACTATTCTGAGTTATTGAACAAGCAGATGGATATTTATTATTAAAAAAATAATTTTAAAAAAATCACTTAGATATATAAATTAAAATACCACTTGATTAATAAAAAAAACAAATACATTTACAGAAGTTTTATTTAATATCTCTTTAGATGCCGCTATACAAAAACATAAACTATTCATTGTGTACCCTTTTGCTTTTCTTGACAATGAGTTCGCAAGGTCAAAACGAATCAACTAAATCCATCCATGATTGGTACGATGCTAAAGTGGGCAACGGAAATTTGGACATCAATAGCGGAAGAATCTTATTAAATTATGACAAGATAATTGATGATAACGATCGTTTCTATTTTGGATCTTATCAGTATGGAAGTGTTATGTATAACGGACAATTATTTAATAATTTACTATTAAATTATGACATCAATAATGATGATCTCATCATAAAGACAACCGGTGAGAATGACAAGATGCCTATCATTTTAAACAAAACCAAAATACAGTCATTCAAAATCAACAACATTAACTATGTGAATCTTAGTTTCAACAAACCCGCTATCGGAAATGAAATTTCAGGGTTTTATGCTGAAATGATTAACTCCGAAAGCATTTGTTTTTATGTAAAACATTATAAATTCAGGAAAAAATTAATCCTTGACAACACCGTATATGATGATTTTTTAAAAAAAACTTATTATGTGCTTTTTTTCAATAATCAATACTACACTATTACGAATAAGAAAAGTGTAATTACCCTATTCCCAGAGTTCAAGCAGGTAATTAATGAGTATTATTCGATCAATAATAAGATTGAAAAAACCAATAAAATTATATTTTTTGAGGGATTATTTCATTCCCTACAAACAAAAATCAAGTAAACTAATTCATGAAAAAAATAGTACTAATATTTTTTATCCTATTAAATTTTGTTGTGTTTTCACAAGAAAAAGAGAAAAAATATTCTCTCAACTTTAATCAATCTTCTTTACAAAACGCTATTGAATTGATCGAAAAAAATAGCGATTATAAATTTTATTTTGATAAAGAATGGATCGAATCGAATGCAATCTTAATTACTGAAAACGTAACAGAAATGAAGATTGAAGAGGTACTTAAACTTGTTTTTCAACCAACTGAAATCAATTTTTTTATTGATAAAAAACACATCATACTTTCTAAAAACAATGTGATTAGAGATGAATTACCCGATAATTATTTTGGAAATTCAGAAAGCAATAAGGGTATAAAAACATCCGTTAAACCTGTTTTTTACATGGAAAACGACTCTGTATCTAATAAGCCCGCAAAAAAAGAATCCTTAATTGTAATAGGAAAAGAAGCTAAAAAATCGGATAAAAAAACGTGCTTTCTAAGCGGATACATTAAAGACACCAAAACAGACGAACCGTTACCCAATGTTTTTGTAAAAATTCAAAATAAAAAAATAAGTACCTCAACAGACATCGATGGTTTTTATAAATTAGAAATTCCGGTAGGAATTAATTATTTAGAGACGGAATTAGTGAGTCACAACAAATCCATCAAAAAAATAATTTTATACAACGACGGTACTTTGAACATTAAGCTCGATGAAAAAATGAATATTTTATCCGAAGTCTTAATAAACGCCAAAAAAAGTGAAAATGTAAAATCTGTTATTTCAGGCGTAACTACAATTGACATTGAAGGCATAAAAAACATCCCATTAGTACTTGGAGAAAGAGACATTTTTAAAGTAGCAACCATTTTGCCTGGGGTAAAACAAACCGGCGAAGGTTCTGCCGGATACAATGTTCGAGGAGGGAAAGAAGACCAGAATTTAATACTATTGGATCAAGCCATCATTTACAATCCAGCCCATTTTTTCGGTTTCTTCTCATCTGTGAGTCCTTATACTACAAAAAGCGCAACGATTTACAAAGGAAGTATTCCTGCGGAGTTTGGCGGAAGACTGTCTTCTGTTTTTGATATTACAGCAAAAAAAGGCAATCCGACCAAATTATCTGGAGAAGGTGGTGTGGGACCTATAACGAGTAATTTAGCCATAAGCACTCCCATTATCAAGGACAAGTCAAGTATTTTAGTTGGAGGAAGAGCAACCTATTCTGGATGGATATTACGTTCCTTAAAAGAACAATCCTTAAAAAATAGTCAAGCTTCTTTTTACGACGGATTGATCAAGTACAATCACAAATTCAATGATAAAAACAACTTTGAAACTACTTATTATTACAGTCATGATGCCTTTAGTATCTCATCTGATTCACTATACAAATACAACAATCGATTGGTTTCATTAAAATATGAACACACTTTCAATTCTAAAAACAAAGGAGCGCTATTATTTACTAATAGCGAATACAAATTTTTCATCGATTATCAAGGAGACAATTTTCTTACCGCATTTGATTTTGGGTATAAGATAAACGAAAGCAACATCCTGCTTAAGATGAATTATACATTAAATGAAAAACACAAAATTAATTACGGAATTGCTTCTAAATTATACGGAGTACATCCAGGGTTTTTAGACCCAAAAAGTACCGATTCTCAAATTGTTCCCATTTCAATAAATAAAGAAAGAGGACTTGAATCTGCTGCTTATATATCAGATAATTTCAAGGTTAGTTCCAAATTTTTAGTTGATTTTGGATTGAGATATTCTACTTTTTCAGCATTAGGTGCATCTGCCCAAAGAATTTATCAAGAAGGTGTTCCAAAAAACGAGGGCACTGTTACCGAAGTGAGAAATTATGCTAAAAATGAAGTGATTAAAACCTATGGCGGATTTGAACCAAGAATTGCAGCCCGATATATCATCGCTGATAATCTTTCCATAAAAGGAGGTTACGACAAAACTTATCAATACATTCATTTACTTTCAAACAACACTACGCAATCACCAACAGATACCTGGAAACTCACCGATTTAAATGTCAAGCCGCAAGTTGCCCAACAATTTTCATTGGGATTGTATAAAAATATTTTAGAAAAAGACATAGAAATAAGTCTGGAAGGGTATTATAAAAAATCTGAAAATTTTCTTGATTACAAAGTAGCAGCCCAATTATTGCTCAATCAAAATATAGAAACACAATTATTACAAGGAAAAGGAAAAGCCTATGGTGTTGAATTTTTAGTTAAAAAAAATAGTGGCCGATTAAATGGTTGGTTAGGATATACGTATTCTCGCACCTTTGTGAAGCTTGATAGTAAATTTAATGACGAGAAGGTGAATAACGGTAACTATTTCCCAGCAAATTTTGACAAACCACACGATGTGAGTTTAGTCATCAATTACAAATTCACAAAACGATACAGTTTTTCAAGTAATTTTATTTATCAAACCGGACGACCAATTACCTACCCTATTGGTCAATATACCTACGGTAATTCTGAATATACTTTATACAGTGATCGAAATCAATTCAGGATACCCGATTACTTTAGACTCGACATCGGGTTTAATGTAGAAGGGACTCATAAATTAAAGAAACCTGCCCATGGTTTTTGGAATATTTCAATTTACAATGTTCTTGGCAGAAACAACCCTTATTCGATATTTTTCGTCACGCAAAACGGTCAAATAAAGGCTTACAAAACATCCATTTTTGCCATTCCAATACCAACAATTACGTATAACTTCAAATTTTAGTCGCATGAACATTAAGATATATAGAATTTTTGTAGCAGCTATTTCAACTTTGCTTTTCATAAGTTGTACAGACCCGTATGCCCTCCAAACAAATAATTATGAAGAAGTATTAGTCATCGAGGCTACAATAACCAACGAGCTAAAACATCAAGAAATAAAAATCACCAAATCCTATCAACTAGAAGAAAATGGTCCAACAACCGTTTCAGATGCTGTCGTGATTTTGAAAGACAATCTTGGAAATAGTTATGAATTCATTGAACAAGGAGATAAATACGTATCATTAATTGAATTTAAAGCAGAATCAAATCGAGAATATCAGTTAAAAATTATAACTGAAAATGGCAAAAGCTATATATCTTCTACTGAGGTATTAACTCATGACACACCCATTCAAAACATCACTCCTGTGGTGAATACAATAAACGGAGCAAAAGGTGTCGAACTTATTGTAAATAGTTTTGACCCAACGAATAGTTCAAAATACTATCGATTTGAATACGAAGAAACCAACAAGATCATTGCCCCAAGATGGGTTCCTGTTAAAGCGGTAGTGGTATACAACCCACCTGGCGCTACACCCCCTGCAGTGATTAATCTCATCCCAAGAACAACCGAAGCACGTATTTGTTATACGACAAAAAAATCAGATAAAATCATATTAACAAGTACCAATGAATTAAACGAAGACCGGGTGATTTTCCCTGTTCGATTCATTAGAGATAATGATTATCTAATTGCGAATCGATACAGCATAATGGTTAAACAATACGTTCAAAATTTAGCCGCATACACCTATTATAAAACGCTAAAGGAACTCTCTGGATCGGATGGAATACTGTCTCAAAACCAACCTGGATTTTTCTTTGGAAACATTCAAAATGAGAACAACCCAAACGAAAAAGTAATCGGATATTTTGAAGTCTCAACCGTTTCATCTAAAAGGATCTTTTTTAATTATAATGAAATTTTTCCAGGACAAAACCAACCGAAATACCCATACAGATGTGATCCGGATCCTCTTTTAGGGTCTGATGATCCAGAGTTTTTCTTAAAATATTGTTTCTCGCCATCTGATTTAACGTGTGCCGGTTATACGGTCCTTAGTTTATTAGAATCTGGCAACGGATTATATTATAATTTCACAGCAGATCAAAAATATGAGATATATCCAACACCCTGTGGTGATTGTACAAAATTCTCAGCTAACATAATACCTTCATTTTGGATAGACTAAAAAAAATATTACTTCCTGTATTTGTTTTGTTTGTGAGTTTCATTAATTGGGCTCAAACAAACGTACCCACTTTCGAGACGAGTGAAAGCGTTTATATGCATGTAAATGCTACCAGCTTTGTATCTGGCGAAACTTTATTCTATAAGATTCATTGTATGAATCCACAAGATTTTAAAATGAGCCAAATTAGCAAAGTTGCTTATGTAGAATTAGTTGGAGAAAATGCTCAAATTATTTTTAAACACAAGTTGTTTTTATCGGAGGGTACTTCGCAAGGCGATTTTTTTATTCCCGCATCTATAAAAACGGGGACGTATAAACTGCTTGGTTATACCCGATGGATGCAAAATAAAGCTTTGTCCACATCTTTTGAGTCAGAAATTACAATAATAAATCCTTTTCAATCAAATCTTGAAAACAAAATAAGTTCTAAAAACAAAATAATCTCTGATTCCATTCAGCATAAAAACGCTGAAATAACCCTTTCAATTAAAAATAAAAAGTTAAAAACCAGAGAGTTGATAAATTTGGAATTGCGCATTAATAATGAATCATTTAAAAAAGGGAAGTATTCATTATCGGTTAGAAAAGTTCAAGATTTACCCTCAATATCCAAAATTAATCCTGTTGAATTTAAAAGTTTAGAAAAAGATCAAAAAATAGAATTACGTGCATCAAACTATTTCTTACCTGAATTAAGAGGAGAGATTATCAGCGGAAGGATATCTTCGAAAAACGAATTATTTCCAGTAAATAATATTACGATTGCCCTTTCTAATTCTGGCAGATCATTTATTACTAAATTAGTCAAAACAGATGCTGATGGAAGATTTAATTTCTCTATAGATCAACCGTATTACAATCCAAACACTACGATTCAAATAGTAGATAAATCAAAAGGAGAATATCAATTACAATTGGACACACCCTTTGGCATCAAAAAATCAGGTTTAATTTTTGAAAATGAACAATTCCTTCAATCTGAATTAAAATCCATACTTGAAGAACATGCCATTGCAAGTCAGATAGAAAACACTTATTACCTCAAAAAAGCGGATACGTTAGCAAAAATAAAATATTCAGCACCTTTTTATGAGCCAGTCATTCACGAATACATTTTAGATAATTACAATCGATTCCCAACCATAAAAGAAACCATAATTGAAATCGTGAAAGAAATGAATTATGACTATAAAAATGGTATTTATTCCTTTAGATTAAATGATTACGACACGAATACCAATGTTGAGGAACCCCCATTGGTTTTAGTTGACGGATTGTTAATACAAGACATCAACGAGCTTTTGGAATATAAAGCTGCTGATATTTATAAAATTTGCACCATTAATACGGGTTATTTGTATGGAAACAAACTTTACGATGGATTAATAAGTTTTATTACAAAAAACCAGACGTATGAAAGCAACTATTCTGGTGATTTTTTGATTAAAAGCGATATAACCATTCCCTTACAAACCAAAAAATATTACACGCCTGCTTATACATCAAATTCCGATTTGGATCGCATACCCGATTACCGATATCAACTTATTTGGATTCCAGAGTTAAATACCTCTGATAAAAATATTCTTTTCTACACCTCTGATAAAACGGGTAAATTTGAAATCATATTAGAAGGCTTTTCAGACGAAGGGTATCCCGTCTATTTTAAAGATTTTTTTGAAGTAGAATAAAATAAGTTTACTTTGTTGTAACTTTTTGGTAACTCTTTACGTACAACAACCACGTTTAATAAAAAACAAAGGAGATCCCACAATGAGACAACTGAAAATCACCAAACAGGTTACCAATCGTGAAACCGCTTCATTAGATAAATACCTACAAGAAATTGGAAAAGTTGACCTAATCACGGCAGATGAAGAAGTAGAATTAGCGCAACGTATAAAAGCAGGTGACCAAC
>JAGNYR010000080.1:1972-5045 GCA_017984835.1 Flavobacterium sp. | reverse complement strand
TTTCCCTCAAAATGAACCTTTCCGAAAGAGATCAACTCTACAACTGGCATCCCTATACGCAGCACAAAACAGCGCTTGCTCCTCCTGCTATCGTAAAAGGGAAAGACGCTTTGTTGTGGGATGAAAATGGCAAAGAATACATTGATGCGATTGCCTCTTGGTGGGTAAATCCGTTCGGACATTCCAATCAGGTCATTGCCGATGCTATTTACAAACAGTTAACTACTTTAGAGCATGTGCTTTTCGGTGGCTTTACACACAATGTAGTGGTAGAATTGGCCGAAAAACTAGCGCAAATTTTGCCTTCCAATCAGAAGAAGTTTTTTTACTCCGATAATGGTTCTACCGCTGTTGAAATTGCGATTAAAGCCGCTTTTCAATATCATTACAATCTAGGGAATAAGAAAACCACCCTTGTCGCTTTTGAAGATGCATTTCATGGGGATACTTTTGGTGCAATGGCAGTCAGCGGTATCGGATTGTTTACTGAAGCTTTTCAAGATTCCCTAATTCACGTAGTTCGAATTCCAGTGCCAACCCAAGGTAACGAAGAGACCTCCCGAATGGCATTGCAAAAAGCCCTTGCAAACCATGATGTCGCCGCCTTCATCTTTGAACCTTTGGTGCTTGGTGCAGCAGGTATGATTATGTATGAAGCAAAAGAACTAGATCAATTAATTGCTATTTGCAACCAAAACCACGTTTTTACCATAGCCGACGAAGTCATGACTGGTTTTGGAAAAACAGGAAAAACCTTTGCCTGTGATTATCTGACCCTTCAACCCGATATGATGTGCCTATCCAAAGCACTCACAGGAGGCACCATTCCCATGGCAATTACCACGTTTACCCAACACATTTTTGATGGATTTTATAGTGATGATACCAACAAAGCCTTGTTTCACGGACACACATTTACAGCCAATCCAATAGGTTGTGCAGCGGCCCTAGCTAGTATTTCTCTACTGCAAACGGAGGCGATGCAACAACATATCGATCGGGTGCATCAATCCCATCTAGATTTTCAATCGAGTATAAAAAATCATCCCAAAGTGGCGCAAACACGTGTGCTGGGGGTCATTTTTGCGCTCGATATTAAAATAGAATCCAAAGAAGGTTACTACGGAAAATTGCGCAACCAACTGTATCAATTTTTTATTGAAAACGGCCTAATTCTTCGACCCGTAGGAAACATTGTCTACATTTTACCTCCGTACATCATTACAGAGAAGCAATTACAAAAAGTATATAAAATCATCGAAAAAGCACTAGAAATAGTGTAATTTTGCTTTTTTGAAGCACGCGTTTGGTGTTTCAATCCCATGATCTCCCGCTTTCGCCTGTATCTCCTTCGCCCTTCGGGACATCAGGAGGATGCCGGCTCTATCGGGGCTAAAATAGACGAATATCTTTTGAAGACAAAAATCGCAATTACCTCACTCGCTTCTATTTCTCCACTTGGAAACCATCCAAGCCAGGTATGGGCGCAGTACCTCAATCCAAATACGCTCATAACACAACAAATGATTGGTAATCAATCTCAATTTGCTGCGAGTTTATCTTCAGAAGACAAAGCCGTCCTTTCAGCCTTACAACAAAGTGATGTCAAATACAAATCACTAGATCCTACGGTTCTCTATGCGCTATTGGTTTCGCGGCAAGCAATCCAACAAGCAGGCTGGAAAAAAGGGGACGATTTCGGGATCAACATAGGTTCTTCTCGCGGAGCCACCCATTTGTTCGAAACTTACCACCACGAATTTATCACCACAGGTCGCACGTCTACATTGGCATCTCCTACCACTACTTTGGGGAATATTTCAAGTTGGATCGCCCACGATTTAAAAAACAACGGACCCACAATTTCGCATTCCATTACGTGTTCAACAGCACTTCACGCGATTTTAAATGCGGTAGCTTGGCTGCAATCTGGCATGGCAACTAAATTTCTAGTGGGGGGGAGCGAAGCTTCTTTAACGCCGTTTACATTGGCTCAAATGCATGCATTAAAAATTTATGCAACTCAACCCGACGCGTATCCTTGTAGAGCCTTCGATCTTACCAAAAAGAAAAACACCATGGTACTGGGTGAAGGCGCCGCAGTGGCCTGCCTTGAAGTAGGTGAACAGCCTAATGCATTGGCTTATATTGAAGGAATCGGATATGCTACAGACGATATTCAACACAATATTTCCATATCAGATGAAGCGATTTGTTTTCAAAAATCAATGCAAATGGCCCTGCAAAACACTCCGCTTGATCAAGTAGATGCGATTGTAATGCATGCTCCCGGAACGCTAAAAGGGGATACTTCAGAGTACAAAGCCATTCAAAAAATATTTGGTGTGAAGTTACCTCTTCTTACTACCAACAAATGGAAAATAGGACACACTTTTGGGGCATCCGGAATGCTGAATTTGGAATTGGCTGTTTTCATGATGCAACACAATCATTTTATTCCGATCCCATATTTGGAACAGAAAGAACAATCAAGAGACATTCAAAAAGTATTGATTAATGCGGTTGGTTTTGGTGGCAATGCAGTGAGTATTTTGCTTTCTATTTAGAACCAAGTTGTACCGTTCTCTTGCTTCTTTCACGAAAGTTCAAGATCCTTTACTTTTTCATACACCCAGTCACTTTCCCAACCTTTGCGAAGTAGGTAATCGCAAAATTTCTTTCTTTTTTTAAGGGTATTTTTTTCGGTAATCGTATCCCAATGTTTTTCCGAAACTTGATCAAAAATAGACTTGTATTCATTTGCATCTATTTCACGAATCGACTTTGTGATCAAAAAGGAGGAGATCTGTTTGGCTTTAAGTTCTAATGTAATGCGTTTTTTTCCCCATTTTTTTTGATGGAGTTTGCTTTGCGTGTAGACACTTGCAAAGCGCTCTTCGTTCAAATAATTATGGTCTAATAAATGAACAATAATTTGATCTTTTTCATCTGGAGTGACCTGAAAACTATATAATTTTTCCTTTATTTCTGCATGACATCTTTCTTGATACGCGCAGTAATATTCCATTTTTTGGATTACTTCTTTTAAGGATAAATCGGCAGTTGATTTCAA
>JAGNYR010000080.1:0-1872 GCA_017984835.1 Flavobacterium sp. | reverse complement strand
GCTTGAAATTGTGAGTCTGCTGCTTCTACGGTTTTGGGTTGTGATATTTTGGTAAATGGTTTTTGAGGTTTTAATCCCAATAACTCAAACATTTTCATGTCGTCTTCTACATCTGGATTGGGTGTAGTCAATAGTTTGTCTCCGGCAAAAATAGAGTTAGCACCCGCAAAGAAACACATAGCTTGACCTTCGCGTGACATGTTGGTACGTCCGGCAGAAAGGCGTACTTGTGTATCGGGCATTACAATTCTTGTCGTGGCTACCATACGGATCATTTCCCAAATTTCGACTGGTTTTTCGTCTTCCATTGGCGTTCCTTCTACTGCCACTAAAGCGTTGATCGGAACTGATTCTGGTTGCGGACTCAAAGAAGCAAGTGCCACGAGCATTCCAGCACGGTCTTCAATACTTTCTCCCATTCCAATGATCCCACCGCTACATACGGTTACATTCGTTTTTCTAACGTTCTGAATGGTTTCAATTCGGTCTTCAAATCCACGAGTTGAAATCACTTCTTTATAGTAATCTTCTGAGGTATCTAAATTGTGGTTGTAAGCATACAATCCAGCTTCTGCTAATCGATGTGCTTGATTTTCAGTAAGCATTCCAAGAGTACAGCATACTTCCATGTCCAGTTTGTTGATGGTACGAACCATTTCAAGAACCTGGTCAAACTCGGGACCGTCTTTTACATTTCGCCAAGCTGCTCCCATGCATACTCTAGAAGATCCACCTGCTTTGGCACGAAGTGCTTGTGCTTTTACATGACTCACAGTCATAAGGTCGTTTCCTTCTATTTCAGTATGGTATCTTGCTGCTTGTGGGCAATAACCGCAATCTTCAGGGCATCCACCTGTTTTGATAGACAATAGTGTTGAAACTTGAACCACATTTGGGTCGTGTTTTTCTCTATGTATGGAAGCTGCTTCATACAATAAATCCATTAAGGGTTTGTTGTAAATCGCAATGATTTCTTCTTTGGTCCAATTGTGTTTTGTGATGCTCATACGTTCTTTTTATGTGGATTCAAAAGTAGTTAATTCCTGTAAAAGAAACAATCTTTTACTACTACGTATTTTTAAGAAACTGGATGGCTTTCTTTTTATCGTCTTCAATTTGAGATGTAAGTGCTTCTAAATTCTCAAATTTCTGTTCATCTCTAATAAAATCAAGTAAATAAACGCTTATATCAAAACCGTATAGGGTTGCGTCAAAATCGAGAAGATGTACCTCTATTGATAGCGAGGTGCCGTCTACTGTTGGTCGGTTTCCAATGTTCATGACACCTTTTACAAGTCGATCCTTGATTAGGCAACGTACAACATACACCCCTTTTTTTGGAATGAGTTTGAAGGTGTCTGCCATTTGAATATTGGCTGTTGGAAATCCGATGGTTCTTCCGATTTGATTCCCATGAATTACTTTGCCAGAAAGAGAATAGGGGTACCCAAGGTAGTTATTTGCTAGGGTAATATTTCCTTCTCCTAATGCAATTCTTATTTTTGTAGAACTTACAGCAATCTCATCCAATTCTTGTGCTGTGATTTGTTCTACTTCAAAATTGTATTTTGCTCCAAATTGAATTAGATCGTGAATGTCTGCGGTTCTGTTTTTCCCAAATTTATGATCATATCCAATGATGATTTTGCTGATGTGAAGTTGGTCTACCAATATGGTTTTAACAAATTCTTCGGCACTTAAATTGGCAAATTCTTTACTAAATGGATGGATAATCAAGGCATCAAGACCTGTTTTGGAAAGTAATTCGGTTTTTTCTTCGATTGTATTCAGCAGTTTTAAATCTGAATTTTCATTTAAAATAAATCTTGGATGCGGGTAAAAAGTGAGAACAACACTTTCTTCGTTTCTTAG
>JAGNYR010000079.1 GCA_017984835.1 Flavobacterium sp. | reverse complement strand
GAAATATCCAAGCCAACCATGTCGGCAATATCTTTCAAAATCATCGGTTTGAGGCTGGTTTCTTCGCCTTCCAAAAAATACTCTTTTTGAAAATGCATGATGGCATTCATCGTGACAAACAAAGTTTCTTGACGCTGTTTTATCGCATCGATAAACCATTTGGCCGAATCCAATTTTTGTTTGATGAACTGAACCGCATCTTTCTGCGAACTAGATTTGTCTTTAGAATCCTTATACGTTTGCATCATTTCTTGGTAGTCTTTAGAGACATGAAGAGAGGGTGCATTTCTTCCATTTAAGGTCAGTTCCAAATCGCCATCATTGATTCTGATGGCAAAATCGGGAACAATATTTTCCGTAATCTTATTATTTCCGGTAAAAGAACCTCCTGGTTTTGGGTTTAATTTTTCTATTTCATGAATGGCTTTTTTTAGCTGCTCATTAGAAATACTATATTTTTGAAGTAATTTATCGTAATGTTTTTTGGTGAACGCTTCAAATTGATTGGTTACAATATCTGAAGCGAGTTCAATGTACTCGGTAGGTGTTTTGTGCTTTAATTGCAACAACAAACATTCTTGCAAATCGCGCGCTCCTACTCCGGATGGCTCTAGCTCATGAATAACTTGCAACATGCGCTCTACATTTTTCTCATCGGTATAAATGGCCTGAGTAAATGCTAAATCGTCAACTATATCCTGAATAGATCGTCGGATATACCCCATATCATCAATGCTACCCACCAGAAATTCTGCAATTTCTCGATCGGCATCAGACAAAATAAAGGTATTTAATTGGTTGATTAAATCTTGGTGAAAACTAACAGGCGATGCAAAAGGGCTTTCTCTCTCATCATCGTCCTCGCTAAAATTATTTGCTTGTAACTTATAATCCGGAATCTCATCGTTGCTCAAATATTCATCAATGTTGATGTCATCCGTTTCTATCGAATCATTCCCGTCAAATTCATCATATTCATCTTGGGTATCAAAATCATCTTTTTCAAACTCCTCCGACTCATTGCCTGTTTCGAGAGCAGGATTTTCATTCATTTCTTCCAAAAGTCGTTGTTCAAAAGCCAACGTTGGCAATTGAATGAGCTTCATCAACTGAATTTGTTGAGGAGATAATTTTTGAGATAATTTGAATTGAAGATTTTGCTTTAGCATTTTTTCTTTGTTTGAAAGTTTAAATTTTGAAGTTGCTTACTCACAACATAAAACGAAAACAAAACAATTTTAGAATTCAGCATTTTGAGGCGTTCTTGGAAAAGGAATGACATCTCTAATGTTTGTCATACCTGTTACAAACAAAACCAATCTTTCAAAACCAAGTCCGAAACCTGAGTGTACGGCAGATCCGAAACGTCTGGTATCTAAGTACCACCAAAGTTCTTCTTCATCGATACCTAATGCCTTCATTTTTTCTACTAATACGTCGTAACGCTCTTCTCTTTGTGATCCACCCACAATTTCACCAATGCCCGGGAATAAGATATCCATGGCTCTTACGGTTTTTCCATCTTCATTCAATCGCATGTAAAAAGCCTTGATGTTGGCTGGGTAATCATACAAAATCACGGGACATTTAAAATGTTTTTCAACCAAATAACGCTCGTGTTCACTTTGTAAATCGGCGCCCCATTCATTGATCAAATAACTGAATTTCTTCTTTTTATTCGGAGTTGAATCTCTTAATATATCAATCGCTTCGGTGTAGGAAACTCGTTTAAAATTATTTTCTAATACAAAATTTAATTTGTCTAAAAGCGCCAATTCACTTCGTTCAGCTTGTGGCTTTGATTTTTCTTCGTCCAACAATCTGGTTTCTAAAAACTTCAAATCATCTGCACATTTGTCCATGGTATATTTTATCACAAACTGAATAAAATCTTCTGCCAAGTCCATGTTGTCATCCAAATTATTGAAAGCAACTTCAGGTTCGATCATCCAAAATTCTGCTAAGTGTCTGGATGTATTTGAATTTTCTGCACGAAATGTAGGTCCGAATGTATAAATTTGACCCAAAGCCATGGCAAACGTTTCCCCTTCTAATTGACCCGAAACTGTTAAATTCGTTTCTTTTCCAAAAAAATCTTTTTTGTAATCTACTTTTCCTTCTTCTGTACGAGGCGTTCCGTCAAATGGTAAAGCAGTCACTTTGAACATTTCTCCTGCCCCTTCGGCATCAGATCCCGTAATGATTGGAGTGTTTACATACACAAATCCTCTTTCTTGAAAATAAGTATGAACGGCATGAGCCAAGACAGATCGAACACGCATGATGGCACCAAAAGCGTTTGTACGAACACGTAAATGCGCATTTTCTCTAAGAAACTCTAACGAGTGTTTCTTGGGTTGCATTGGAAATTTCTCAGCATCCGAATCCCCAAGAATTTCTAACTTAGACACTTGGATTTCATATTTTTGTCCGGCTCCTTTGCTTTCTACAAGTTCACCAAAAACAGAAACTGCTGCTCCAGTTGTAATTCTTTTAAGTGTTTCTTCAGGTGTGTTTTCAAAATCAACTACACATTGAATATTATTAATAGTAGAACCATCATTCAAAGCAATAAATTGATTGTTTCTGAATGTTCTAACCCATCCCTTTGCGTTTACTTCATGTAGGGTTTTTGTACTGTTTAATAAGTCTTTTACTTTGGTATGTTTCATTTTAAAAAGCTGATTTTAAGTTGTTGCTGATTTTAAAATTAATTTAAAAAAATCAGTATGCAAATATAAATTATTTATTTTTTTCTAGCGCATCAATTTCTTCATCGGACGCTTCTAATATATCGATGATCGGTTCTAAATATTCTTGCTGATTGGCTAATTTCTTATTTAAGGTTAAAACCAATGACGGCAACAATACCAAATTGGATAACATTCCGAAAAACAAGGTAATCGAAACGAGACCTCCTAAGGCAATTGTCCCTCCAAAACTGGACAACATAAATACTGAAAAACCAAAGAATAAGACAATGGATGTATAAAACATACTGATTCCGGCATCACTAAAAGTGGCAAAAACTGATTTCTTGATTTTCCAATCATTTCTGGCTAACTCTAATCGGTACTGTGCCAAAAATCGTAAGGTATCGTCTACTGAGAGTCCGAATGCAATTCCAAATACCAAAATAGTGGATGGTTTCAACGGAATTCCTAAATACCCCATCAATCCTGCAGTTAATAGCAAAGGCAATAAATTTGGGATAATAGACACCAACACCATTTTGAACGATCTAAACATAATGGCTACCAACCCAGCGGTTAATAAAAAAGCGAACAACAAAGAAGACAACAAATTGTTGAGTAAATATTTGGTTCCTTTTTGAAAAACTGAGGCTTTCCCTGTGATGATTACCTTGTAACGGTCTGATGGAAATAATTTTTCGGCCTTCAGTCGAATTCTTTCCTCAATTTGATCCATTTTCTCACCATTCTCATCTTTGATAAAAGTGGTGATGCGTGCATATTGACCGGTTTTATCAACGTAGCTTTTCAATAAATTCTCAGACGATTTTTGTGTGGAATTTTTTATGTAAGATAAAATAAATGCTTGTTCTTGCGGGTTGGGCAACTCAAAATACTCCGGATTTCCATTGTAATAAGCTTGCTTCGCATATTTCACTAAATTGACTATGGAAAGCGGTTTTGAAAGCTCAGGGATTTCTTGAATGGTTTCTTCCAAATCCTCCATACGTTTAAGAACCGAAAGTTTCATGACCCCTTTTTTACGTTTGGTGTCAATCATGATTTCTAGTGGCATAACGCCATCAAATTCTTTTTCGAAAAATCGTATGTCAGAAAAAAAGTCGGTCTTCTTTGGCATATCTTCGATGATGCTTCCAGAAATTTTGATTTCATAAATCCCAATGATCCCAACAATTAATAATACTACCGAAAGTGAATACACCCCCACTCGGTTGTATTTTACAGTTCGAACAATCCAACCCATAAACGAAGTAAGGTACTCGCGACCTAAATGCCCTAAATGCCTCGGAATGGGAGCTGGTGTGTAACTAAAAAACACAGGAATCAGCAACAAACAAAGTACATAAATCGCAATGATATTGATGGAAGTAACGACGCCAAACTCGGTCAACAAAACGTTATTGGTCGCAATAAAAGTAGCAAAACCAACAGCTGTAGTAATATTTGTCATCAATGTGGCCGTACCTGTTTTGGTAATAACGCGTTGTAAAGCTTTGGCTTTATTGGCATGAATTTGATATTCTTGGTGGTATTTATTGATCAAGAAAATACAATTTGGAACACCAATCACAATTACTAAAGTTGGAACTAACGCAGTTAGAACCGTAATTTCATATCCCAAAAATCCGAGGATACCAAATGACCACATCACGCCAATTATGACAATGATCATAGAGATCAAAGTGGCTCTAAACGATCTAAAAAAGAAGTAAAATATCAACGAAGTGATCAATAAGGCAGCTACAATAAACAGCCCAATTTCATCGATAATGGTTTTGGCATTCAGCGTTCGGATGTAAGGCATACCAGAAGTATGAAGATCGATATCTGTTGCTTTTTCAAACTTATCAATAGCAGGAATTAACTTATTTAAAACAAATAATTTTCGTGCTTTTGTATTGATGATCTTTTTATCCAAATAGATCGCAGAACGAATAGCTCCCGATTTTTTATCAAACAACAAGCCTTCATAGAAAGGCATTTTGGTGAAAAAATCTTTTTTAATAGATGCAAGATAGGTAGGGTCATTTGTTTTGGATGCATCCACAAAAGGGGTCAATTGAAATTTTCCTAACGAATCATTTTTGGAAAGTAGTTTCAAATTATCGATTGACAAAATCAAGTCCACTTCTTTGTTCGACTTGATTTCATGCATCAAAGCTTTCCATTCTGCAAAAATTTTCGGTTCAAAAAGGCGCTTGTCTTTTGTAGCAATGACAACCAAATTACCTTCTTCACCAAATCGCTCCAGGAATTGATTGTAATTCACATTGACACTATCGTCGGCCGGAATTAAGTTGGCTTCTGTTTGTGTAAATCGGATATTTTTCCATTGCAGAGCCATTAGAAGTGTCATCAAAACAATTCCAACCAGGATACCAATTCTATTTCGTAGGATAATTCGGGCAATAAAGACCCAAAAACCAATACCTAACATCTTTTTCATATCATGCAAAACGGGTTGCAAAGGTAATTAAAA
>JAGNYR010000078.1 GCA_017984835.1 Flavobacterium sp. | reverse complement strand
CAATTTGTTTTTCAATTTGACCTACAATATTTTTAACCCATTTTTCAGTTGTATCTACTACAATAACAAATCGAGATACATTTTCGATTTCCGATTCGGATACGTTTAAACTTAAAATATTGATATGGCGTTTCAAGAATATTACTGATATTCTGTTTAATAAGCCTACGTTGTTTTCTGAATATACAGAAATAGTGAATGTTTTATTTTCCATAGTATTAACTTAATCGAATATCGGAAACCGAAGCTCCTGTTGGAATCATTGGAAATACGTTGTTCTCTTTTTCTACCAAAACTTCTAAGAAATACGATTCTTTCGAAGCCATCATTTCGGCAACTGCTGCATCCAAATCTTCGCGTTTTGTTACTTTCTTCGCTTTAATGTAGTACCCTTCGGCAATAGCAATAAAGTTAGGATTAATCATTTCTGTCGAAGCATAACGTTTGTCAAAAAACAGTTGTTGCCATTGGCGCACCATTCCTAAAAATTCGTTATTTAATACCACAATCTTCACCGGAACTTGTGTTTGAAAAATGGTACCCAATTCTTGAATCGTCATTTGAAAACCACCATCGCCAATAATAGCAACTACTTCACGATCTGGTCGTCCCATTTTAGCCCCAATAGCTGCAGGTAAAGCAAATCCCATTGTTCCTAGACCTCCAGAGGTAATATTACTTTTGGTCGAATTGAATTTTGAATAACGACAGGTAAACATTTGATGTTGCCCCACGTCTGAAACCATAATTGCATCCCCTTTCGAGTGTTTGTTAATCATTTCGATGGTTTCTCCCATAGAGATTCCTTCTTTTTTCGGTTTCAATTCGTCTTCAATAACTACTTCCAGTTCAACTTTATATTTTTCTTTGAATTCATTGTGCCAAGATTCGTGAATCTTAGTATCTACAAGAGGTAGTATTGCAGCCAAGGCTTCTTTCACATCTCCTAAAACGGCAACCTCTGTTTTTACATTTTTATCTACTTCTGCAGGATCAATTTCAAAGTGAATTACTTTAGCTTGCTTTGCATAGGTTTCTAAATTACCCGTAACACGATCGTCAAAACGCATTCCTAATGCAATTAATACATCACATTCGTTTGTCAAAACATTAGGTCCATAATTTCCGTGCATTCCTACCATACCTACATTTAAAGGATGTTCTGTTGGTAATGCTGAAAGACCTAAAACAGTCCATGCAGCTGGAATTCCTGTTTTTTCTACAAATGCTTTTAATTCCGCTTCTGCTTCTCCAAGAATAATTCCTTGACCAAAAACAATCATTGGTTTTTTAGCACTATTAATTACTGCTGCTGCCGCTGCAACTTGGTCTAATTTTAAAGTAGGCTTTGGAATGTAACTTCTAATGCTAGTACATTTTTTATAACTGAAATCCAATTCATCAAATTGCGCATTTTTAGTAATATCAATTAATACAGGACCTGGACGACCTGATTTAGCAATATAAAATGCTTTGGCCATGATTTCTGGGATTTCGTGAGCTTCTGTAATTTGGTAATTCCATTTGGTTACAGGAGTTGAAATACTGATAATATCGGTTTCTTGAAACGCATCCGAACCCAACAAATGCTTTCCTACTTGTCCAGTAATACATACTAAAGGCGTAGAATCAATTTGTGCATCGGCAATTCCAGTTACTAAATTAGTAGCTCCTGGTCCTGAAGTAGCAATAGCTACTCCTACTTTTCCTGTTGCTCTGGCAAATCCTTGAGCAGCATGGGTTGCACCTTGCTCATGGCGTACCAAAACATGGTGTAATTCTTCTCTGAATTTATATAATTCGTCATAAACTGGCATAATAGCACCTCCTGGGTAACCATAAACCAAGTCTACTCCTTCTGCTAATAAGCATCTAATAATGGCTTCTGCACCTGATATTCTCATTTTTTTTACTCTATTTGATTAATTAAATAGCTCAGGACAATTCTTATTTATCAGTTACACAACCTGTTGAGGCACTTGAAACTGCTCTTGCATATTTTAATAAAACTCCTTGTGTCACTTTCAATGGTGGTTGCACCCAATTGGATCTTCTTTTAGCCAATTCTTCGTCAGATATTTTCAAATTAATGGTGTTTTTAACCGCATCAATTGTAATTACATCTCCGTTTTGAATTAAAGCAATGGCTCCACCTTCATACGCTTCTGGCGTTACGTGTCCTACAACGAAACCGTGTGAACCTCCAGAGAAACGTCCGTCGGTAATCAAAGCTACAGTACTTCCTAATCCTGCTCCCATGATTGCCGATGTTGGTTTCAACATTTCAGGCATACCTGGACCACCTTTTGGACCACAATAACGAATGATAACTACATTACCCGGTTTTACTTCTCCACCTCTTACTCCTTTGATTACATCATGCTCATTTTCATAAACGATAGCGGTACCTTCAAAAAATTCTCCTTCTTTACCACTAATTTTAGCTACACAACCTTCAGTTGCGATGTTTCCATATAAAATTTGAATATTTCCAGTAGATTTCAATGCTTTTTGAATTTCGTATACTACTTCTTGACCATCATTCAAATCAGGAACTAGTGCAAGATTCTCAGCTAATGTTTTTCCTGTTACAGTCAAACAATCTCCGTGTAAGAATCCTTCTTTCAATAAATATTTCATTACTGCAGGAACACCACCTACATCGTGTAAATCTTCCATCAAGTATTTTCCACTTGGTTTCAAATCAGCCAATAAAGGTGTTTTATCACTGATATCTTGGAAATCTTTTAATGTCAATTCAATTCCAACAGAATGCGCAATAGCAATCAAGTGCATTACTGCATTGGTAGAACCACCTAAAACTGCGACCATCGTAATTGCATTTTCAAATGCTTTACGTGTCATAATGTCTCTAGGTTTAATGTCTTTTTCTAACAAAATTCTAATAGCTTTCCCAGCATCAACACATTCTTGTTTCTTTTCAGGACTTAATGCTGGATTAGACGAGCTGTATGGTAAACTCATTCCTAAGGCTTCAATCGCTGATGACATAGTGTTAGCCGTGTACATTCCACCACAAGCACCTGCACCCGGACAAGCATTTTGAATTACTCCTTTAA
This sequence comes from Flavobacterium sp., assembly GCA_017984835.1. Taxonomy (GTDB): domain Bacteria; phylum Bacteroidota; class Bacteroidia; order Flavobacteriales; family Flavobacteriaceae; genus Flavobacterium. Next base: position 2,178 of record JAGNYR010000078.1, on the reverse strand, counting down.
AATCTTCTGGTGTAATCGTGTTGTTGAATTTCTTTCCTAAAGCTTCAAAAGCCGAAACAATATTCAACGATTCTCCTTTCCATTTTCCAGGATGAATAGATCCTCCGTACACCATAATAGAAGGGCGATTTACTCTACCCATAGCCATTAATGATCCGGGCATGTTTTTATCACAACCTGGAACAGCAATCATGGCATCATACCATTGCGCTCCCATAACTGCTTCAATAGAATCTGCAATAATATCTCTTGACACTAATGAAAAACGCATTCCGTCATTCCCATTCGAAATTCCGTCACTTACTCCAATAGTATTAAAAATCAATCCTACTAAATCAGCATCCCAAACTCCTGCCTTAATATCTTTAGCCAAATCGTTCAAGTGCATGTTGCAAGTATTTCCATCATACCCCATGCTCACAATTCCAACCTGCGCTTTTTTAAGATCTTCTTCAGTTAATCCAATTCCGTACAACATGGCTTGAGAAGCGGGTTGTGTTTCGTCTTGCGTGATTATCTTACTGTATTTATTTAATTCCATTGTTTTTATTCTTATTATTTTGGAAGTTCAAAATTCTGTGAACCTCTCTTTTATTTATAATTAAACTATTGTGGATTGTCCCAATTGGACAAAATCTTTTTTGAAATACAAATCCCCTTCATTTAGAATATAGTTGGCAACAAAGTCCCCTACTTCATTGGTTCCAAATTGAGAATCTACTTTCAAATCTACGGTGACGACATTACTAACAATGGCTTTCTCTACCGCGGCAATTACCTTTTTAGATTCGGTAACCAAACCAAAATGTTCTAATAATAAAGCTACAGAAAGTATTGACGCAATTGGGTTGGCTATATTTTTTCCTTTTGCTTCGGTATAACAACCGTGAATAGGTTCAAATAAAGAATGTTGCTCTCCCAAAGAAGCTGACGACATCAATCCGATAGAACCCGAAATTACACTGGCTTCATCTGACAAAATATCGCCAAATAAATTATCGGTTAACAAGACATCAAATTGTCTTGGATTAACTATAATTTGCATTGAAGCGTTATCCACATACATGTATTCCAAAGTAACATCTGGATATGCTGCCGCGATTTTAGTCACTACTTTTCGCCATAATCTTGACGTTTCTAATACGTTGGCTTTGTCCACCAAAGTCACTTTTTTACGTCGAGTTTGTGCTGCTTTGAAAGCCAAATGCGAAATCTTTACAATTTCTTCTTCATTATATTCACACAAATCAGAAGCATACGTTCCTGCTTCGTTCGTCTTTTTTTCTCCAAAGTACATTCCGCCATTCAACTCTCTGTACACCACAAAATCAGTACCTTGAAGTACTTCTTTTTTAATTGGTGACGAATTCATCAACTTTGGATACGCCTTAATAGGTCTGATATTGGCAAACAAACCTAATTCTTTGCGTAGTTTAAGTAAGCCTTGTTCTGGACGTACTTTTGCCTCTGGATTGTTGTCATATTTTGGATCTCCAATAGCGCCAAACAAAATCGAATCCGTATTTCTACATAAATTCAATGTTTGTTCTGGAAGTGGTTTTCCTGTTTTTTCAATAGCAATAGCGCCGATGTAAGCATCTTCAAAAACAAACTCGTGATTGTACACCACACCAATAGCGTGCAAGGCTTTTTTAGCTTGCAAAGTAACCTCTGGACCGATTCCGTCTCCTGAAAGTACTGCTATTTTTAAATTCATTTTTTTACTCTTTATGGATTAGGCTTGTAAACATTTACTTGCTTCAACAATTTGATGAATGTCTTCATCTAATACTTCTTTCTTAATATCCGCAAATTTCAAGAATTCAACATAAACGATATCCAGTTGTACTTTAGTCAATTCGTACCCTACTCTTTTAGCACGGTAAGCCAAAGCCGCTCTACCACTTCTAGCTGTAAGAATGATAGACGATTCATTCACTCCTACATCCAAAGGATCAATAATTTCGTATGTTGCTCTATTTTTGATTACACCATCTTGGTGAATTCCAGAACTGTGAGCAAAGGCATTAGCACCAACAATTGCTTTGTTGGGTTGCACCATCATTCCCATACTATCTGAAACCAATCGGCTCATTTCGTTCAATTGTTTTGAATTCACATCAGTATATAAATTCAAATAAGGATGCTGTTTGAACACCATTACAACTTCTTCTAAAG
>JAGNYR010000077.1:2307-5352 GCA_017984835.1 Flavobacterium sp. | reverse complement strand
TACATCGATTGGACCCCGTTTTTTAATTCGTGGGAATTGTATGGAAAATACCCGGCGATACTTACAGATGAAATAGTGGGTGAACAGGCCACTTCTTTGTTTGCCGATGCACAAAAAATGCTCACACAACTCGTAGATGAAAATTGGTTGACCGCCAAAGGGATCGTGGGAATTTTCCCAGCGAATTCGGTGAACGATGACGATATTCAGCTGACAACAGAGAGTGGACAACCGATCACTTTTTTAACCCTTCGTCAACAAGCACAAAAAACAGCCGGAGCTCCCAACATAGCTTTGGCCGATTTCATTGCGACAAAAGAAAGCGGCATTCAAGATTATATGGGATGTTTTTGCGTTACAACAGGTTTTGGAGTTGAAGAAAAAGCCACGGCATTTGAAAAAGACTTAGACGATTATAACTCAATTTTGATCAAAGCGTTGGGAGATCGTTTGGCTGAAGCTTTTGCTGAATACCTTCACGAAAAAGTTCGTAAGGAAATTTGGGGCTACGCTTCCGATGAAAAATTATCGAATCAAGAATTGATCGCTGAAAATTACAAAGGAATTCGTCCAGCACCTGGTTATCCTGCATGTCCCGACCATTTGGAAAAACCAACCATTTGGAAATTACTCCAAGTGGAAGAAGCGATTGGCGTTCGACTAACCGAAAGTATGGCCATGTGGCCTGCTTCTTCTGTTTCGGGCTATTATTTTGCACATCCCGACAGCAAGTATTTTGGATTGGGTAAAATTAAAAAGGACCAAGTAGAAGATTATTCAAAACGAAGAAATACAACCCTAGAGCAAGCCCAAAAGTGGTTGGCTCCTAATATTGCAGATTAAAAATAGTGATTAGTTTTGGTTGCCTGTAATTGAATGCAACCTACAAAGTACCACCCATATCCATAGTATGAAAGTAACCGACCATATAGCAGCTTCAAAAGGGGAGACCTTGTTTTCCTTTGAAATTATTCCGCCTCAAAAAGGGAAAAGCATCCAGGAATTGTATGACAATATAGATCCTTTAATGGAGTTTAAGCCCCCGTTTATAGACGTGACGACTTCTCGTGAGGAGTATATTTATGTCAATAAAGGCAATGGTTTATTGGAAAAAAAGTTGACCCGAATGCGTCCGGGTACTTTGGGTATTTGTGCTTCGATCAAGCATAAGTACAATGTAGACACCGTTCCTCATGTGTTGTGTGGCGGATTTACAAAAGAGGAAACAGAATATCTTTTGGTCGATTGTCATTACCTCGGAATTGACAATGTGATGGCTCTTAGAGGAGATGCCATGAAAGACGAACAGTCGTTTGTTCCAACTTCGGGCGGAAACAAGTTTGCCATCGATTTGGTAAAACAAATCAAAGAGTTGAATAAAGGTAATTTCCTTCACGAAGTAGCCGATATTGATAACAAATCGGATTTTTGTATCGGTGTGGCGGGTTATCCAGAAAAACACCTCGAATCTCCTTCGTTGATTTCTGATCTAAAAAGACTGAAAGAAAAAGTAGATGCTGGTGCCGATTATGTCGTAACCCAAATGTTTTTTGACAATGCGAAATTTTTCAAATTTGTATCCAAAGCACGCGAGATGGGAATTACAGTGCCCATTATTCCGGGTATCAAACCACTTGCTGTGCACAGACACTTGCAAATATTACCTCAAATTTTCAGAATTGATTTACCCGAAGATTTGATCAATGCGGTCGAGAAATGCAAAGATGCAGATCAAATTCGTCAAGTGGGTATTGAATGGGCCATCCAACAATCGTTGGAATTGAAAGCGGCCGGAGTCCCACTATTGCACTATTACTCCATGGGGAAATCAGAAAACATCCGACAAATAGCAAGCAACGTATTTTAAGAAGCACTCAACCACAATTTAATTGCCAGGAAGTCCTGCTTTCGCCTCTATCTCCTTTGTGCTTTCGCACTGCAGGAGGATGCCGGCTCTATCAGGGCTAGTACTGACGCACCGTGTTTAAACGTATTTTTGGGTGTTTTTTAAAAAGTAGAAAAGGTGTCAGCGGAACGATTAAAACGAATTCAAATCTTTAAAAACTTCTTCGTTTACCGAGTCGATAAATTCAAGTAGTTTGTCTTTTCCAGTGCCTTCAGTTGCTGAAGTTACAAAATATTGAGGCATTTCTTCCCAATTGTTTGCGAGCAACTGTTTCTTATAAGCGGCCACATGCGAATCCACTTTGGTTTTACTGATTTTATCTGCTTTTGTAAAAATGATGCAAAAAGGAACTTCACTTTCTCCCAGATAATTGATGAACTCTAAGTCTATTTTTTGAGCTTCTAAACGGATGTCAATCAAAACAAAGGCACAAACCAATTGTTCTCTCATTTCAAAATAATCCGTGATAAATTCCTGGAAGGTTTCTTTTGTTTTTTTAGAAACACGGGCATAGCCATAACCAGGTAAATCGACCAAAAACCAATTTGCATTGATTTTAAAATGATTTATAAGTTGTGTTTTTCCGGGTTTTCCAGATGTTTTTGCCAAGTTTTTATGATTGGTAATCATGTTGATCAGCGATGATTTACCTACGTTGGATCGACCAATAAAGGCATATTCGGGCAAACGCTCTGTAGGACATTTGGACACATCAGAATTACTAATGATAAATTCGGCAGTATTTATTTTCATTTTTATGGATGTAAATTATATTACAAATTTACTTTTTTCAACCAGTCCTCAAGAATTGCATTAAATTCATCTGGATGCTCCATCATGGCCGCATGACCACATTTATCGATCCAATATAACGTTGAGTTAGGTAGTAATTTATCAAATTCGAGTGCTACTTCTGGCGGAGTAACTTTATCGTTTTTTCCCCAAATGATGCAGGTGGGTACATGCATTTTTGGTAAATCTTTTGCCATGTTGTGGCGAATGGCACTTTTGGCAATCGTAAGAGTTTTTATCAACTTGATGCGATCGTTGGCCATGTCATAAACTTCATCAACCAATTCTTTGGTCGCAATGGCAGGATCATAAAAAACATCTTGTGCTTTTTTCTTGATGTACTCATA
>JAGNYR010000077.1:0-2207 GCA_017984835.1 Flavobacterium sp. | reverse complement strand
TTTTTTTCTTCGAAAAACGTGTTGCGCAGTTGCTACATTTTGAATCTCTATAAAATATTTTACCGTCGAGGGCTACAGTGGATAGCTGGATGAGGCCCAAATAAATAGAAACAACCTGCTTTTCAGTTAGTTAATAGGGTCTTTATAAGTAATTGACAATCGGATGTTTATAAGTTTACTCCGAAACATCTCGATTTTATTAAAAAAACGCAAAAGTGGTAAAACTTATTAACAAAGTGGTAGATTGTGGTAAATTGTGGTAAATATTTTTGTAATTTTGCTTTGTATCATTAAAAAGTGAAAATTGGATTCAATCATTGGGACATACGAGTGTAAAGTAGATGCTAAAGGGAGGTTGCTTTTGCCAGCGCCTTTCAAAAAGCAATTGGCTGCGTCGTTGCAACAAGGCTTTGTGTTGAAGCGTTCAGTTTTTCAGCCTTGTCTGGAGTTGTACCCAATGTCTGAATGGAATTTGATGATGCAAAAAATCAATAAGCTCAATCGATTTGTTAAGAAAAACAACGACTTCATTCGTCGCTTTACGGCAGGGGTGAAAGTAGTTGAAATCGATAATTTGGGTCGCTTGTTGGTTCCGAAAGATTTGACTTCGTTTGCTCATATTTCTAAAGATATTGTGTTGTCATCGGCCGTAAATATTATCGAAATATGGGACAAAGAAATGTATGAAAAAGCGATTGATGAATCGGTTGTTGATTTTGCAGATTTAGCAGAAGATGTGATGGGCAATTTAAATGACGACGACCATGGATTATCATAACCCAGTACTTTTAAAAGAAACCGTAGACGGTTTGAATATAGATCCTAACGGAGTGTATGTCGATGTGACTTTCGGCGGAGGTGGTCATTCGAAAGAGATTTTGAGTCGATTGGGAGCCAACGGAAAATTATTTGCATTTGATCAAGATGAAGATGCTTGGGAGAATGCAATAGACGATGAACGTTTTACATTAATCAAAGAAAATTTTAGATACATCAAACGTTTTTTGCGCTTTTATGGTGTGAAAAGCGTGGATGGGATACTTGCAGATTTGGGGGTTTCTTCGCATCAATTTGATGTGCCAGAAAGAGGTTTTTCTACCCGATTTGATGCCGATTTGGATATGAGAATGAGCAAGAAAAACGATTTAAATGCGCATAAAATCATCAATGAATATGATGAGGCAAATTTGAAACGGGTTTTTTTGGATTACGGTGAATTGAAAAATGCGGCAGCTATTGCCCGTGTGATTATAGAATCGAGAGAGCAGAGTGTCATTCATACGACCGACCAATTGAAGGTTGTTTTGGGGCGTTTTTTGCCGGAAAAAGTTAAAAATAAAGTGCTGGCGCAAATGTATCAAGCCATTCGTATCGAGGTGAATCAAGAGATGGATGTGTTGAAGGAATTTTTAGAACAATCGTTAGAAGTATTAAAGCCAGAAGGAAGGTTGAGTGTAATATCCTATCACTCATTAGAAGATCGATTGGTAAAGCGATTCATGAAAAACGGAATGTTTGAAGGGGAGCCAGAGCGTGATTTTTTCGGAAATTTTTCGGTTCCATTTACAACCATCGGAAAGTTAATCATTCCATCTGACGAGGAAATAAAAATCAACAACAGAGCACGAAGTGCAAAATTGAGAATTGCTGCAAAAAAATAATGAAAAACGGATTGTATAATATTGTTAAGGCGCGATTTCTAGTAAATCAAGATGCGACAAAAAACTGGAGGTTCATCCTGTTTATTGTTGTTTTAGCCATTTTAATGATTGCCAATACACACCGTTTTGAAGAGAAAGTATTCGAAATTGCTACGCTTACCAATGAAGTGAAAGAGTTGCGTTCTGAATTTGTGGATAGACGCTCCGAATTGATGGAATTACGTATGGAATCGACCATCTCAAATAAAATGAAAGTGTACGGCGTGGTGCCTTCTTCGGTACCGCCACAAAAAATAAAAATAGTAAAAAAAGAAGAGAAAAACTTTTGGCAGAAACTATGGGAGTAGAAGGTAAAAATATCTTAAACCGAATTTACATTGTTGCGTTGGTCATTTTGTTGTTGGCAATCGCAATTACGGTAAAGCTCACTAATATTCAGTGGGTACAGGGAGATCATTTCCGGAAACTAGCCAAAGATCGAACCGTAAAAAGTTTTGTGATCCCTTCAAATAAAGGAAATGTGTATTCTTATGACGGTAGCTTGTT
>JAGNYR010000035.1:15621-18210 GCA_017984835.1 Flavobacterium sp. | reverse complement strand
GAGCAATTTTTTGAATTCTTTTGATTAAAAACTATCTTTGTGCTTCAAATTAATACTACATAAAACATGTCAGACGATAAGAAAGTAATTTTCTCAATGCAAAAATTGAGTAAATCCTACCAAGGAAGTGATAAACAAGTTTTGAAAAATATTTATTTAAGTTTCTTCTATGGGGCTAAAATTGGTATTTTAGGTTTGAATGGTTCCGGAAAATCTTCTTTGTTAAAAATCATTGCAGGGGTAGATAAAAATTACCAAGGGGATGTGGTTTTTCAGCCAGGTTATTCAGTTGGTTATTTGGAACAAGAACCACAATTAGATGAAACCAAAACTGTTATTGAAGTAGTTCGAGAAGGGGTAGCAGAGACCGTTGCGATTCTAGACGAATTCAATAAAATCAACGACATGTTCGGTCTTCCAGAAGTATATGAAGATGCCGATAAAATGCAAAAACTGATGGATCGTCAAGCGGAATTACAAGATAAAATTGATGCTTGTAATGCTTGGGAACTCGATACAAAATTAGAAATCGCCATGGATGCTTTACGCACACCCGACGGAGACATGCCAATCAATGTGCTTTCGGGAGGAGAAAAAAGACGTGTGGCTCTTTGCCGATTATTGTTGCAACAACCCGATGTATTGTTATTGGATGAGCCTACCAACCACCTCGATGCCGAGAGTGTACTTTGGTTAGAGCAACATTTATCTCAATATGCAGGAACGGTGATTGCAGTAACGCACGACCGTTATTTCTTGGATAATGTAGCGGGTTGGATATTAGAATTAGACCGAGGAGAAGGGATACCGTGGAAAGGAAATTATTCCTCTTGGTTAGATCAGAAATCAAAACGTATGGAGCAAGAAGAAAAAGTAGCTTCCAAACGTAGAAAGACCTTAGAACGCGAGCTGGATTGGGTTCGTCAAGGTGCCAAAGGTCGTCAAACCAAACAAAAAGCCCGTTTGCAAAACTATGATAAGTTGTTGAACGAGGATCAAAAAGCATTGGATGAAAAATTAGAAATATACATTCCGAATGGTCCACGTTTGGGAACCAATGTAATTGAAGCCAAAGGTGTTGCCAAGGCATTCGGAGATAAATTACTATACGATAATTTGAATTTCACATTGCCGCAAGCTGGAATTGTGGGTATCATCGGGCCAAATGGTGCCGGAAAATCAACTATTTTTCGCATGATTATGAAAGAGCAAGAGCCAGATGGTGGTGAATTTGCTATTGGTGAAACAGTGAAGATTGCGTATGTAGATCAAACGCATTCCAACATTGACCCGAACAAATCAATTTGGGAAAACTTTTGTGATGGTCAAGAATTAATCATGATGGGCGGACGCCAAGTAAATTCTAGAGCTTATTTATCCCGATTTAATTTTGGTGGAAGTGAGCAAAACAAAAAAGTAGCGGCACTTTCGGGTGGGGAGCGAAACCGTTTGCACCTTGCAATGACTTTGAAAGAAGAAGGAAACGTTTTGTTGCTGGATGAGCCTACCAATGATTTGGATATCAATACACTTCGTGCCTTGGAAGAAGGTTTAGAAAATTTTGCTGGATGCGCCGTTATTATTTCGCACGACAGATGGTTTTTAGATAGAGTTTGTACCCATATATTAGCTTTTGAAGGCGATTCTCAAGTGTATTGCTTTGAAGGAAGTTTCTCTGAATATGAAGAAAACAAACGCAAACGTTTGGGCGGTGATCTTACCCCAAAACGAATCAAATATAAAAAACTAACGAGAGATTAGTTTTTTAAAGGAGCTATTTCCTTCTGTACGCTGTATCTTTCTATTTTTTGGTTTTAAATCCAAAAAATAGAAAGGATGCCGCTACCATAAGGGCTATTTGTTTTGAAATAGTAGATGTGTTTCTTACGATTCCCATTTTATTTTTAAAATGGAAATTAAAACTTTTATATTTTCTGAAATGAAAAAATTAGTATCTATACTCATCTTATTTGTTCACTTACTTTCTTTTTCACAAGAAAAAAGTGAACTAAAAACAACTTTTTCGGGATATTTAGAAACGTATTATTCCTACGACTTTAATCCAAATGGCATCGAAACTAAATTGCCATTTATGTACAATCATAATCGGCATAATGAGTTCAATGTTAATATTGGTTTACTTAGAACAAAGTTTGAATATGGTACTATGTACGCAAATATTGCCATTCAATCGGGGGCATATGTTGTAGATAATTATGCCTCAGAAAAAATACAGAACATAAATGAAGCTTTTATTGGAATCTATTTTGATACAATGAAAAAACATGTACTTGAAGCAGGTATATTGCCAAGCTACATCGGTTTTGAATCGGCAACAACGGCAACAAATTTGACTTTGACACGTTCTGTTTTAGCCGAAAATTCGCCATATTTTATGACCGGAATGAAATACAACTTCAAACCCTCCGACAAATGGGCTTTTGCAGCATTGCTTACCAACGGTTGGCAACGTATTGCAAAACCAAACAAGAATGTAGCACCTTCTTTTGGTTCGCAAATAGTTTATAAACCAAAGGAAGACGCAACTTTTAATTGGAGTACTTTTGTGGGTAAAGAATTTAATGGAGT
>JAGNYR010000035.1:10267-15521 GCA_017984835.1 Flavobacterium sp. | reverse complement strand
TTCGAGTAAGGATACGGATGTTCTTTCTCAACTTTAACCGACATTTTAATCAATTTCTCGATGTCTTTTAAATACGGTTGTTCGTCTTGTGCGCAAAAAGAAATGGCCAATCCGCTGTTTCCAGCACGACCTGTTCTTCCGATACGGTGTACATAAGTTTCTGGAATATTTGGTAAATCCAAATTGATTACATAAGGCAAACTTTCGATATCAATACCTCGAGCTGCAATATCAGTGGCAACCAAAACAGAGATTTCTTTATTCTTAAAACCTTCCAACACACGCTGACGTGCATTTTGCGATTTATCGCCGTGAATGGCCTCTGCAGAAACATTGTTTTTCTTCAACGCTTTCACCACATTATCGGCGCCATGTTTAGTTCTTACAAAAACAAGTACGTTTTCTAATTTATCATTGCGAATGATGTGGTACAATAATTTTCGTTTGTCTTCTTTGCCAACAAAATATACTTTTTGGTTCACATTTTCGGCTGTACTTGAAACAGGTGTCACCGAAACATATTTAGGTGTTTTCAAAAAAGTATCGGCAAGTTCTCGAATGGCCATTGGCATGGTTGCCGAAAACAAAAGCGTCTGACGATTGTCTGGAACTAACTTCACAATTTTTTTAACGTCGTTGATGAATCCCATGTCAAGCATTTGATCGGCTTCGTCAAGAACCAAAAAATGAAGGTTGTCTAAATCTACAAAACCTTGTTTGTGTAAATCCAATAATCTACCTGGAGTTGCAATCAGAATATCGATACCTTTTTTTAGTTGGTCGACTTGTGGGGTTTGGTTCACTCCTCCAAATACAACCATCGATCGGATATTGGTATATTTACCATACGTATTGAAGCTTTCATCTATTTGGATGGCTAATTCGCGCGTAGGGGTTACAACTAAGGTTCTGATTAGTTTTCGTTTGGATCCAGAACCGCAGATTCTGTGTAAATAATTTAAAATAGGAATAGCAAACGCAGCGGTTTTTCCGGTTCCTGTTTGGGCACATCCTACCAAATCTGTTCCTTCCAAAATAATGGGAATGGCTTGTTCTTGTATAGGAGTTGGGTTTTCGTAGCCTTCTTCTTGAAGGGCTTGTTGAATGTTTTTTATTAGGTGTAAATCACTAAATGTCATAAAATATTACTCTACTTAAAAGGTTAGAGGCTGTAAAGATAGTGTTTATTACCTAAACGAAGTTGATTAGTCGTCCAAACGGTTTTTGGCTTTGATGAAATCGGTGATTAAATAGCCAATTAGTTTTCCAACGAGATGGTTGTTTTTTTCATTATCTAATGAAGGAGCACCTTCGCAAATATGAAGATAAGCCGCGTTTTCATGTTGTCCAAAAAAGTAAATAAAACGACGTAATTCTTCTACTGAAAAGCCACTGATGGTCATGGCACTACTCGGAATATTAGGAATTGCATCGAGGTCAATTTCAATTCCGTAACAATCGCTTTCAATGAAGTTTTTAGCAATTTCCAATTCGCCTTCAAAGGATTTTTCACGTCTGATGTTGACTTCATCATAGGTATTGAATTGGATGCGGTCTTGTAATGATTTTAGTTCGGTAAGCACGCTTTTTGAAGTGTAACTTTCATGCAATCCGAAGATGAAGTATTTTTTCAAGAATCCTTCTTCAAAGGCATATTTAAAGCCATTTCCACTATGTCTTCCTTCCAAAATTCTAAAGTCGGAATGCGCATCAAAATTAATTGCATTGATCGGTTTTCCTTTTGCCAAAGCGGTTCCTTTGATGTTTCCGTAGGCATTGTTATGACCTCCTCCAATGATGATAGGTGTTTTGCCTGCTTTGATGATTTGAGAAACCACGTGCACCACTTCTTTGTCAATTTTTTGGACAAGGGCACTCATTTTTTTTCGGTCTTCTGTGATGTTGAAATCCAAATTTTTTACCTCTTCCATTTCTTGATAGACATCCAATTTGCCAAGTACAACCAATTGTGAACCCTTATTAAAACGATTGTGTTGGATGTTGGCAATGCTTTTAAGGGCACTTTCCCACGCAGAGTCGGCGCCAGGTCGGCCATAATTGGCGCGAATACCGATGTCTTCCGGAATACCAAACAGCACAAATTGTTGGTCACAAGTGTTCAAGAAGTCCAATATTTCAATGTCGGACGGAATTAATATTAGTTTTTCGCCAAATTTAACTTCACCACTTCTGTAGTTGGTGACTTTTGAAAGGTCAGAATTGGTAAATCGAATTAATTTGTCCATAATTTAATACTGAATTAGTTTCAAAAGTAATATAATTAGTTAATTTTACAGAAAATTTAAATAAAAATATCTAAAATGGAAAATCAAAAAAGCAATTCTTCTTTAAAAGCTATTATTTTAGTTTTAGCTTTATTACTGGTAGCGAGTTTATTTTATATTTACCAATTGACTTCTCAAACCACAGAGTTGACAACGCAGGTTACAACAGTAAAATCTGAAAAAGAAAACATCCTGAAAGAATTGGGTGATTTGAAAGCTACATATGATGCTGCAATTGCTGAAAATACTACCATGAGCGATGAGTTAATTGCTGAAAGAGACAAAATTGTCAACTTGATGGAGCAGTTAAAAAAATCAAAAGGGGATGTAGCCTCTTTAGCTAAATACAAAACGCAATTTGTTGCGTTGCAAGCTAAAATGAACACCTTGATGCAAGAAGTAGAAGGATTGAAAGTTCAAAATAAAAAATTGACTACGCACATCGATAGTACCGAAGTGGTGTTAGAAGAAGCAAAAAACTACAACAAAACGTTGGTGGGTCAAAACGAAGAATTGTCTAAAACAGTTGAAAAAGCGGCTAAGTTATCGGTTTTGAATTTGAAAACAATGGCTTACAAAAAACGTAATTCAGGTAAAGAAGTTGAAACAGATAAAGCGAGTAGAGCCAACACATTGCGTGTTTCATTCACGATTGCTGAAAATTCAGTGGCTAAATCGGGAGACAAAAATTATTATGTTCAAATAATTGACAGTAAAAATAATGTATTGGGAGAGAAAGCTACGGTAGTTTTTGCCAACCAAACGCTTTCGTATAGTTTTGTTTCTACGGTTAAATTTGAAAACAAAACAGTTCAAGTGCAACAAGATTTATCGGGTAAAAATTTCGAAAAAGGAACTTATTACGTAAATGTATTTGATAAAAATGAATTGGTATCTAAAACAAGTTTTACGTTAAGATAAGCTGATCTAAAATAGGTTAAAGCCTCTTGTTTATTGCAAACAAGAGGCTTTTTTTATGATATCAGCTCACCATTGATGTAGACGCTTTCAATGCAGTTACTTCCAAACAAATACGGAATTTGATAATAAGAAGGCAGTTCTTTGGTGAGGATAAAACTTGCGTTTTTGCCTTTTGTTATGCTTCCGTGTGAATTGGCAATTCCCATAGCGTAGGCACCATTCAGCGTGGCTGCATTGATGGCTTCTTCGGGAGTCATTTTCATCTTGATGCATGCTGTTGCTACCACAAAGTTCATGTTTCCAGAAGGAGTAGAGCCCGGGTTGAAATCGGAGGCGAGTGCTATCGGTAGACCGGCATCGATTAATTTTCGAGCGGGTGTGTAAGGAATGCTTAAAAAATAAGAGCAACTCGGCAACGCCACAGGCATCGTTTCAGACCCTTTTAATGCTTCGATATCTTCAGGTGTTACAATTTCTAAATGATCTACTGTCAGTGCTCCCAAATCTACGCAAGACTGAATGCCGCCAATCGCTGTGAATTGGTTTACATGAATTTTCGGAGTCAATCCATGGGCAATACCTGCACGCATGATTTGTTCGGTTTCCGATACAGAAAAGTAGCCCGTTTCACAAAACACGTCGATAAAATCGGCTAACTTTTCTTGGCTGATTTTCGGAAGCATTTCCTCGATGATTAAATCAATATAGGCTTGGTGATTTTCTTTGTATTGAGTAGGGAAAGCATGAGCACCAAGGAATGTCGTTTTGATGGGTAAATTGTATTCTGAAGCCAATCGTTTGATTACTCGCAACATTTTCAATTCGCCGTCCACGGTCAATCCGTAACCCGATTTGATTTCGACTGAACCGGTGCCCAATCGCATGACTTCTTCCAAACGATTTTTGGATTGCTTGTATAGTTCGTCTTCAGAAGTTTCATTCAGCAATTTAGCCGAGTTCAAAATGCCGCCTCCTTTGTTAGCGATTTCTTCATAACTCAACCCGTTGATCCGATCAACAAATTCTTGTTCTCTCGTTCCGGCATATACAATATGCGTATGACTATCGCACCAAGTAGGTAAAATAATTTTCCCAGTTACATCCAATACGTTTAAGTCCTTGGTATCGGGACAATTTGCCATGGCTCCAAAATCCACAATTTCACCTTCTTCAATCACCAGGAATGCATTCTTGATAGTAGGTAACAACGCCATTTCTGAACCCGCAACTTTTCTTACTGAAGGCTCGCGTACTTGAAGAAGTTCCTTGATGTTGATAAAAATGGATTTCATGCGTTAGTTTTTTTGTAAAATTAGTTTGAAAAAAATAATAATCATTAAATTTATAAAAAAAATAAAGCTTGTGCGAAAAATAAAATACAAAAAAGGTAGAAAAGAACAGCCTACCGTTTTAGAATATACTGGGATTCATAAGGACGTTGTGACTGAAATGCAAATGTTTGTTTACGACGTTGAATTTTTAGAAGAAATAAAAATTGAAACGCCCTTGGACTTGGAAAGAAGTGTGCAGCCAAACAAAACGAATTGGCTCAATGTACACGGATTGAATGATATCCATACGGTAAAAGAAATCGGAAAATTGTTTGATGTCGATCACTTTATGATGGGTGATATTTTGAACACAACCAAACGTACCAAACTTGATGAATACCACGATGTTTTGTTTTTTAGTATTAAATCATTACTTCCTGTGGAGTCCTCAAATACTATTGATGCAGAGCAAATTAGTTTTTTATTAAAAAAAGATGTATTGATTTCTTTTCAAGAAAAAAAGAGTCATTTTTTTACACACATTAGAGAGCGATTGAGAGTGCATTCTGGAATTGTAAGAGAGAAAAAAGCCGATTATCTTTTGTATTTGATGTTGGATTCAGTCATGGAGAATTTTTATATTTCCATCGAAAGTGAAGAAGACAAAGTGGAAGCGCTCATCAACGTTTCAAAAACAAGTACCGATCCGCAAATTTTGGAACAAGTAGAACGACACAGAGATAATTACAATTTTTTGAAACGATCCATCATACCTTT
>JAGNYR010000035.1:0-10167 GCA_017984835.1 Flavobacterium sp. | reverse complement strand
TAAAACGCCTGTAATGGTTGCATGCACCCCTGAATGAAGCATGAAATACCACATGATTACTCCCAAAATAAGATACGGAATCATGTTGTGAACTTTTAATCGGTTGAGCAATAGCATGAGGCCAAAAATAGCCATCGCAATGCCTAAATTACCCCAAAAAACTTCTTCGGTATAAAAAAATGCAATTACTAAAATAGCACCTAAGTCGTCAATTACGGCTAAAGCAGTTAGAAATATTTTTAAGGATATCGGAACCTTATTTCCTAGTAAGGATAATATTCCCAAAGCAAAAGCAATGTCTGTCGCCATAGGAATGCCTGCTCCTGATTGTGTGTCGGTTCCCCAATTGATAAACAAATAGATCAATGCGGGAACGATCATACCTCCCAAAGCACCTGAAATAGGTAGCAAGGCGTTTTTAATGCTTGAAAGCTCTCCATTATACACCTCTCTTTCTAATTCAAGACCTATTAGTAAAAAGAAAACAGTCATCAATCCGTCGTTGATCCAATATTCTAAGGGTTGGTTTGCAATTGAAACATGCCAAAAATGCAAGTATTGCGCACCCAAGGAAGAATTGGCAAGCAATAAAGATACAAGCGTACAAAAAATAAGGAGGATTCCTCCTGATTTTTCGCTGCTTATGAATTGCTTAAAAATGGATGTGCTTTGCATTGATATTATTTTTACAAATATAATTAATAAACGGTTAATAAATATTTCTCAATAATTATAGGATGATATAATATATTATTTTACTTTTGTTAAGAATTCAAAATTTCCGGAAAACATGTTTGATTTTTCACAGTATTTAGGTTTTTTAGCTTTCTTAACCATTTTAACTATCGGTTTTTGGTTAATGATTTTCTTAGTTCATTTTGTGTTTTACTGGATCGGTGGTGCATTATTTGAATTATATAAAGAAAAAAAGGCTCAAAAAGCATTAGAACAAGCTTCATAAGTTTGTTGCTAAAAAACAAAAGAGGTTCACGAAAGTGAACCTCTTTTTTTATGACCTAGCGCTTTGAATTAAAATTCTCCGCCACCACCTTCGTTATCAGGTGATAATTTTTTCATTGGTTTTTCTTTTTCGTTTTTCACTTTGTTGAATCGGTACGTGAACGAAACTGTGAATTGTCTTACTCTCCATTGCATTTCAGCATGCGAATCAACAATACCCGCTAAATTTGTATCCATGATTCTTTTTCTTGAATTGAACACATCGTTAACATTGAAAGATACGGTTGCTTTCTCTTTCAATACATCTTTGCTGAAAGCTAAGTTCATACCAAAAACACCACCTACTTTACCTTGGGCATTATTTTGAGCTCCGTTGTAAGTTACATTGGTTTGCCAATCTATTTTGTTTGGTAAGGTGATTTTAGAAGTTAACCTACTTGACCAAGAGTTTGCTTTGTTATCAAAATTTTGGTAAATCGTGGTTCCTGTAAAATTTACATACGAGTAATTCCCTTTGGTTTCAATATTGAAAAAATTAAAGTTAGAATTTAATTTCCACCATTTAACAGGAGAATAGTTTAAAGTAAATTCAAATCCTATTCTGTATTCTGTTGCTAAATTGATTGGCGACATTTTTAAAACGGGAACTCCGTTTACAAACGTTCCAGTTTCAGATCTTACAAATTGAAATGAATCAGTTGTTTTATTTAAATACAAGGAAGTATTGAACGTTACTTTTCCAAACTTGTTTAGGTATCCAAAATCGATGGCGTCTGTAAAAGCGGGGTTTAATTTTGGGTTACCTACAAAAATATTGGTGTTACTAGATAAATTATTGAAGGGATTGATCTGTCTTCCTCTTGGGCGTTGAATCCTTTTGCTATAACTAATAGAAGCACTACTTTGTTCTGTCAATTGATAAGTGAAAAAGGCACTTGGGAAGAAATTATTGTATTTTCTAGTATTATAATCATTGGTTGCTAATTGATTGATGTGGATGTTAGAATCTTCAAATCGCAATCCGAATAACATCGATAATTTGCTGATTTTTGTTCCGTATTGCGTATACAATGCATTCACGTGTTCGATGTATTCTAACACGTTTGTAAAATTCGGATTGTTTACTCCGTCGTTTACTACCCTGTAATCAGTTGTTAATTTCAAATTATCACCACGGTAACCAGCTTCAAATTGACTGTCTTTTCCTAGTGGTAATACATAATCGGTTTGAATCAATACACGTTCTTGTTTTTGGAAATTATACGTATTATCAATTTTGATAACCGACGTATTGTTTGTGGTGTCTGTAATGAGTGCCACATTATCGTCATTGTTGCTTGATACGTTTCCGTCAATGGTTAATTTATGACCTTGTTTTTTGAAAAGTTTTGTGAAGTTTGTGGTGTACTCAATGTTTTTACTTTTACCATCTTCATTGTTGATACGATTTCGCGTATACGTATACACTTGATTCACATCGTAATTGTATTGATTGACATCATCAATATTATTGTTGATGCTGTTTCTGTAGTTGATGGAGTTTGTCCAAGAGGCTGTTTCTGTTAAGTTCCATTCCACACCGAAACTACCATTATATCCGTCTCCTAAACGTTCGTTTTTTCTTTTTTCATACATGTAGTTTTTGGTAGAACCATCCGCATTCAAGTATCTTGAGTCTACAAAGGCATTTCCTGGATTGCTTCTGTAATTATATCCTTGCGTAGAAAAAAAGTTAAGTTTTTTCGTTTTATAATTAATAGTTCCGCTTAGACCGTAATTTTCAGGATATCCAGCAGTTGCAAGTAAGGTACCGTTAAAACCTTTGTTTTTTCCTTTTTTTAAGATGATGTTAAGTAAACCACCACCACCTTCAGCGTCATAACGTGCCGATGGATTGGTAACTACTTCCACTTTGTCTATGGCATCCGCCGGAATCATTCGTAAAGCTTCGGTGATATTTATGGCATTTGAAGGTTTTCCATCGATCAATATTCTCACATTTTCATTACCTCTCAAACTAACGGTTCCTTCAGCATCAACAGCAACAGAAGGGATGTTGTCAAGGATATCACTTACAGTACCACCTTTTACCATAATGTCTTGTCCAACGGTATATACTTTCTTGTCTAATTTGATGTCAAGGGTCGTTTTTTCTGAGCGAACCACGACTTCGTTCAATTGAGTAGAGTCATCTAAAAGTGAAATGGTTCCGATATTGGTGCTTTGTGAAAATTTCTTCTGATTGATTTCTAAAGGTTTGAACGAAATAAATTCAGCTTTGATGTTGTAAGTTCCAGGTGTGATGTCCACGCTAAATTCGCCTTTTGCATCCGTTATTCCACCCGTTGTTAATTTTGCGTTTTCAATATTTATGAAAGCAATAGTAGCATATTCAAGGGGTTGATTGCTTGCTTTTTCAATTATTTTACCGCTTATTTTTATTTTTTTAACCGGATTGATTTCTTGAGAATAATTCAATAAGCTGGTGAAAAGTAAAATTGCTGTTGCAAAAAATTTAATGTTTTTCATGAAAACGTGTGTATTTATTATAATTTCTTAAGAGGGCAAAATTAAACAATCGTTTAATCTCAATATCATAATTCTATGTTAAAAAAATGTTATAGGATGGTTTTGATTTGGTCGAAGGGTCTTGCAATTACAGCTTTGTTTCCTTTTACAGCAATAGGTCGTTCGATCAAGATGGGATGTGCAACCAGGGCCAAGATGATTTCGTCAGCACCTAATTTTTTTTCTTTGAATTGATCGATCCAAATTTTTTCTTTTTTCCGAACCAAATCAATTGGATGGATATCTAGTTTTTGGATCAATTCGGATATGTTTTCGAAAGTAAGAGGTGTTTCAAGGTATTTTATTACTTCAACTTCTTCGTTTGTTGATGCCAGATAAGCAAGTGCCTCTCTTGATTTTCCGCATCTAGGGTTGTGGTATATTGTAATCATATTTTTTCTGCAAATAAACTAAAATTTTTGAATAAATTGGCGTAAATTGTACCAGGTTATTTAATACTTACAATATGTTTTTAGAACAAGGAATCAAACCAACAAATAATTTCGGTAAATATTTATTAGGGTCATTGATCGTTTTCTTAGCCTCGCAAATTGGCTCAGTTCCTTTGGTTTTGGTAGGCGTGATTAATTCAATTAAAACGGGAAAAAACGTTTTAAAATCAGACGATTTACTCAAATCCATCGAACCTAATTTGTCTTTGTTTTTGGTCATGCAACTTTTTGTTTTTGCTTCGATCGCTTTGTATTTTGTAATTAAGTATTTTCACAAACAATCCATCCGATCTGTTACAACCAGCAGAAAAAAAGTAGATTTTCGCAGGATCTTTTTTAGCTTCTCAGCTTGGGGAATTATTTCTGTCATTTCTATTCTAAGTGCTTATTTTATGACGGATTCGGAATTGGTCCTACAATTTCAACCTGCGCGATTTGCAATATTATTCTTGATTGGGATCATCCTGATACCGATCCAAACAAGTACAGAAGAATATATTTTTAGAGGGTACTTAATGCAAGGTTTTGCTGGTTTGGCTCATAACAGGTGGTTTCCTTTGGTGATGACTTCATTGATTTTTGGAGGCATGCATGTTTTTAACCCCGAAGTGACAGAAATGGGCTATTTTGTCATGGTTTATTATATTGGAACTGGTTTTTTTCTGGGTATTTTGACCTTGATGGACGAGGGGATGGAATTGGCTTTAGGCTTTCATGCGGCTAATAATTTGATTGGCGCTTTGCTAGTAACATCCGACAGTGCTGTGTTTCAAACCTATGCTGTTTTTAAAGATACGTCCATTCCAACTGCAGGATTAGAAACCGTAGTACTTCCTGTATTTGTATTCTTCCCAATTCTCTTATTTGTTTTTTCAAAAAAATACCAATGGAAAAATTGGAAACAGAAATTAACTGGAAAAATTACAGAACTTAATTCAACTTCACATGATTAATTTAACTTATCAATCGGTACACCAGCAGTTCAAATTAAATGGTTTTCATCTTTCAAAAGAAGATCTTATTCGTGTTGCGTACAGTTTTATCAAAGAAGGAGATGCCTATGAAAAACCCGTAGGTAATTTTATATATGATTGGTTTGATGGGCATTCTTATATTGATTTGAGGACTTCAGGATCAACGGGTGCACCCAAAACCATTCGAATGGAAAAACAAGCCATGGTAAATTCGGCATTGGCGACGGGTGATTATTTTGGTTTGCATGCAGGTCAGAAAGCTTTGTTGTGTTTGCCTATGGATTATATAGCGGGTAAAATGATGTTTGTAAGAGCGCTCATTCTAGGTTTGGATCTTGATTTTATCGAACCTACTTCCCATCCACTATTGAATAATGATACAAAATATGATTTTGTAGCGATGGTTCCGATGCAGGTTCAGCATTCACTAGATCGTTTGAATAAAATAAAAAAACTAATTATTGGTGGTACAGCCCTGAATGAAAACTTACAAAAAGAATTGGTAGGACTTCCGATTCAAATTTTTGAAACGTATGGCATGACGGAGACCTGTACCCATGTAGCGGCAAAAAAAATTGGAACAGCGCTTTTTAACGCATTGCCCAATGTTACCTTTGAACAAGATGAAAGAGGATGTTTGGTGGTTCAGGCGATTAAAATTTCAGCCGAAAAAATAATAACGAATGATTTAGTCGAGTTGATCAGTCCAACTCAATTTATTTTAAAAGGAAGAGTGGATAACGTCATCAATAGTGGAGGGGTGAAGCTCTTTCCTGAACAGATTGAAGCTAAAATAGCACCTTTTATCACGTCAAGATTTTATGTTTCTGCCTTGCCGGATGCGGTACTGGGTCAAAAGTTGGTTTTGTACATCGAATCGGAACCGTATGAGGTAAATTCATCCATTTTTGAGGGTCTTTCAAAATTTGAAAAACCCTGTGAGATCCTATTTCAACCTAAATTTGAAACAACTGCTTCAGGTAAAGTCATTCGAAACTAATTATGGTTCGTTTCTTTTTACGTTGATAAAAAACAAATCATCGGCTACTTTAACGTCTTCTAATTTTTTGATTTTACCTTCTAATTTTTGCCAAGAAGTAGTTGGGGAAAGGCGGATTTTTTTATCCGAAACCAATACGTCTACCGGCATCGTAAAGTTGGATGCTGAAGCATTCCATTTGTATTCTAATGACTTATTGGTAATGCGTAATTCTAATTCGGGAATAGCCGTTGTTTTTAAATATTGATTAAAAACCATACTAAAATCAAGTCCGGTTTCTTGGTTGAAAAAGTTCAAAACCGTTTGCGTGTCAATGATTTTATGACGGTACTTTTCAGAATATTTTAATAGCATTGCCCACCATTTTTCGTCGTTGTCAATGATGTTTCGGATGGTGTGCAACATCAAAGCTCCTTTCGGATACATATCGCCAGATCCTTCATTGTTTACGCCATAATGACCAATGATAGGTTTGTCATTATCAACATTCGCTTTAAGTCCGTTGATGTAAGTGGTTGCTTTCTCTTTTCCATAATTGCATTCCAAAAACACCACTTCGCTATACATGGTAAATCCTTCATGGATCCACATATCTGCAATGTCCATCGAGGTAATGCTGTTTCCAAACCATTCATGACCACTTTCGTGAACAATGATATAATCAAAAAGCAAACCGATACCTGTATGTGACAAATCGGATCCTAAATACCCTTTTCTGTATTTGTTTCCATAGGCTACCGCACTTTGGTGTTCCATTCCCAAATAGGGAGTGTCTACCAATTTATACCCGTCATTTGCAAAAGGATAAGTTCCGAATTTTGATTGAAAACAAGTCAGCATAGGTTTTACATCTACAAAATGTTTTTTTGCAATTTCTTCGTTTTCTTTTAATACATAATAATCCAAGTCAAGTCCGTTTAGTTCATCATGTATGTGTGTGTAATCGGCAATATTTAGCGTGATATCATAGGTGTTGATTGGGTTTTTTACTTCCCAATCCCAACGTGTATAGCCATTTTTCAAATCTTCTGATCCCAAAAACCTTCCGTTGGAAACATCCATCAAACCATTAGGAACGGCCACTTTAATCGTCGCTCCAAAATTAGGTTCGTCACTTTGCGAATCTTTAACAGGGTACCACAAACTTGCACCGGTTCCTTGAACAGCGACTCCCACCCAAGGTTTGCCAGCGGCATCTTTTTTGAATACAAAACCACCATCCCAAGGGGCATTTTTTGCAACGACTGGTTTTCCTGAATAATAAAAACGAATCGATTCTTTCGCGCCTTTTTTCAATTCGGATGGAAATTCGATGAAAACGGCATTGTGTTCACGTTGAAAACTCAGTTTGGATTTTTTAAAAACGATGGAGTCAACCTGCATGTTTTTAAACAAATCAATTTGAATTTTCTGAGTTGGATCCATCACTTCAAATGCAATGGTATTTGAACCAGAAAGGAATCGATTATCCACATCTACTTTGAGGTTTAAGTCATAATGAAGTACATCAAAACAAGTACGTTCTTTGCGAAGACCACCTTGCAGGGAGTCTTTTCGGGTAAAAGTTTCTTGTGCAAAAAACGATTGGTACGTAAGTACAATAAGTAGGAGAGAAACATGTTTTTTCATAATAGTAGATACAATTAGTAATTTGGATTAATTTTATTACCAACTTGGATTATAAAAGTAATTATTTTTTTGATTGAAATAAAAGTGATGATAAAATTAATGAGATAAAAAAATAAATTAGGCGCATCATATAACCCATCCTTATAGAAAAATAAATGATAAAACCAATTCAAATAAGTTGTACCAAGATACCCATAATCATCAATTATCTTGACAATATGTAATAAACGGTCAATTAAAATACCCACTATTGGAAAAACAACTATGGAAATCAAAAAGGCAATGATCTTTTTAGTTAGTTCATTCATTTTAAACCTGGATGACACCCAAATTGAATTTTTTTTCTATGGGAGCGTGGTTAGCAGCTTCAATTCCCATCGATATCCATGTTCGCGTATCCAAAGGGTCAATAATCGCATCTGTCCATAATCGAGCTGCCGCATAATACGGAGAAACCTGTTCGTCGTATTTAGCTTTTATTTTGTCGAATAATTCTTTTTCTTTCACTTCATCAATGATTTCTCCTTTTGCTTTCAAAGAAGAAGCTTCAATCTGCGCCAATACTTTGGCCGCTTGCGTTCCGCCCATAACGGCTAACTCGGCACTTGGCCATGCAACAATTAATCGAGGATCATAGGCTTTGCCACACATGGCATAATTTCCGGCACCATATGAATTACCTATGATTACTGTGAATTTAGGCACCACACTGTTGGCAACTGCATTCACCATTTTGGCCCCATCTTTAATGATGCCACCATGTTCCGATTTGCTACCTACCATAAATCCGGTGACATCTTGCAAAAACACCAAGGGTATTTTCTTTTGGTTGCAATTGGCGATGAATCGGGTGGCTTTATCCGCTGAATCCGAGTAAATGACGCCTCCAAATTGCAACTCACCTTTTTTGGTTTTAGACACCATTCGCTGATTGGCTACGATCCCAACAGCCCAACCGTCAATTCTTGCATAACAAGTAATGATTGATTTCCCGTAATCTTCCTTGTACATATCCATTTCTGAATCATCGACCAATCGCTTGATGATTTCAATCATGTCGTATTGATCGGTTCTTGATTTGGGTAGGATACCATAGATATCTTCGGGTGGAAGGGCGGGTTTTTTGGAGGTCTCTTTATTAAAACCTGCTTTATCAAAATCACCTATTTTTCCAACAATGTTTTTGATACGATCGAGTGCATCTTTATCGTCTTTGGCTTTGTAGTCGGTTACACCCGAGACTTCACAGTGGGTGGTGGCACCTCCCAAGGTTTCGTTGTCAATGTTTTCTCCGATAGCTGCTTTTACGAGGTAGCTTCCCGCTAAAAAGATACTTCCCGTTTTATCTACAATCATGGCTTCGTCACTCATAATGGGTAAATAGGCACCTCCAGCAACGCAACTTCCCATTACGGCTGCAATTTGGGTAATACCCATGCTGCTCATGATGGCATTGTTTCTGAAGATACGTCCAAAATGTTCTTTGTCTGGAAAAATTTCGTCTTGTAACGGCAAATAAACCCCTGCAGAATCTACAAGATAAATGATGGGTAATTTGTTTTCCATTGCAATTTCTTGCGCTCTTAGGTTTTTCTTTCCGGTGATCGGAAACCAAGCGCCTGCTTTTACGGTGGCATCATTTGCCACTACAACGCATTGTTTACCTTTTATATATCCTATTTTAACAACTACTCCTCCCGAAGGACAACCTCCGTGTTCTGCATACATTCCGTCGCCAACAAACCCACCGATTTCAATACTTTTTACATTAGTATCTAATAAATAATCGATACGTTCGCGCGCAGTCATTTTGCCCTCTGCATGAAGTTTTTCAATCCGTTTTTCACCACCACCCAATTTTACTTTTGCAAAACGATGTATTAAATTAGAAAGTAAGAGTTTGTTATGATCTTCGTTTTTATTGAAGTTGATGTCCATAAAATGAATGAAATTTAAATTTTATTTGTAATATTTGATAAAAATACAAAATCAATTTATATTTATAGACCTATTTTGGTGTTACCAATTAATATTACACAAATTAATATTCTGTTAACATAAGAAATATACATTTGCAAAACCTAATTCTAATTTCTATTACGATGACATTAAATAGTATTTTTCAATTTTTAGTTCCGAAAGACAAAAAGTTTTTCCCATTATTTGAGCAAGCTACTGCCAACTTGATTGTATTAGCAGAAACATTAAATGACGCGGTAAATGTACCAAATGACAAAAGAGAGGATTACTTCCGTAAGATAGAAGATCTAGAAATATTGATTGAAGAAATTACGCATGAAACGAATTTAGAATTAAGTAAAAATTTCATTACGCCATTTGACAGGGAAGATATTCACTCGTTGATTAAATCGATTGACAATGTGGCTGATTACATGCATGGTGCTGCGAGCAGAATGCGAATGTATCAGGTTGAAAAAATCACGAAATCAATCCGTAAATTAACCGAAATTAATTTAGAAGCTTGTCAATTAATTCGATTTGCTGTGAGTGAATTGAAAGAAATGAAAAATATTTCTGAAATATCTGAAGCATGTAAAAAAATCAATAAATTAGAAGCTAAAGC
>JAGNYR010000076.1 GCA_017984835.1 Flavobacterium sp. | reverse complement strand
TCCATTGCATCTTCTTTCGCTACATATTTTCCTTTTTTGGAAATTACAACAGCCAATTCACATTCCCAATCCAATTGTGACGTCAATTTTGTGTTTTTGATGATTTCGGTATTTGTAGCCGTTACCGTGGTTGGTGGTTTAGAAAAAATAATAGGTTTTGTCGGTAATTTACCTGTGGTATCTAATGTTCGAGCACTTTCTGCCACATGTTCGGTGTAGTTCAAACCAATACCAACAATGTTTTTACGTGGTTTCTCGATGGGTGCTAAGAAAGTAACTTCGTTCATTTCATAAGCAATTTCTTCGAAGAAATTTTCGGGAGTTTCTGCTATCATTTCTGTAATTTCAGCAATGATTTCAAATCCCATATCAATTAAGTCCAGCATATCGTTTGGGAGTGGAAAATTGGATATTTCACCAAAATCTTCCATATCGATCACTTGGTTGTTATGTATAAATCCCAAACGGGGTTCTGTGTCTTGTGTTTTGTAAGTAAGTAGTTTCATTTTTAATATTTAGTATGAAAAATTGCTACATAAATTAGAAGCAACCTTTTTATTGATTTTTGAATTTGCTATTATTATTGAACTTGTTGATGTCCATTATTTTCTGTTAGTTCTCTTCCTTGATACAATCCCAAACTTTCAATAACCGGTAAATCGTTGAATTGAAACAAGCAAGCGTCTTCGGTATCGGATGCGTTGTGGTGTTCGTGCCAAGCCCAACTCGGAACACAGAAAATATCTCTTTCTTTCCAATCAAATCGTTGTCCGTTGATGATAGAATATCCTTTTCCTTTGGCACATTGGTAAACAATTGAACCGGTATGTTTGTGTGCTTTTCCTTTGAAGCCAGCAGGTAATAATTGCATTGCGGCACCCATGGTTTGCATTACATGGCCACCCGTTAACGGATTCGAATATTGCATAAAAATACCATCAAACGGATTGACATCATTTACTTTTTGAACTTCTAATAAAGCAGGATATACATTTGTCCACGAATATTTGAATAGGGGCGAATACGGCTTGTCCCAATTTTTGTCAGCAGGTATCAATCCGGCGCAACCATACGTTATGGGTGAATAGTTAATCGGTTGTACCAATGCCTGCTTTCCGTCATAAACCGCATAATCATTGGCTTCCAAAGCATTAACCAACGGAATATCCAATCCATCTTGCCAGATACAAGTTTTTCCGCCTTCTTCTACGCCATGTTCGTGCCAAGTCGAATTAGGAGTGATGACAAAATCATTCACTTCCAACATGATTTTATTGCCATCAACCACGGTGTAACCTTTTTCACCTTCCATGATAAAACGAAGGGCAGAAGCACGATGGCGGTGTGCAGAAGTGCTTTCACCCGGACGTGTAACTTGAATTCCGGTGTATAACCAACCCACAGCTGCCGAAACATCTTTTCGTTTGTCGTTTACCAAATAAACCACACGTCTTCCGGCTTGTTCTGGCGTTACTAGTTCGGATGATTTTAAAACTAAATCGCGTAAATCAGCATATTTCCAAAGCATGGGTACAGAAGAGGAACGAGGTTCCCAAGGTTCAATATCATTGGCAACGGTCCAAAGTGCACCCGCACCAAGTGTTTCAAGCTCTTTATAATACGCAACCAATTCGGGTGAATCTTGCACCCTTGCGCGTCCAATTACGTCGTCTGAAAAGTTATTTTTTTCCATAATTAGTTGTTCCTATCTCTTATTAAAGTCTTCGTGATTATCAATAAATGTGATATTTCGTGTGGGAGCTGTGTTTACGCGTAAATCGAAAATATCAAATCGGTTGTAATGTCCTAAAATATCATGCATTTGTTTTGGTTGGATGCATTTTTCTAAGTCAATATCAGCATATACAATGCCTTCATCATCAATTAGCGGTGTACCCATTACGGCACCATTCGGACCAATAAAGCCTGAGAATGCTGAGCTTTTTCTGTCTAATAGTTCGTCTACATTGGGCACATCGGCACGTAACGCGTCTTTAATTTCTTGTGAAACCGTCGAACACGAAACAATGGTAAATAATTTTCCTTCAAACGAATGCGCAGCTGCCCGAATTTTGATTGCTTCCGCCATATCGTAATCGGGAGGAGCTACGGGCAACGAAATGTAATTGGCAATGTGAATCAATTCACCTTGTGAAAGCAAGGTAAAACGAGCTAACGTATTCGTATTTTCGCCACAGGCTAAGGTTCCGATAGGTCCAATTTCTGTATCATATACTTTTAACGAAGAACCATCACCTGAAGTCCACGTGAGTTTTTCGGCCCAAGTTGGCACTAACTTTCGATGTTTACCGATGATCACACCTTTGTTATCGATGATTAAATTGGTGTTGTAAATTTCACCATAACTAGTGCCACGTTCGTTGATACCTATCACAACATGTAGGTCATTGTCTTTTGCAGCTTGACATAATTTCTTGATTTCTGGACCCGCAACATCCACCGAATTTTTATAGAGTTCCTCGTACCATTTACTCCCTTGAACAGGTGTCATGATCCAATTCCAATACGGATATCCTGAAATGAATACTTCTGGGAAAGCGATAAGTTTAGCACCATTCGAATGGGCTTCTTTGATGAACGAAATAGCTTTGTCAACTGTTTTTTCTACATTAAGAAATACAGGTGAGGTTTGAACAGTGGCCGCTTTGAATTTTTTGAATTCCATAGTTTCTAATTACGAATTTAAAATTACAAATTATGAATGAATCGCTAATGCATCGAAACTCATAATTGGTAACTCATATTTTTTTTCTTCATTCCTTCAGTGAAAGAAGAGCTAGTATTTATTTTATTTGCACGTTGATTTGTATTCTTCGATTAATTTTACAAATGGACTGGATGCTTTCTCCAAATATATTTTATCAATACTAAAGAATTTCTCATTTTTATTTAAATCTGAATCATTAATACGATCTATTTCTGATTCATATTCCATTTCAGAAGACATAAATCTACTGTATTCCCATTTATCGTTTACCAATATGTTGTCTAAAAACGCGGGGCAATCATTGAAAATATATTTCAAAACATTTCCTAAATAGGCGTCATTTAATTTTTCCTTAAAGATGTTTCTTTTATACCCATAAATTTGGAAAGCAATGTTATGCTCTTTATTACCAATATAAGTCAATGTACCTAAAAGTTTTTGTCTTTTAGTAATGTACTCGTCTTTCCGGGATTTATATTTAACAGTTTTGAGGTAAATATTTCGTTGGTATAAACTGATCACATCATCTTTAACCAAGGGCAACCAAGCTGTTCTAGAAGATTTAACAAGTGAATTGTTTTCATCTAAAACTTTGATATTCATCAAATCATACGTTTCTTCAAACTGATTTTCATAAAATATTTTTACACGTTTGAGCCCTTTTTGAGACATATTGATCACATTTGCTGAAAGCGAGGGTTTAAATTCAAAACTGTTGTCATCAAGATTGAAGGCTCTTTCAATGGAACTATCCACCATGTCTTCAAAATCATACGATCTATTCTCTACAAAAAAAGCAATGAAACCCGTAATAATTTTCCCATCTGTATAAGTTATCTCACATTTATTGAAAATTTTAGCGTGATCAAGATCATCCGCTTGAGCAAATGACGTTGAATAAGTAACCATTAAAAATAAGATTCGAAATAAATTATTTTTCATAATTCGTAATTCATGATTGGTACTTCAAAATTTTATTTTTCATTTCTTCAGTGAAAGGTTCGGCTTTGATACCGCTTCGATCATAATTAAACGCAACATTTACTAAGGTAACTTCGCCTTCTAATACGGTGCTCTCCGTTTCATTTACAAATACAAAACCACAAACAATCGAAGAATTTTTTAATTCCTTTACCCAAAGTTTTTTGGTTAAAATTTCTCCCAATCGGGCGGCATTTTTAAATTGGACTTTTAAATCAACTGTAGGAATACCATTGGTTTCATGCATTTTTGAAAACGGTCGGTCTAAGGCTTCTTCAAACCAATCTTCAACCAAACAGTTTAGCATTTCTAAAAATCTTGGATAAAATACAATACCTGCATAATCTACATGTTGGAAACGTACTTTCTCTTGTTTGTTAAATGAACTCATTGTATTTATTTTAATTTAAATCGTTGAATTTTACCCGTCTCTGTTTTGGGTAAATTTTCCACAAAATTTATAACTCTTGGATATTTGTAGGGAGCCGCTACTTCCTTGAACCAATGCTGAATACGTATTTTCATTGCATCTGTTGCTTTAGTTATATCATACAACACAATATGTGCACAAACCAACATGCCACGCTCATCATCGGGTAAGCCAACTACCGCACATTCCCATATATCTTCGTGGGTTAAAAGTACGGATTCTACTTCAATTGCTGCAATATTATAACCTGAAGATATTATCATATCATCGCCACGAGCTACAAAATGAAAATAACCTTCTTCATCTTGACGGAAAATATCACCCGTAATGTTCCAACCTCTTTCTACGTATTCGCGTTGTTTTTCTTCCCGATTTAAGTATTTACAGCCCGTAATTCCGCGAACTGCCAACCTTCCTGACTCGTTGCGAGGTAATTCGTTTCCTTCCTTGTCAATGATTTTAGCTTCGTATCCTGTGATGGCTTTTCCCGTTGCGCCGGGTTTCATGTTTTCTTCGTTGGAAGAAATAAAGATGTGCAACATTTCGGTAGCGCCAATACCATCAATAATTTTTAAACCGGTAGCATCGTACCAATCTTGCCAAACCTTCAACGGCAGCGTTTCGCCCGCCGAAACACATTTACGCAAACTCGAAATATTGTATTCTTGAATCTTTGTTGTAATCACGCGCCACGCCGTTGGTGCCGTAAAACAGATCGTAATTTTATGATCTTGAATGGCTGTTAAGACTGCATCAGGACTCGGTTTTTCGATTAAAAATGTGGATGCACCAAAATACATCGGAAACAGTACCAAACCTCCTAAACCAAAGGTGAATCCAATGGGCGGACTTCCAGTAAAAATATCCGCCGGAGTGGGCTGGAGGGAGTAGTTGGGGAATGCTTCGCAAATATTTAAAATGTCTTTATGGTAATGTGCCGTCATTTTAGGCAAACCTGTGGTTCCAGAAGTAAATCCAATCAACGCTACATCATCTGATTTGGAAGTATAATTGTCGAATGTTTTGGGTTTGGATGCCATTAAATTTTCTAAATCAGAATTTCTGTAAAAACAGCTATTTTTTAAATAATCAGAAGTTACTAAATGCATTTCTTCATCCAAATCCTGATCACAAAGGGCATGTGAAATTTCGGCACATTCAATAATTGTTTTCAATTCTTTGGAACGAAGCAAGGGCATAGTTGCTACTACAATTCCGCCCGCTTTTAAAACCGTAAACCAACAAGCAACCATCATGGGATTATTCGCCGAACGCAACAACACTCGATTTCCTGATTGCAAACCTAAATCATCTACTAAAAA
>JAGNYR010000075.1 GCA_017984835.1 Flavobacterium sp. | reverse complement strand
GTCGTCTATCACTTTATATCTTCCCCAAAAAACAAAGGACCAAGGCTTCCCTTCTAATGAAAAACGCAATTGGGGTTCAAAACTCCATCTTTTTGATTTTACTGCAAAATCAAAAATGGCTGCTGGTTTACCGAGTGTAAAAGTGGGCAACAATGAAATGCCATTATTGGTTACGGTAATGCCTCCCGAAAAAGTGTTTTTCTGCACGGGTACTTGAGCAAATATAGGGCTTGCAAAAACAACTCCCAGTAGTAAACAGCACAGGTAATTTTTTAGATTTAACATGAAAAAGGGGTGATAAATATTTTAACGTATTATTTTTTTGTGGTGATGACTAACACGCCACTTGATCCTCGAGAACCATAGATAGAAGCTTCAGCATCTTTCAATACCGATATACTTTTCACTTCGTTGGGTACAATATAATCAATACTCGAAACCACATTTCCGTCTACTACAAAAAGAGGTTCGGCGTTGTTTTTAATAGAGCTGATTCCTCTAATGATGATCGTATTATCAGGTTGTACGACAACCCCGGCAATTCTACCTCGAATCATGTCATAAATGCTACGGTATACAACCGTATTTCTATCTTTTTCTGGACTGATGGATTGGCCAATAGCTGTGTTTTTTTCTTTTTTAGTTTTATCAGTATCCAAATAGACAAAATCCATTTTACTTTCAAGGGTATAATCGTTGCTCAACCAACCGTATTTTTTGGAATATACTTTGATCGATTTCACTTTTTGTGGTAAGGTAATGCTGTACATCCCTTCTTTATCTGTTTCCACATTTGTGTCGGTTGAGTCCACAAATATTTTGACGCCCACCACCGGTTTGTTTTTGTAGTTTACTACTTTTCCACTCAGGATTTGTTGCGCGTTCCCCTTGAAAATCAATAGTAATAACGTGGAAAATACAGCTTTTTTTAAAGTTTTCATCAGTTTTATTTTTTTAGTTTATATTTCTCAGTTCGGGCATCTTTAATGATTCCTTTCCAGTTCAATCCATATCCAAAATCATACACATTCCCAGCAGTGTCTTTGTACGGAATCATGTCGTGTGGTACATCTTCAAACTGTTTTTCAACGGTAGTCATGTCGATGGGCATTTGCAATGGCAACAATCCAGAAGGTTCTACTTTTCCTGATACGATATCCAATAAGGCTTCCGTTTGAACGCCAAATTCTCCTACAATTGCATCGACTTCTTTTTCAAATTCATGAAAAACCATCGGATTAGAGATCGTAATTGCTACCAATACAGGTTTGCCATTCATCGCTTTTTTCGTGTCTAATATAGTAGTTAAATCGGGATAAGAGTTTGATTTTGATGTTTTATTCCAATATGAACGATTCGTAATGGTTGGATCTATGACAGGATCTCCAGCGGCCAAACTTTCTTTTCTCGCATCTACGGCGGTGTAATCTTTCAACTGCAAACTGATAGGCATGTATCCGTTTCCGCCTGCTTCACGATCCGCTTTGCTGTATCCGTTACTCACGGGACTTTTGATAAACACGATGGCAAAGTCAGCTTTAGAAGGATCGTCTGTGACCGTGTAATATTTCTTAATCAATTCTAAATTTACCGGATATTCTGTTTTTTCAGGCGTTGGGAATCCGAAGAAATTTATTCCAGGAGGCGTGGTTCTTTTGGGAACATACACCGTTTTTCCTGTTGCAATGGGCAAGGTATTTTTCTGATTTTTTATCATCACAATCGATTTCAATTGAGCATCGTAACCGGCTTTCATGTATTCTACTTTACCCACAATTGTTTGAGTTTCCTCAGGATTTAAATAGGCGTTTTCAAACAATCCTACTCTAAAAATATTCAACAATAATCGTACAGCCGATTTTTCAAAACGAGCGCGCATAAAAGCTTCTCCGTGTTCTTTGACTCCCATTTGGTAGGCTTCTAATACAGGTTTGATGTCATTATTTCCTCCAAATTGATCCACTCCTGCCATCATTACTTTGTAATGTCTTTCGGCTAGGGTCATTTTTTCAGTTCCCCATGATTTTCCTGCAAAAACATCGGGTGTTTTCCCTTCGTCACCTGTAATCAACCAATCGGTACAAACCACACCCTCATAGCCATATTTATCTCGAAGCAAGTCGGTTACAATGTATTTGCTAAAACCATTTCCAACATTCTCTCCGTATTTTTTATCTTGGTTGA
This sequence comes from Flavobacterium sp., assembly GCA_017984835.1. Lineage (GTDB taxonomy): Bacteria > Bacteroidota > Bacteroidia > Flavobacteriales > Flavobacteriaceae > Flavobacterium. Next base: position 3,284 of record JAGNYR010000075.1, on the reverse strand, counting down.
ATGAAATTGTATAATAAGGCATTACAGCAGAAGCTTTTTTGGTACCACCGTTTAATTTGAACGCGCCGTCAATGAATGTTTTTAAGTGTGTTTCGAAATTATTTCCTGGATAAACAGCAAATTTTCCGTAGGCAAAATGTCCGTCTCTTCCACCTTCTTCTGGGCCACCACTTGGCCAGTGTTTGATCATTGCATTGACGCTTTGATTCCCCCAACCTTCATAGGGTGCAATTGTTTTTGGAGAAGATTGAAAGCCATCTACATAGGCTCTTGCCATATCGGTTGCTAGTTTTGGATCTTCCCCAAATGTTCCCACAAATCGATTCCATCGAGGTTCTGTGGCTAGGTCGATTTGAGGCGAAAGTGCCGTTGTAATTCCCAAGGCACGGTATTCTTTTGCAGCAATGGTTCCAAATTGCTCTGTAATTGCGGGATCAAAAGTTGCAGCCAATCCTAATTCTTCTGGCCATTGCGAAATAGATCCGCCCGAACCTGCGTTGTATTCCGAATCTTTATTTGCTCCATGTCTTGGATCCGAACTATTGTTGGCCGGAATCCCCATTCCGATGCTCTCTACAAGTGCTTGTACATTGTTATTCCAAAGTGCCGATACCGTCGGGTTTTCGACAGAGGTCATCAACACATGTCGTAAATTATCGCTTGTCAAAAAGGCTTTTTGTTGATCGGATAAATCAAAGGCTTGTGCGCCACTTTCTGGAAATGGTTTACCGTTATAAGTGCCTCCAAAATACCCCCCTGCAGCAGCTGGAACCGCTTGGTGTCTGCTGTAAAGCATCAATCCTGCCATTTGATCTACGGTCATTTTGCTAGCCAAGTCTTTGGCACGTTCTGCTACGGGTTTTCTCCAATCTTCATATGCATCTAGGACACCATTTTTATTTAGATCTTTGAATGCAAATCCGTCTATCGTTAAAATAGTAACACCAGATTTTGGCGAATAACCGATTGTTAACCCCCCTTTGTTTTCAATAACACTGAAGTTTCCTTTTGGAGTTTCAGACCATTTTTTTTGGCCCAACATCGAAAAGCTGATACTCAATAATAAAGCGTTTACTAGAATGATTTTTTTCATAAAAAATAAAAATTGGTGGTAATAAAAATCAAATATATAAATTTATTGCTTCTAAATGAAACAATGTTATTTTTTTGTTTTTCAATTTTTGATTCCCCTTAATTTAGTATGAAAGTAATTATTTGAAATCAATTAGGAGGATTACGCAGGTTCCTTCTTACAATCAAAATTATTTTTTTTACATTTACAACCCATAAATAAAGACTTCAATTTAAATGATGAGGTTTTTTAGTAATGAAATAAAAAATATAGATATGAGAAAAATGCTATTATCGAGTCTTATGACTCTTGTTTTTTTTAATGTTGTCCTTGCTCAACAATTGAAATCACCCAATGAAAAATTAACTTTGAGTTTTTCATTATTGAAGGACGGGACGCCGACTTACAGTTTATCATACAATGGAAAGCAGGTAATCAAAACGAGTAAATTAGGAATTGAATTAAAAAATGATGCCACCTCGTTGTTGTCAAATTTTGAAATTGCCGATACACAAACCAACACTTTTGATGAAAGCTGGAAACCTGTTTGGGGAGAACAATCTTCCATCAGAAATAATTACAATGAATTGGCGGTTACTTTAAATCAAAAAGAAGCTGATAGAAAGCTGATCGTTCGCTTTCGATTGTATAATGAAGGGTTGGGTTTTCGATATGAATTTCCTACTCAGAAAAACTTGGTATATTTTATCATAAAAGAAGAAAGAACCGAGTTTGCCATGACAGGTGATCATACAGCCTATTGGTTACCAGGCGATTATGACACGCAAGAGTACGATTATACGACTTCTAAATTGTCAGAGATCAGAGGGTTATTTAAAAAAGCAGTTACACCTAATTGCTCACAAAAACAATTTTCAGAAACAGGAGTACAAACTTCTTTGATGATGAAAACAAACGAAGGGTTGTACATTAATTTGCACGAAGCGGCATTGATCAATTATGCTTGTATGCACTTGAATTTGGATGATAAAAACATGGTGTTTCAATCTTGGTTGACCCCAAATGCAAATGGCGACAAAGGAAATATGCAAGCACCCGCAACGAGTCCTTGGAGAACGATTATGGTTAGCAATGATGCCCGTGATATTTTAGCTTCAAAAATGACTTTAAACTTGAACGAGCCTTGTAAAATAGAAAACACATCTTGGATCAAACCTGTAAAATATGTGGGTGTTTGGTGGGAAATGATTACCGGAAAAAGTTCTTGGTCGTACACCAATGAGTTTCCTTCTGTACAATTAGGGATCACCGATTTTTCTAAAGCCAAACCAAACGGAACACACGGAGCCAACACGGCCAATGTAAAAAAATACATTGACTTTGCTGCTAAACATGGTTTTGATGGAGTGTTGGTAGAAGGTTGGAATGTAGGGTGGGAAGACTGGTTTGGTCATGCAAAAGACAACGTTTTTGATTTTGTTACACCATATCCTGATTTTGACGTGAAAGGAATCCATGCCTATGCACAATCAAAAGGAGTAAAAATGATCATGCACCACGAAACGTCGGGTGCGGCTCGAAATTATGAGCGCAACATGGACAAAGCCTATAAGTTCATGAATGACAACGGATATGATTCGGTAAAAAGTGGTTATGTAGGGAATATTCTTCCAGAAGGAGAAAATCATTACAGTCAATGGACCGTAAATCATTATCAATATTCTTTAGAGAAAGCAGCAGAATACAAAATAATGCTCAATGCGCATGAAGCGGTTCGTCCAACGGGTATATGTAGAACCTATCCAAATTTGATTGGAAACGAATCGGCAAGAGGAACAGAATACCAAGCATTTGGGGGGTCTAAACCCAACCACGTTACAATATTGCCTTTTACTAGATTGATTGGCGGACCTATGGATTATACTCCCGGAATTTTTGAAATGGATATTGCTAAAATAAATCCAAACAACAATTCACACGTCAACAGTACACTTGCTAATCAATTAGCGTTATATGTAACTTTGTATAGTCCGTTGCAAATGGCAGCAGATTTACCAGAACATTACGATCGTTTTGCGGATGCGTTTCAATTTATCAAAGACGTTGCCATTGACTGGGACGAAACAAAATATTTAGAAGCAGAACCAGGACAGTACATTACCGTTGCTAGAAAAGCAAAAGGAACAAACAATTGGTTTGTAGGAAATGTAAATGGCGAAACACCACGTGTATCAAACATTACCTTTGACTT
>JAGNYR010000009.1:26450-50239 GCA_017984835.1 Flavobacterium sp. | reverse complement strand
CGATGCAAGAAAGTGGGCACCTCCATTTTATCAAAAGACCAACGGGAGATTTTTTAGAAACATCTGAGTTGGGTTTTGGCATCTTTTTCGCAGATGGACACACCGAAAAACAGATGCTGCCGCACATTCAATACCAAGGGAAAACCTTTGTTTTTTGTGCAGATTTATTAGCCACGGCAGGACATATTCCTATCCCTTATGTAATGGGTTATGATACAAGGCCCCTTTTAACAATGGATGAAAAAGCAAAATTCATGAATTTGGCTGCCGAGAATAATTACCACTTAATTCTCGAGCACGATGCTCACAACGAAATCATTACGGTAGAAAAAACAGAAAAAGGCGTTCGATTGAAAGAAGTCTTTAAATGTAACGATCTCTTTTAAAAAAATTTACAGCACCCAATTGGGTGTTTTTTTTGTTAAAAAATTAAATTCATGTTAATTTTAATTGATATATCAATAATCTAAAAAAGGTTCCTTATTTTTGTCTCAAAATGAATAAGCATGGAAAATTTAGACGACGTAATTTATTATCAAATTGAACAGTCAATCAAATCGTATCGAATGTATGCTCAAAAAAGAATCAAAGAAAACGGCATAAAAATTACGATCGATCAATGGCTCGTTTTGAAAAGTTACAAAGAAAATCCTGATTTAAGTCTGGCCAAACTTGCTGAAAAGGTTTTTAAAGACGGCGCCTCTGTTACAAGAATAATTGATTTGTTAGTAATTTCGGGATACGCAGAGAGGAAAATTAATTCGAATGACCGAAGAAAATTCAATCTCAACATCACACCATTAGGAAACGAAATATTAGAAACAACCTATAAAATAGTCCTTGAAAACAGAAAAAAAGGACTGGAAGGCATCTCTAAAAATGACATCCAAACTATGAGTAACACTTTAAAAAAAATAACTGAAAATTGTAAATAAAAACCATCATCATGACGCGAATCATCTTTTGGATTACCATGTTAATTGCTTTCATTCTGCCTACGCTTTTATTTGGTCAAAACAATTCAACCTATTCAATTTCTGGAAACATCCAATCTGAAAAACAAGAAAACATAGCCCAAACCGAAATCTATTTGTTTCTAGATGCCGACAATTCATTGGTAAAAACAGAGTTAACCGACGATAATGGAAACTTTTTATTTCAAAATATTCAAAACGGAAGTTATTCTTTAAAAATAAATTTAGAAGGTATCATTACAACGATGAAATCCCTCCGTTTACAAAGTGATGAAGTTATTGGAACCCTTACCGTCAAAACAACAACCGAAAAATTAAAAGAAGTAGTCGTAGAAAAAAAGAAACCATTCATCGAGAGAAAACTAGACAAGCTGGTTGTAAATGTAGAAAACAGCATTGCGGCAACAGGAAGCACCCTTTTAGAAGTGCTCCAACGTTCTCCAGGGGTAATGGTCAATGAAGACAGTGGGCTTAACTTAAAGGGTAAATCGGGGGTAATTGTAATGATTGACGGAAAACCATCACCGCTATCGGGGGTTGATTTGATCAGTTATTTGAAAAGCATACCTGCCTCAAACATACAGACTATTGAAATCATTTCAAATCCATCGGCTCGATATGATGCAGCCGGAAATGCTGGAATCATTAATATTAAATTTAAAAAAGACAAAAGTCAGGGACTGAATGGATCAACAACACTTTCTTATGGTCAAGGAGTTTATGCAAAACCATCTGTAAACACAAGTTTGAACTATCGAAATAAAAAATGGAATTTCTTTGGCAGTTATAACTTTTCTAGTCCAAAAAATTTCACCTACTTTTTTATCAACCGAAAGTTTTTTGATGCCAATCAAAATTTAGCTTCTACCTTTGAACAAGAATCGTACACAAAACAGCCTATTCAAAGTAACAACGCGCGATTTGGGGTCGATTTTTATTCAACCGAAAAAACAATAATTGGCGTATTATTCAATGGAAATTGGAATACTAACAATCGAAATGGCAACACAAATGCAACCATAGCAGATGCCAACGGAATATTAGACTACACCACCAAAACAGGCATAATATTGGATGAAAATCGCTTCAATGGATTTGCCAATCTTAATTTTAAACACGTCTTTAACAACGGAAAAGAACTAACTGCCGATCTTGATTTTGGATCGTTTGACTCAAAAACCATCCAAGACATTCAAAACATGAATTTCAATCCGGATGGGTCGATAATCTCTGATTCAAAATTGGCAACAAACCAAACGGGGGCGATCAAAGTTCGTTCGATAAAATCAGATTATTCACATGCGTTTAGCGAAAAATCAAAGTTAGAATTAGGTCTTAAAAGCAGTTTAGTTAGCTCTGAAAACGATGTGCAGTTTTTTAATGTAATCAACAATCAAAATGTGTTAGACACTTCGCGTTCCAATCATTTCTTATATGATGAGAACATCAATGCGTTGTATGGAAGTTATTCCAAAACACATAAAAAATGGGATTTTCAATATGGACTTAGAATAGAAAATACAAATACACGTGGGGAACAAATTGCAACAAACGAAACTTTTTCAAGAAAATACACCAATTTCTTTCCAAATTTGGTGGTTAATAGAACTATTTCTGAAAATAATTCGCTTTCATTTACCTATGCAAAACGAATTGACCGGCCTACATATCGACAACTAAATCCATTTAAAATATTTGTTGATTCATATACCTATGTCGTTGGAGATCCTACACTAAATTCGGTAATTACCAACCTTTTTGAAATCAACCATACTTTTAAAGGGAAATACATAACTACATTTAGTTACAATAAAAGCAAAGAAAGTATTACCGATATCTTTGTCCAAGATGATGTCACTAAAATATCTTACCAAATTCCTGCCAACATTCAAGACTTTGAACAATTTAATTTAGGAATTTACATCCCGTTCAATTATAAAAAAGTGATGAATTCAACCTTGTCTGGTTCTGTATATTTAAATAAATATGAAACACCACTTCAAGGAGGAAACTTACAACAAAATTTTACCTCATGGGATATGAACTTGAGTAATAATTTTACTTTAGGAAATGGTTGGTCTGCAGAACTTACAGGATTTTATCAAAGTAAAATGGTTTGGGGGTTGTTTTATATCAAAAATTTGGCGCAAATTTCTTCAGGAATTCAATACGTAACCAAAGACAAAAACACGGTGTTTAAATTGTCTGTTTCAGATTTGTTTTTAACCAATCACATTGCAGTTGAAGTTGATTATTTAAACCAAGATTTTTACACCGATCGAACTTGGGATTCAAGGGTACTGACATTCTCTTTTACGAAAAAATTTGGGAAAAGTAATGTAGCAAAAGCTAGACAACGTAGTGGAGGTGCTGATGAAGAAAAAAGAAGAGCAGGATAAATATTGTAAAATTTAGTTAAGATTAACAGATAACACAAAGGAACTTATTATTTTTGAACATTAAAATTAAATCTATGAAACCAATTAAAACATTCGTTTTTGCTTCATTTGCCATCGCTTCATTGCTAAGCAGCCCTGTTGCTCAAGCGCAAAACAAAAACACCGCTGAAAAATTATCCCAAAAAAAGGGTGCTATTAAAGAAGCTGACTTAATTCGCTGGAGTCATTTGGACTTGGAAAAAGACACCATTCCAGGAATGAGTATTGACAAGGCATATGCTGAATTGTTAAAAGGAAAAAAAGGAACTCCAATCATTGTTGGAGTAATTGATTCTGGACTCGATATTGACCACGAAGATTTGAAAGGCAAAATCTGGGTGAACAAAAAAGAAATCGCTGGAAACGGAATTGACGACGATAAAAATGGTTTTGTTGATGACGTAAATGGATGGAATTTTCTTGGTGAAGCTACCAATGAAAACCTGGAATTAACCCGTATTGTTAAAAAAGGAGATGATGGAAGCGACATCTATAAAGCTGCCAAAGCTGAATTAGATCGTAAATTAGCTGAATTAATGCAACAAAAACCACAAGTGGACATGATTTCTAATGCAGACAAAGCCATTAAAACTCATTTGAACAAAGAGGTTTACACATTAGAAGACATCAAAGGCATTACAACTACCGACGAATCTTTAAAGAGAAGCAAAGCAATCATGATCAATATTGCTACGCAAGCTGGACCTGGTTTTCAAGAGGAAATCAAAGGTTATTTAAACTATGTGTTAGATCAGTTAAATTATAACTTAAATGTGAATTTTGACGGAAGAAAAGTAGTGGGTGACAATCCAAATGACATCAATGACAGAAAATATGGGAACGGAAATGTAAAAGGACCCAATGTAGAAGATGCGCTTCACGGAACACACGTTGCGGGAATCATTGCGCAAACAAGAGGAAACAACATTGGAGGTGACGGAGTCGTTGCAAACAACGTTCAAATCATGGCTGTAAGAGCTGTGCCAAATGGAGACGAATATGACAAAGACATTGCATTGGCAATTCGATATGCGGTTGACAATGGTGCGAAAGTAATCAACGGAAGTTTTGGTAAAGACTATTCTCCTCATAAAGAATGGGTTTTTGAAGCCATCAAATATGCTGAAAGTAAAGACGTTTTATTTGTACATGCCGCTGGAAACGACGGAAAAGATGTGGATTTTGAACCAAATTACCCAACAGATGAGGTAAATGGGGTTGAATTTGCGTCTAATTTCTTGACCATTGGTGCGTTAAACAACGGTACTGGAAAATCAGATTTAGTTGCTTCTTTCTCTAACTACGGGGCTAAAAATGTAGACGTTTTTTCTCCTGGAATGCAAATTTATGCTACGGTTCCAAACAACAAATATTTGTATGAGCAAGGAACTTCAATGGCCTCTCCTAATGCGGCAGGAGTAGCTGCTTTGATTCGTTCTTATTATCCAAACTTAAAAGCGTCTCAAGTAAAACAAATCTTGATGGACTCAGGAACGGCAATGCCTGTTGAAGTAGAACTAGGTGAAAACAAAGAAGTAAGAGCTTTTTCAAAAGCTTCAAAATCGGGTAGTATTGTAAACGCATACAACGCTTTGAAAATGGCTGAAAAAATGTCGGCAAAAGCACCCAAAGCAAAAATGAAAAATTAATTTTTTTGATGGATCATAAAAATGGCAAGTTTTCTTCTGAAAAGTGATGAAAATTTGCCATTTTTGTTTTTCTAAATTTCCAATCAAAAAATACATTTAATCAAATACCTATCACATCAAACAACCTAAATAAAATGAAAAAAACACTGTCCGTTTGTTTATTATTTATTGGTTTTCATTTGGCTACAGCCCAAAACAAAACCTATTGGCAACAAGAAGCAAACTATAAAATGGAGGTTGATATGGATGTTAAAACCTATCAATACAAAGGAAAACAAGAGTTAACTTACACCAACAATTCGCAAGACACTTTACGTAAAGTGTACTATCATTTGTTCAACAACGCCTTCCAACCCGGAAGCGAAATGGACCACCGTTTGCAAAACATAAAGGATCCTGATGCGCGAATGGTGAACAAAGTGCGTGTAGCCGACAAGGACGTAAAAGAGAGTCGAATTTCGAAATTATTACCAAACGAAATGGGCTTTTTGCACATTCAAAACTTTAAGCAAGAGGGTGTTTCTGCTGTAGCAAAAGAAGTTGAAACAGTATTGGAAGTTACTTTAAACCAACCTTTGTTACCTGGTAAAAGCACGGTTTTTTCTTTGGATTTTAATGGACAGGTTCCTATTCAAATCAGAAGATCGGGAAGAAACAACAAAGAGGGAGTTGAACTATCTATGGCGCAATGGTATCCAAAAATAGCCGAATTTGATTTTGAAGGCTGGCATGCTGATCCGTACATTGCAAGAGAATTTCATGGGGTTTGGGGTAGTTTTGATGTAAAAATTACCTTAGATAAAAACTATATCGTGGGCGGTAGTGGCTACCTACAAAACGGAAATCAAATTGGATTCAACTACCAAGATAAAGGCGTAGAAGTCAACATTCCGAAAAAAACAAAAACCTTAACCTGGCATTTTATCGCGCCAAACGTTCATGATTTTACATGGGCTGCCGACAAAAATTATATACACGATGTTGTAACAACTAACTTTGGAACTACCCTTCATTTTTTATATAAAAACAACCAAAAAATAATAGAAAATTGGAAAAAAGCACAGCCAAAAACGGTTGCCTTAATGGAGTTTTATAACAAAACCGTAGGGAAATATCCGTACGATCAATATTCTGTGATTCAAGGGGGTGATGGAGGCATGGAATATGCAATGTGTACACTCATCCTTGGTGAAGGAACGTTTGAAGGACTTGTAGGTGTTATTGCACACGAAATGGCGCACTCTTGGTTTCAACATGTGTTGGCATCCAATGAAAGCAAACACCCCTGGATGGACGAAGGATTTACATCATATCTTGAAGACATCGGATTGAACGAATTGGCCGAAAATAAAGCACAAAACCCTTTTGAAGGAGCTTACAAAACCTATGCAAAATTAGTAGAATCAGGGAAAGAGCAACCACTTTCTACACATGGTGATCGCTATGACGAAAACAGAAGTTACAGCATCGCTTCTTATGTGAAAGGCGAGTTATTTTTAACCCAACTTGAATACCTTTTGGGAAAAGAAAATTTATCCAAAACATTAAAAAGATACTATGCCGATTTCAAATTTAAACACCCGGCTCCAAACGACATCAAAAGATCTGCAGAGCGTGTTTCAGGAGCTCATTTAGATTGGTTTTTGGTGGATTGGACACAAACACTCAACACGATTGATTACGCGGTTACAGACGTTGCTTTTGACGGGAATTATGTGGGTGGTGCCTCAACAATCAAACTCAACCGAATGGGAAGAACGCCAATGCCGATCGATCTTTTGGTGGAATTTACAGATGGATCCAAACAAGGATTTTACATTCCGCTGCGCATGATGTCGTTTGAAAAAGCGAACCCAATGCCAGAAGTAAATAGAACAACACTGTCTGATTGGACCTGGGGAAATCCAAATTACACCGTCACAATTCCTGGTTCTAAAACCATAAAAAAAGTGACCATTGATCCACTCGGAATGATGGCCGACGTGAAAAGAGACAACAATACTTACGAAAATAAATAGCACAAAAAAGCCCCGAAAGAAAATTTCGGGGCTTTTTAATTGTAGAAGCTTTGTATTATAATAATTTCAAATATGAAATTTCATTATACACTTTATATGTTTTTGATTTAGCATCAAAAAATTCTAATTCAGAATATTCAACCTCAATTTTATCGCCTTTAGCTATTTTATTTTTGATAAGAAGTGAATCTCCTTCAAAAGAAAACAACCAGATGAATTCTTTTCTTTCTTTTGCTTCGTTGACCAAAACAATTGTATTGAATTCGTTAGAAGTCATTACTTCAAATGAACCCGTAAAAGAAAGCGCTGGCTCCTCTTCAACTTCTTCTTCGGTAGCATCTCCTTCCGATTGTAATTTTGAGAAAACTTCTGGACAAACAAACGCCATTTGAGTACCTATTTCTTCTGCAATTTTGCCTATAGCCTCTGATTCATTGCCAGAGGTAAAACCAATTACTTTCTTTTCTTTGTCAGACAATTTTCCAACAGATTCTAGCAAACACAAACCAAGAGCGGTTTCAGTTACTTCGGATTTGTCTTTGGTACATTCGCAGGCAAGATTGGCTAATTTTTTAATTACCTCCTCTTTTTTCTGCGCAAAAAGAACCGTTGGCAATAACAATAACAATAATAAGATTTTTTTCATGTTTACTAATTTAAGGTTGGAAAATCGGTCAAATCTAATAATTTAAACCCAATATAGAAAAAAAGCCTGCTTTTTTATTGTTTTTTTCTTGAAATAGAATTTGTAGATTTACAACTTATTAAAATGTAACCGATGAAACAACTATTGATCCTTTTTAGCTTCTTGATTTTTAGCTCTTTTTCTTTTGGACAAACCCTAAAACTGAAAACAAGTTCGGTGAGTTTTGTTGAGAAAACAGAAAAAGGAAAATGGGGCGAATGGTCAGATTTTGTAGCGGCCGATTTATTGATTACCATCGATGCCAAAAAAGATCGAATTGTGGTTAATTCTCCCGTAATTCAAGTGTTTACCATCAAAAGTTATGGTGAAAAAATAGAAACCGAAACCGATAAAACCGTACCATTTGAATGCGTTGACAACAACGGCTCAAACTGCACCATTTTTGTAATTACCCGAAAAAAAGAAGGAAATAGAATGCAATTTTACATCAACTATTCGGAAGTAAAATTTGTGTATAACATCTATAATTAAAAATAATTATGGATTATACATATCCTAAAAAAGAAAAGCTGAAGAGCAAAAAAACGATCGAATTGCTTTTTTCAGAAGGGAAATCGGTAGCAAAGTATCCGTTGCGTTTGGTCTATTCAGCAACTCAAAACCAAGAAGAAAAACTCTTGTTTGGGGTTTCTGTGTCTAAAAAACATTTTAAAAACGCCGTAGATAGAAATTACTACAAACGTGTTTTAAGGGAATGCTACCGACTCAACAAACACCTCTTGCTAGAGCATCTAGACAAGCCCTATGCCGTATTGTTTTTTTACCAATCAAAAGAACGATTGACCTATCAAGAAATCCATGAAAAAACGATTTTACTGTTTGAAAAATGGATTCAAAAAATTCAGGAAACAGACGGAATTAGTTCCAATTAATATACAAATTCAAACCTCAACAACATGTTTGCTAGCTTTAAAAAAAGATATATTACGCCCATAATTGCTGCTGGATTATTATTTGTAGGCGCAAGTTTCAAGGATGATTTTTTTGAAATTGCGAAACAAATTGAAATTTTCACCACTTTATTCAAAACCGTCAATCAAAATTATGTAGACGAAATCAATCCGTCTGAATTAATGGATAAAGCCATCAAAAGCATGTTGGCCGAATTGGACCCTTATACCAATTATTTTAACGAACAAGATGTTGTAAAATTTAAAATCAACAACACGGGAGAGTACACCGGAATTGGGGCAATGATCACTCGAAAAGACGACCAATTGATCATCAAAGAACCCTATAAAAATTACCCCGCAGACAAAGCCGGTTTGAAAGCGGGCGACGCCATTATTCAAATCGGTGATATTTCTTTAGCAGACTACAAAGAAGACGCTTCTCAGTTGCTAAAAGGAGCAAAAAACACGAAAGTAAACCTTACCTACATCCGACAAGGGAAAAAATTGACAACGCAAATCATCCTGGATGAAGTGGACATCAACGCCGTGCCCTTTTTTAGTAAAATTGACGATAAAACAGGTTACATCGTGCTGTCTGCTTTCAATAGAAAAACAACCAAAGAAACCAAAGAAGCTATTGAAAAATTAAAAGAACAAGGCGCCGAACGCTTGATTTTAGATTTGAGAGGCAACCCGGGCGGACTGTTGAATGAAGCGGTGAATGTGTGTAATTTATTTGTGCCAAAAGATGAAATCATTGTAACGACTAAATCAAAAAACGAAAAATACAACGTAACCTACAAAACGACCAAAGAACCGTTCGATTTAGAAATTCCGTTGGCTATTTTGGTAGACGGAAAAAGCGCTTCCGCCTCTGAAATTGTTTCGGGAGCCCTTCAAGATTTAGATAGAGCAGTCGTAGTGGGAAGTCGAAGTTTTGGAAAAGGATTGGTTCAAAGACCTTTTGACATGACCTATGGCACACAAGTAAAAGTAACCATCTCAAGATATTACACCCCATCGGGAAGATGTATTCAGGCATTGGATTATTGGCACAAAGATAAAAACGGAAAAGCCGTCCGAACAGAAGCTGCAAATTATAATGCCTTCAAGACAAAAAACGGAAGAACGGTGTATGATGGTGGTGGAATTCAACCTGATATTGAATTGGAAGAAACAACCAAAAGTACCATTGCAGAGGTGCTGCTAAAAAACGATGCCATATTCAATTATGCCACGCAGTATTATTACAAACATCCTTCGCTTGGAGAAAATATTCCCGAAATCACAGATGCCGATTTTATGGAGTTCAAAGCGTTTATCAAACGTGAAAAAATAAACTTTGATACCGAAACCGAATTGGCGCTCAAAAACACACTCGAGAAAGCGAAAAAGGAAAAATTAGACGATGCCATTATCAATGAGTACAATTTATTGCTGAATGCTTTACAAAAAAGCGAAGAAGCCTTGCTAGATAAAAACCAGAGAGAAATTAAAAAAATCATTCAAGAAGAGCTCATCAAAAGATACCAATACAAAGAAGGATTGTACACCTATTACACCAAACATAATTTCGAAATTATGAAAGCCAAAGCGCTGTTGGAAAACCCTTCTGAATACAACAAAATCCTTAAAAAATAATGCGGACTTTTTTTAAAATAGTGTTCCTGTTTGCTTTCGGATGGCTTCAAGCGCAAGAAGAAGTTGTGCAATCGGTCTATTTTGAATTTGACAAGTATTCTATTGATGAGAAGCAAGGCGAATCGTTGTTAAACTTCATCAAAACATCCGATTCCACCCGCATAGAATCAATCCAAATTTATGGCTATACGGATGATGTTGGAAAAGACGATTACAACTTTGTGCTTTCTACCAACCGAGCCAATACTGTGCAATGTTTGTTGCTTGAAAACGGCATCAAAAATAAAATCATCGTGACCATCGAAGGGAAAGGGCGCATCTTGATTGAAGATGATATTGCTGAAAATCTTCCCGAAAAAAGATCGAAAAACCGTCGTGTAGATGTGGTCTTGAACTTAAAACCTTTGCCTAAAATTGAATTGCCGGGCTTTTATAATGGGGTCAAAAAAAACCACGTAGTAGGCGATCACATTTATTTGGATGCTATTTTATTTGAAAAAGGGAGTAGCAAACTAACGATGAAATCCAAGGCAGAATTAGACAAAGTTGCGCTGTTGCTGGTTCGCTACAACACCTTGCATTTTGAAATCCAAGGGCATGTATGCTGCACACCGCCTTACCAAAAAGACGCCATTGACAAAGACACTAAAAAAAGACAACTTTCGATCAATCGTGCCGAATCTGTGTATAAATACTTAGCTTTTAGACGTGTAGCCAAAAACAGAATGACGTTTAAAGGATATGGGAACACTATTCCACTTGGTAAAGAGCCTGAATACGATAGAAGAGTCGAGCTAGTGATTACAAAAATATAATTCCCCTACTCCTTTTTCATTTCAATATGTGGAATATCATCCTCTAGATAAACTTCGCTAGTAGGCATAAAACCGTGGCTTTCATAAAATTTTTGCAGGTATAATTGCGCAGAGATAGTGATGTTCTCTTTATCGAAAAGATTTTTGATTTGTTCGATGGCCACACGCATCAATTCGTGACCGTATTTTTTGGCTCGTGCCTCTGGGTGCACAATGACTCTTCCAATGGAGGCATTTTCAAAATAAATACCCGCATCAAACAACCGGGCGTAGGCCACTAATTTTCCTTCAAACTCGCCCAGAAGATGAACCGCTTTCTGATCTTTGTGATCAATGTCTTGATAAACGCAATTTTGCTCCACAACAAAGACCAACGAACGAAGCTCTAACACTTCGTATAACTCAGCAAGAGAAAGTGCGTTAAACGGCTTTATTTTCCATTTTATTTCTTGGCTCATGGCTTTCTTTTTAAAAATTGAACCGATTTGATGATGGATTCCAATTCAAACATCAAATCGCGCTTTTTCTTGGAAGGCGCATAACAAAAACCTTCGATGACTAATATCCTGTTATTTTTTTCGTCTAAGATGGCATAATTGATGAAAGGTCCTCCCATAGACTCATGTAATAACTCCCAATTGCCCTTGGTTTCATAGGTCTGTTTACCGTAAATTTTGGTTTCGGACATGTAGGGTGAAAAGGCTTTTTCGGTAATCATTCGGGTTCTAGGAACCGCTCCGTGGATATAAATGTTCCCGATCGAGTCGCGCTTTCGAACAATTTGACGAATGATGTTTTTTTGGGTTTTTAAAGACGTTAAGGGAAGCTCATAAAAAATCAAACTTACATTTCCGCTAGTTATTTCTTTCTTAAACCAAACAAACTTTTTGCCATACATTACCATTTTGTATTGGATGGGGATGGGAATTCTAATGTTGAATTTATCGCTTAATTTTTGAGAATAATTAACCGAATCCTGAAGGATTTGTTTTTGAGAAACCTCTATTTCAGATTTTTTGAAAGTTTGAATAATCAACGAATCGTTGGATTGAATCGAGTCGAGTAATTCTTGCACGGTGCGTCCAGAAATATGAACGACCACTTGCGGGTTCACGTATTCGTTGGTAACAATTTTAAACTGACTGGTAGCCGATTTTTTAATGACAATGATGTTTCGGCTGTTGCTCATAAAACCTTCTAGCAGTTTTACGGGGTATTGATTTAGGGTAAAGTTGGGTTCTTCTTGTGGTAGTCCCAAAACAGGTGAGGCAAATTTATTTCGAACGCTATCCCCTACTTCACCGTTCCATAATTGATCGTCAATGATCACGGATACGTTGTTGATTTTACCCGTTATATCTGTGGTTCGTTTGACCGTCTTCTTCTGACAAGAAACCAGAAGGGCAAGAACGATAAGGCATAAAAAATGGGCTTTTTTCATAATCAGAAATAAAGCCCAAATTTATAGAAGTTTTTTGGTATTATCCGTTAATTTTTAATTTCATTCCCGGTTTTAAATCGTCTTCTTTTAAATTGTTCAATTTTTTAATGTCGGAAATAGAAACCCCTGGAAATTTTTTAGAAATTTTATACAGCGAATCTCCTGGTTGAACTTGATAGGTTTTTTCTTTTACTTTTTTGTTTGCGGAAGCTACCTCGCTTGAATTGTCTAGTTCCAGTGTCGCTTTTGCTTTGCCCACAATAAGCGTGGTACCTGCCATCACGTTGTTTCCTTCGATGTGGTTCAATGCTCGCAACTCTTCTATCGAAATTTTATATTTTTTTGCAATGGTTCCCAAGTATTCTCCTTTGGCGACCACATGCTTTTTGTCATTTGTTTCAACAGCTACAACTTGCGATTCAGGAGCGGCTAATAAAAGTTGCATTCCAATTTTTACATTGTCATCTGGTAAATTATTCCATTTTCGAATGTCTTCTGCTTTCAGATTGTGTTCTTTCGCGATGGAAAACAACCCATCATTTTTCACCACCGTGTACAATTTGCTAGCTGGCATTTCTTTCACAGAATCGATGGCTTTTTTTGTTTCAGGTTTTACTTTCTTTACAACAGGCGCTGCAGCAACTGCTTCTTTTGGCTCCACGTTCGCAGGGCTGTTAATTTCTTTACGAACAGAGGTCGTTACTTTTTCATTTTTGATGATTTTTAAACTTTCGCCTGCCATAATATTGGAACCTTTAATTTTGTTCCATTTTTTAAGATCGGCAACAGTAACGTCAAATTTGGACGCAATCTCGGCTAAATTATCCCCCGATTTTACTTTGTGGTATTTTACAACGTCTTTCTGTACCGTCACTTTTTCAACCGTGTATTGTGGTTTTGTATTTACCTCAACAGGTACAGCCGCAACATCTTGGTTGATTGAAGGTTTAGAAAGTGTATCTTTTACCGCAAGACTAGATTCAGAAATTTTAATTTTAAGATTTCTTCCCGATTTTAAATACGACGAGTTCAACCCGTTCCATTTTTTAATATCGTCTTCTGTTACCTCATATTTAGCGGCAATATCAGCAATGTTATCGCCTTTTCTAACCTTGTGGTATTTGATGTCTCCAGAATTAATTTTTACAACAACGGGTGCTTGATAAGGACGTTCGCGTTTGCTTTCTTCATAAGCTATGTAAGCATACACTTTGTCTTCGTTAGAAGTAAAAATGGCTATCTTGTCTTTAGGAAGACGCAAGAAATTCTGATCCCCCGTTACAAAAGGAACTTCATTTCGTTTGTAGGACGGGTTGTAAAACTTCAACTCCTCTACAGATACGTCTAATAAATCCGAGATTTGTTTGAAAGTCATGTGCTTTTTTACCATGATGGTGTCGGTAGCAAAATGATTTGCGATGGGCTTTTTAGGCACAATTCCGTGTTCTTTATGGTATTCAAAAATATACATCGTAGCTAAAAAAGCCGGTAAATATCCTTGGGTTTCTTTAGGTAAATTTTTACGAATATTCCAATAATTTTGTTGTCCGCCGGATCTTCGAATGGCTTTGGCAACATTTCCAGGACCCGAATTATACGATGCCAAGACCAAATCCCAATCGCCAAAAATTCGGTACATGTTGAGCATGTACTGAGAGGCCGCCTGACTGGCTTTTAACGGATCGCTTCTTTCGTCTTCATAAGAAGAAATGTTCAATCCATATTGTCTTCCGGTTTGGTACATAAACTGCCACAAACCCGTAGCGCCCACTCTTGAAACCGCCAATGGATTCAATGCAGACTCAACGACTGCAAGGTATTTTATCTCCAGTGGGATGTTGTTTTTTGCTAGTTCTTCTTCAAAAATTGGAAAATAAAACTGGGAAATTCCCATCAATCGTTCAAATCCTTTTTTTCTGTTTTTCAAAAAAGATTTGATGACGTTTTCGAGGCCAATGTTGTATTCGATGTTAAAAGGCGATTTTTCATCCATCCTTTTTAACCGTTCTTTCAACAACTCGGTAGGTAATTCATAATCTACTTTTACGTCGGGATCAATGGTTTTTATATCCGATAATAAATCCTCATACACATCCAAAGCTGCCAACTCTTGGGTCCATCTGTTATCAATACAAGTGGCCATTTCGTCGTTTACAAACGTAGATTTGATCGAATCTAAAAAAGAAATTTTAATGGTTTTTTTAACAACTGAATCTTGATTGACACGTATTTCCTGAGTAGGAACGGGCGTGCTTATCACCTCTTCTTGTCCGAAAAGGGCAAACGAAGCAAGTGCAAAAATCGCTGTTAATGGGTTTTTTTTAATCATGTTTTGTTTTTTTTTAATGTATATAAAATACAGTAAGAAGCAAACTTACTGATTTATAACGCATTAAAATGTTTAATTATTGTTAAAACTACTGGAACTAGTCTAATATCGCTTGTATTCCTGGCAATACTCTACCTTCTAACATTTCCAACATGGCACCTCCGCCCGTAGAAACATAACTCATTTTTTCTTCCAATCCGAATTGTTTTACGGCCGCAACCGAGTCACCTCCACCTACTAAAGAGAAAGCGCCATTTGCTGTTGCTTCAGCGATGAACTCACCCAATTGAATGGTTCCTTGAGCAAAAGTTGGCATTTCAAAAACACCCAACGGACCGTTCCAAAGAATGGTTTTAGACTCTAAAATCACTTTTTTGAATTGCTCCAACGACTTAGGTCCGGCATCCATACCTTCCCATCCGTCTGGAATAGCTCTAACGTCTACCACTTGCGTGTTGGCGTCGTTTGAGAATTGATCTCCTGCAACCACATCAACCGGAATATGAATTTGAACTCCTTTTTCTTTGGCAAGGCGTAAAATTTCCAAGGCCAAATCTTGTTTGTCGTCTTCGCAAATAGAGTTCCCTATTTTTCCGCCAAGGGCTTTCACAAATGTAAAAGTCATTCCACCACCAATGATCATGTGGTCTACTTTGTCTAATATGTTTTCGATTACCGTAATTTTAGATGAAACTTTAGATCCTCCCAAAACTGCTGTAACGGGTTTTACCGAATTGTTCAATACGCGGTTCAAACTGTCAATTTCTTTGGCCAATAGCATCCCGAAACATTTGCTGTTTGGAAAAAACTGCGCAATGATGGTGGTAGAGGCATGGGCTCTGTGAGCTGTACCAAACGCATCGTTTACATAAATATCTCCCAAAGAGGCCAATTCTTTTGCAAACGCAACATCTCCGGCTTCTTCTTCTGCGTAAAAACGCAAGTTTTCTAACAACAATACTTGACCTGGTTGCAAGTTCTGTGCTGCTTGTTGGGCTACTTCACCTCTGCAATCGGCTGCAAACAATACCGGTACGCCCAATACTTCTTGTGCCGTAGCGACAATGTGGCGTAATGAAAACTGATCTTCTTTTCCTTTAGGTCTTCCTAGGTGCGACATCAAGATTACGCTACCCCCATCGGCAAGAATTTTATCAATTGTGGGTTTGGCAGCTTCGATTCGGTTGGCGTCTGTTACAGCAAAATTGGCGTCTAGAGGCACATTAAAATCTACCCTTACAATGGCTTTCTTGTTTTGGAAATTGAAGTCGTTTAAAGTTTTCATTATTCGGTTTTTGTTAATTAATTAAGGGGCAAAGTTACAAAATTATTTTTTTGGGTGTTTTGAAAAGTATTTTTCTCCTCATGGGCACCGCTTTCAAAACAAAAAACCACCTGCAAGGAGGCGGTTTTTTGTGTTATTTGGTTGTTTTTGAAGATTGAAATCCAGCCTGTATGGCTGCTACTAAAACGTCGAGCGCGATGTCTTTGAGTTGTTTAAATTTGATGCAATAACCGGTGACGCTTGCTTTGCCAATAGTACTACCGAAGGTCGTTGGCAAAAAAGTCTTGTCGGCAAGACCCATGATGTAAACCGAGATTCCGGTTGTGTTGCCGCTGATGCCAATTTGAAAAAAATCTTTGGTGGTACCGTCTGCATAGTAAATGGTGTAATTGCCATACCCAACATTGGGGTTGGAAACGACTTTACCCGCTTCATTTTTACCGTCCAAAAACCAGAGTTTGTGCGTGGGCATGACTTCCAAAATGAGTTGGTGCAAGACTAGCATGTCTTGGCGTTTGGTTTCGGGTAGGCTGGCCATGTAGGCATCAATTTGTGCTTGGATGTTCATGAAAAGGAAGTGTTATCTGGTTTTTGAATCGTGATCATTTTATGAAAGTAGCGCCACGAGATAGGGATGGCGAGAATTGGTCAAATGCGTGAAATGGCGGTTAGCGGTTAGGTTGTGTTCAAAGAAGGTTAAAATAAATGCATGTTACCCAAACTAAAAGCGCAACAAAATGTACGCAAAATGAAAGTCTGGTTTGTTTTCCAAACAAAAACCCTCTTATTCCGTTAGCAATCATCAATACTATATTTAGAATTGCAAGTAAAAAAACTGAAAGAACATCTAAATTCGGTGTACAAGGTCCAGATTTAAATTTTCCTGAAACATTTATCGCGACTATCATCAATATAGATATTACATAAAATACTATCGATACTAGCGCATTCTTTTTTTCTTCTTGGTTCATTATTAAAGATGAATTTCATTTTCGGGTCTACGAGTAACAGACTGCTAAACGCATAACGTTAATCAAAAGTAAGAAAAAAACGCGCAAATTTATCCCTTCTAATTGAATTTGTTTTGCTACTGCATGAGGGATGGCGGCGGCATCCTTTTGTGGAGCGCAGCGAAGCAAAAGATAGAGCCAAGAGCCCGACGGCAATTGCCCGCTGGGGTGAGTCGCTGGGGCGTTTGCCGGCATGCCCAAAAGATCTGCATTTGATTTTTATTTTTGAATGGGTTTGTAGTATCTTTGCTTATGCAGTTTTCAGAAATTTTAGGGCACGAGCACATCAAAAGCCATTTGCAAAAAAGCGCCGAGCAGGGCAGGGTACCGCATGCACAATTGTTTGTAGGCCCCGAAGGCACAGGTACATTGGCCATGGCGATTGCCTATGCGCAGTACTTGATATGCAACAATACGGGTGGTGAAAATGTAGGTGAAAATGGGACGTGTAACTTAAAATTTGGGAACTTTTCGCATCCCGATTTGCATTTTGTGTTTCCGACGGTGACAACCGATGGCGTGAAATCGCATCCTAAAAGTGCCGATTTTTTGACCGAATGGCGGGCCTTTCTAACCGAAAATGTCTACGGTGGCTTGTTTGATTGGTACAAAGAACTGGGCGTGAAAAACAAACAGGGCGAAATTAGGGTAGACGATGCACAAGAAATTTTGAAATCGCTGGCCTTGAAGTCCATGGAAGGTGGTTACAAAGTGTTGATTATTTGGATGGCCGACAAATTGAATTTGGCCGCGTCCAATAAATTGTTGAAGTTATTGGAAGAGCCCACCGATAAAACGGTGTTTATCTTGATTTCTGAAAAAGAAGAAGACATCATCCAAACCATCCGATCGCGTTGCCAGGTGCTTCATTTTAATGCGCTCCCAGAGAAAGTCATTGCCGAATCGTTGCAATACAACCATGGATTGGAGCCTCAAAAAGCGCAGAAAATTGCGCATTTGTCGCAAGGAAATTTCAATAAATCGTTGCGTATTTTACATGATGTGGCCGAAGATTTTCCGTTTGAACAATGGTTTGTTGACTGGGTTCGCGCTGCGTTTAGAGCCAAAGGAAATGCGGCAGCCATTCAAGATTTGATTGTGTGGAGCGAAACCATTGCAGGCATTGGGCGAGAGGCTCAAAAGAAATTTTTAACCTTTTGTATTGATGTGTTCCGTCAGGCGATGTTGCTCAATTATCAAGCAGAACCGCTTGTTTATTTTGAACCGTCTGTAGAAAAATTCAAGCTAGAAAACTTTGCACCCTTTGTGAACAATTCGAATATTGAGGATATTTTTAAAGAACTTTCGGACGCTATTTATCACATTGAGCGCAACGGAAATGCCAAATTAATTTTGACTGATTTATCCATAAAACTAACCCGATTAATCCATAAAAAATAACACCCATGAACTATCCAGCATCTATTTTAATTTTAGTTTTTTTGGCCGTAACGTTTATCACTTCTGCCCACGACAAATTGTTTCATTGGAACGATAATGTTTCATGGCTGAAAGGTCATTTTGCCAAAACAATCATCAAAGATTTTGTGCCTGCTTCGTTGGGATTAATATTGTTATTGGAACTTATTGCCGGAGTGTTGAGCGTACTAGGGGTATTTCAGATTTTTATTTCTGGCGAACGTACTTTTGGTTTTTATGGCGCGGTTTTTTCGTCTGTTACCTTGTTGTTTTTATTGCTAGGGCAGCGATTGGCGAAAGAATATGATGGGGCTCGCACGATTGCTATTTATTTTATTCCGGCAGTTTTGGCGGTGTATTGGTTGGGTTAGATATTAGGCATTAGGCAAAAGTAAATAGATTGCTGAATCCATCAACCTCAAGCCACAAACCTAAAGACTGGCTTTAAACATTCGGAGTTCGTCCCAGGTGAATGCATCACCTAATTTTTCTTTTAAGGGCGTGACGCTTTCTTCGGTATACTTTTCAAATTCTTGGGTCAGTATTTCTATTTTGTCTTGCGGCATGATGTCTGAAATGGCTACCGCTTTGTCTTTGATTAATTTGGTGAAATGCCCCAAAATGGTTGCGTGAGACAGTTTACGCAATTGAACAATTTCTTCAATGGAATTGTTATCTACCCACAATTCATAGGTGATTTGAGTGGTCGACTTTTTGGCGCTTTTGTCGGCTTTTTTCTTTTTAGGGAGGTATAAATTATCGTCTTCTTCTACCGAAATCAACGCTTGGTTGTTGTGTTTGTAGTCTTCAAAAACTCGTGCCAATTTATTTGTTTTGTACGATTTTAGGGCATTAGAATGGAGGTTCTCTTTTTCAATTGGCCGTTTTTCTACAATGGTTTCGATCATTTTTTTGGCTTTCATCAAGCGCAAAATAGCCTGGGTTTGAAGCTCTTCAATGGTTTGCAATTCGTCGTAGAATTGCTTCATTTGTTTCATTCGTTTTACTTCTTCAATTTTGTACAAAATTTGATACATCAAAGCATCTAATTTTTCGAAAAAGTAATCGTATGCAGCTTGTATTCTTGTGTTTACAAAATCAAAATCAACAACTTCGTTGTAAAACAAATGATCTAGTTGGTTCATGAACTTAGCAGAAGATTCCAAAATGGATTCACACAAGGCTAGTTGGTGGGCTGCCCATTCTTTGTGTTTGGATTTTGCCGAAACATCACTGTCCAAGTAGCTAAATTTATGGTTGCGCCATTCTTGCGTTAAATCGGCCCAATGAAAACTGTTTCTTAGGTACTGATGGATGTAATTTTTGGTTTCTTGTTGAAGGGTTTGGTGGATGATATCTTCGCTTGCTTTATGGGTAGCGTATTCCATGACATCTTCATCGTTTGAAATCCCATTTACCTGAAGAGGGGAGAGCAAAACCAAGCCGTTTAACGATCGCAAACGGGAGAGGGCTACATAGGCCTGTCCGGGTAAAAAAACTTGCGACACATCGAGCGCTGCTTTTTCAAACGTTAAGCCTTGGCTTTTGTGAATGGTAATGGCCCAAGCTAATTTGATTGGATAGTGTGAAAAGGTGCCTAGCACTTCTTCTTCAATTTCTTTGGTAAGCGGGTTTACATTGTATCTGATGTTTTCCCATTCGTAGCGTTCGACTTCAATTGTCTTGTTTTCTTCGGGAAAATGAACAAAAATATCATGGGCCGATAGCGAGGTTACAATACCCATTTTACCGTTAAAATAATTTTTATCAAACGATAAATCATTTTTGATGAACATGATTTGCGCACCCACTTTCAATTCCAATGTCTGTTCTAATGGATGCATTTTCTCAGGAAAATCATCAATGATTTTGGCACCAAAATAATACGACATCCCTTCCAGATCTTGGATGGATTGTTTGTTGATGGCATCGGCTTTCGTGTTGTGAGTGGTCAAGGTAATGTAACCTTGGTTCTCTTTTAAATCAAAAGTCGGATTTACAAATTGATTGAGGTACTGCACCGTATCTTGGGTGATGGTATTGTTTCTTAACTGGTTAAGTATGGCAATGAAAGTTTCCTCTGTTTGTCTGAATATTTTGGTAAGTTCTATATATAGCGGAGGATTTTGCTGAATAACATGGGCGTGAAAGAAAAATTTTCCTTTATAATAATTGCGTAATACACGCCATTCTTCATCGCGAATTACCGGTGGCAGCTGAAGTAGATCTCCAATAAATAGGACTTGAACACCCCCAAAAAGGGATTTCTTTTTTCGTACACTTTGCAGCATAAAATCGATCGCATCCAAGAGATCCGATCGCAACATGGATACTTCGTCTATGATGAGTAATTCCATGTTTTGAATGACCGCTCTTTTAATGGCGCTCATCTTAAAATGCCGGCGAAGGGTTTCTTTGGATTCAAATTTTACCCCTCCCGAGAACTGTGCTGAAGCTTTTTCATCGGGTAAAAATCCGCCAAAAGGCAATTGAAACATTGAGTGGATGGTTACACCTCCTGCATTCAGAGCGGCTATTCCGGTTGGAGCAACCACGACTGTTTTTTTATGGGTGGTTTTGATTATTTCTTTCAGAAGTGTCGTCTTACCCGTTCCTGCTTTTCCCGTTAAAAAAACAGATTGGTTGGTTTGATTGATGAATTGTAAGACGTAATTGGCTTCGACAGAAATAGTTTCCATGGCAATGAGATGAAGTGATTTACAAATGTAAAACAATGTAGATAACAAACAAAAAAATCGCTCGAAATGAGCGATTTTTTATCATGTGATTTGGGTAAGATTATTTTTTATCTTCCTTTTTATCAGCAGGCTTATCTTCTTTTTTAGCTTCTGATTTGTATTTATCATTGATCAATTTAACCACGTCTTTTGTGATGTCGTATTGATCTTTAGCATACAATACTGTTGCGGCTTCTCCTGTTCCGTAGATGTAATCGTATCCTTTTTCTTTTCCGTATTCTTTGAATACTTTTTTGTATTTAGTTACCAAAGAATCCATTTCAACACCGCTTTCTCCTTGCAATTGTTGTAGCATTCCTTGTTGCGCGTATTGAAGTTGTTGCTCTCTTTGTTGCAATTCACCATATTTTTGTTGTGCCCAACCTTGACCATTTTTTTGAGCGTTTGCTTGGAAAGCATTTTTCTCACCTTCTAATTTGGTTGCTTCCACTTTTAATTGAGCTCCCATCACTTCAGCTTTCGCTTTGTATTTTTCTTCTATGTCTTTCGCTTCAGTACTTTCTTCCATTAATTTAGAAGTATCTATGTAAGCCGATTTAATTCCGTTTGCATCTGTCGTATTGTTACAAGAAATACTTGCAAGCGCAAGACCAAGAACTACAATAATTTTTTTCATTATAAAAAAGGGTTAAGTTTAAATTTTGCCAAAAATATAAAAATAATATTGGAAACAATAATAAATTAAGTTTTTGGATGATTTTTGGTTGCATTATAATTAATTATAGTAAAACAACTAATAATAACAAATCTCTATTAAAAACGGATTCATTTAATCGCTTTTAAGCCACAAAAACAAAAAAGACGGAATTGTAGTCGTCTTGTGCGTTTTGATTTATTAAACGTCTTTTATTTAATTTTTACTTGTTTTTAAAGACGTAAATGTGCGATGAATATTCAAAATTGCGTTGGGCTGCCCAATTGGATCTCAAACCGATGAAAAAGGCTTGGATGAAATTCATTTTACCTGTTTTATATTTTTCGGACAAAAGGCTTACATAAAAACTATCAAACTTCATGGGAAGTGTTTGGGTTAGTTTCAAATCCTTTTCAGAAAATAATTTTTCAATAGCTGTTTTAGAAAAATGCCATAAATGAATCGGCACATCGAAGGCGGCCCAATGAGCTCCATAATGGTTGGCATCATACGATTTGAAATTTGGCACCGCTATGAGGATGGATCCGTTGGGTTTGAGGATTCGTTTCAATTCCGAAATCTGACGATCTAAATCGGGTACGTGTTCCAATACATGCCACATGGTAACCACATCCATCGACTGATCTTTAATGGTCTCAATTTGATCTACGAATGCAACTCCTTTTTTTAGCGCAATGCCTTTTGCTTTGTCGCTTGGTTCAATGCCGGTTATTCGCCAACCGTTCTGTTTTGCCACATATAAAAACTCACCGGTTCCTGCACCAATATCTAACAAATGTCCTTTTTCTGAACAAGAATTGATAAGCGCTAACTTATTGGTTAAAGCTATTTTCTTGACAAAATGATATAGTTTTTCAAACAAAGAACGCTTTCCGTCGGTATGCGAAATATAATCGTCACTTTCATAATAACGAGGTAAATCTTGTAGGCTGGGTTGTGGATGCGTAATCAACATATCGTATTCCGAATCATACATCAACTCGAAAGTTTCTCCAGAAACAGAATAATCTTTTACTTTTAAAAAAGGGGTTGCATTAGAAATGTTCATTTTTTTCTTATTTAATAGGCGTTTACGCGATACGTTTCACGTGGAACAATTGTTATCTTCCCATATAAATCAGCAATACCGAAATGTCGCTAGGCGACACCCCGCTGATTCGTGATGCTTGTGAAATGGTAACAGGGCGTATTTTACTTAATTTTTGTTTGGCCTCAATAGACATCGATTTTATCTTGTTGTAATCAAAGTCTTCTGGGATTTTAACGTCTTCCAAACGTGTTAATTTGTCGGCATTGTTGCGTTCTTTTTCAATATATCCCGAATATTTTACTTGAATTTCTGCTTGTTCTAATATTTCACGATCTAATTCGTGTGTTTCTACATAGGCTTTCACTTTTTCAAGTTTAAGAAAATCCTCTAAATCCAACTGCGGACGTGAAAAAACTTTAAACATTTTATCGGATTGATCCATAGGAGCACTTCCTTTTTCTATCAGAATAGGATTGGCTTCTGCGGCCGTAACACTTGTTTCTTTAAAAAATCCGACCATTGCATCGCTTGAAGAAAACTTTTTTTCCATGCGAATCATTCGTGCTTTTGAAGCCAAACCAATCTCAAACGACTTAGGTGTTAATCGAAAATCGGCATTATCTTGACGAAGTAAGGTTCGGTATTCTGCTCGAGAAGTAAACATTCGGTAAGGTTCTTCGGTTCCTTTCGTGATCAAATCATCGATCAAAACGCCAATGTAAGCTTC
>JAGNYR010000009.1:2860-26350 GCA_017984835.1 Flavobacterium sp. | reverse complement strand
GGTTTGATTGGAATAAGAAAATTTATCCGGGTGCGTATCTCCTGGTTCTTCTCTCATTTTGGAATAATCTAAAGAACGACCATCCACACGAGGAGGGGTTCCTGTTTTCATTCGGCCCGATTCAAATCCGGCTTTGATTAAATCTTCTGTAATTCCATATGCAGCGGTTTCTCCAGCGCGACCTCCACCGTATTGTTTTTCGCCAATATGGATCAATCCATTAAGGAACGTACCGTTCGTTAATACAACTGATTTGGCTTTGATTTCAATTCCAAGCGAGGTTACCACTCCTTCAATTTTTTGGTTATTGATGATCAGTCCTTTCACCATTTCTTGGTAAAAATCCAAGTTAGGTGTGTTTTCTAACATCAAACGCCACTCTTCTGAAAAGCGCATTCGATCTGATTGCACCCTTGGCGACCACATTGCGGGCCCTTTCGATTTGTTGAGCATTTTAAACTGGATCGCCGTATTGTCTGAAACAATACCCGAATAACCACCCAATGCATCAATTTCTCGCACAATTTGCCCTTTTGCAATTCCTCCCATAGCAGGATTACAAGACATTTGCGCAATGTTTTGAAGACTCATTGTAATCAACAATGTTTTAGAACCTAAATTAGCGGCAGCGGCAGCAGCTTCACAACCCGCGTGTCCAGCGCCCACCACAATTACATCATATACATCAAACATGTTTACCTTCTATTTGTTCCACGTGGAACGGTTTAATTAGTAATAAGAAAATTAATTATGTTTCACGTGGAACATCTTAATTTTTTCATCCTCTTTGTTTCTCATAAGCAGTTCGTCTGCTTCTGATTTGTCTTTATACCCACAATAATGTAGCACCCCGTGAGACAATACCCTAAGTAGCTCATCACTGAACGACACGCCAAAATCCAATGCGTTTTCTGCAACGCGCTCAGTCGAAATGAAAATATCACCGTGTAATTCATTTCCTACAGAATAATCAAAAGAAATAATATCAGTCAGCGTATCGTGATTGAGGTATTGTTGGTTGATATTAAGCAGAAAATCATCATTGCAAAAGATGTAATTGATGTCTCCTTCTTTCTTTTTTTCTGACACAATAACATTGGATATCCAAGTCGAAATTTCGGCTTCGTTATCTAAATTAAAGTCGTTCTCGTAATTAAAACTAATCATTTCTTTTAAAATATTCTTGAACCTTCTGGTTGTAATTCGAACGCAAAGGTAGGGTTTGTCTGTTTAATATTTCGATGCTTTTTAAATATTCTTGTAAAGCAGGCGGCAGGGGTGTAGACGTATTGGTAAATTGTTTTTTAGCTCCATCCGCTTGGCGTTTGTTTTCTTCTCCTTGTTGTTGTATTGCTTTGTCTAGTTTTAGTAATTCATATTTTAAATTCAACATGCGCTGAAGCACTTCGTTCGTAAACCCTTTGTTAAGGAGTTGTTTCTCTATTTGCTTCATTTGATCCAACGTTGATTGTCCTGTTCCGCCAAGACCTTGCTTGTTAAGTTCTTTCTGTAACGACTCACGCAATTGTTGTTGCTCTTTATAAATATCCATAATCATTTGAGCATCACCCTCGCCGTCTTTTCCGTCTTTTCCGTCTTTACCTCCGCTCGAGTTGCCCGATCCAGATGCGTTCTTTCCTTCCTTATTCTTGCCCTCTTTACCTTGCCCTTCTTTGCCCTCTCCGGGTTTAGACCCTGGCGACTTGCCTGGCTTCATTCCATCTTTGAGTTTTTCAGACAAACCTTCTTGTTTTTTAATGATGTCTGGAAGCTGATCGCCTGATCCTGAGCCTTTTCCGGGTGACGGCTGGCCCTTGCCTTTGCCTTTTCCTGACATTGACATCGACATTTGCATGCTGGTTAAAATGTCGGCTAAGAAATCAGCTAATTTGTTGGAAGAACTTACAGCGTATTGTTGATGAGAAGCCGCTTTAGGAACATTCACTTCGACTAAATTATCTAAGGCTCTGTCCACATTGTATTGAACATTTCCAATCTCTTTTGTAACGTTTTCTGCTATTTTCGGATTTCTTAACGACATCGAAAACAAACTATCGTCAATATGTTTAAATTGTTGTTTTAAATCTTGCTGCGTTTTTAGAAATTTATTGAATGCAGGCGAGCCTCTTTTGATGTTACGGAATTGGTTCATCACTTCTTCCTGTGAAAAAGAATAGGCGACTAGATTATCTAATATTTGACGCAATACCGCAATATCTTCTTCCATTTGTTCTTGTTCACCACCTTCCATGCTTTCTTGCATCTCCGAACTCATCTGCTTCATTTTTTTGGAAGCC
The DNA here is from genome assembly GCA_017984835.1 of Flavobacterium sp. GTDB lineage: Bacteria > Bacteroidota > Bacteroidia > Flavobacteriales > Flavobacteriaceae > Flavobacterium. The sequence continues at coordinate 24,053 of JAGNYR010000009.1, read as the reverse complement.
GACTTTTGTTTGGGTTTTGCGGCCGACTTTGCGGCTTTCTTTAACTCATCTGACGCTTTTTTAAGGTCTTCTTCGATGCTTTTCTCCTCGGGGGCTGTATCAGGTAGCTCCATCGGAGATTTAAGCTCTTTGTTATCTTTTTGTAACTGATCGAGCTCTTTTTGTATGGCATCAAAATCTTTGTTGATTGCCTCTTGCTTTGCAGCATTATTCTCTTTTTCAGATTCCGAAAGTTGGTCTTGCTTTTCTGAGAGTGTGTTGAGTTTTTCAGCAATTTGTTCTGCCTTTTTTTCTACATAATATTTTTTTGTAAGCTCCACCAGTTGCTCTAAACTTTTCGTTTGGTTTTTGCTTTGTTGCTTCAGCTGATCCATTTTTTCAAACAGCTCTTCTTTATCTATTTTTTCGTTTAGTTTTTGAAGCTCTTCAACTAATTTTTTGTTTTTCTCAAACTCTTTATCAATGTTTTCCAGACGTTTTTCTAATTGTTCCTTGTCTACATCCTTTTTGTCCTTTTGAAACTTATCCAAGTTGTCTTTCATTTTCTCAGCAAATTCCTGCATGATCTTGTCTTGTTTCATCTGGCGTTCAAGAAAGTCATTGACTTTTTGTTGTTCTTTGTATTCTAACGACTCTTTTTCCTTGCCCATTTGTTGTAACTTTTCCATCTCAGAAAGTTGCTTTTCTTGTGCTTTTATCGATTTTTCAAGGGTGGAAATAGCGCTGTTCTGCTGTTGAAATAGTTGGTCTTGTTTTTCGGTTTCGGTTTTTTCACGGTATGAAAACTGTGCAGATCGTGTACTTTTGTAATGATGGATCGCATCGTTGTCAAAGACTTCAAAATAATAATCATACGTAACACCGGGAACGACAGGTAAATCAGAAGGAAAGGTGTACACAAATTGATCGTACAGGTCTTTTTTTACCTTAAGATTTCCGCGAAGGACTTGGTTGGGCTGATCTGAGGGGAAATAAACCACTTGAAGCTTACTCAATCCGTAATCGTCCGATACTTGTCCTAAAAGGTAATTAGCATTCAGTTTAAGGCTGTCGGGAGCGGGTCCAACATGAATAGTAGGGAACGCATCTTTGGTTACCGACAATTGATAGGTCAATTTTTCATAGTCCTTGATCTTTCGGTTGGACGTATGAATTTGATAATCTGTATTTTCATTTATTTTTTTAGACAATGAAAAAGTAGCTTCATTACTGTTAAACGCCTGAGAAATATTGGATTGAAAATAGGTAACTTGATTCGTTGCCACCGTAGCTATCTTCCATGTTACAACGGTCCCTTCCGGAATAACGGCGTTACCTGTCCCTGAAATCGTTTCGCTTTTCTTGTTGACATAAGAAGGATAATTCAGAATCATTTGAAAATTAGTGATAGAAGGCACAGAAACCACATCAAGTGTATAATCCATCGAAGAAACAGCATTCGCTTCCATGTGAAAAGAAACGTCTTCTGTGGGTTTCGGAATCGTAAATTTAAACACGCCCAATCCCATCGACTCCATAAAATAACTCTCGTCATTAAAGAAAATAGTTGCTTTTTCGGGAACCACTTTCCCTTTGGTAGTAACGGTTAAGGTGAAATCCTTGTTTTGCTCAGTTATCAGAGATTTGTTCACGATCTGAAATTGAAAAGGAGCAGGAGGTAAAAACTGTTGCTTATAATGAACCACACGATGTAATCCGTCTGAAAGCACAAATCCATTTCCCGACAAATAAACAAACAGTACTATAATAAGCGGAAACAAAGTTAAAGGGATGTATTTTTTGTTGGATCGAAAATTTACGGCTTTACTGAAAGGAATTGGCTCTAATGCAGCCGCTTTTTGATCAATCGACGCAAGCAGCAGTTCCGATTGGTTTTGGTTGTTAGAAAGTTGGAGAAAGTTGGTCAGTTTATCTGCCACTTCTGGAAAATGAGTCCCAATGATGGAAGAAGCCACTTCATAATCAATCCCTTTTTGAAGTTTACATAGTTTAAAAACTGGGAATAGAATAAAACGGAGAAGTAAAAACAATTCTACGACAATAAAAACAAAAAACAATACCGTTCTAGCTATGGGTTTTAACCACAAAAAATACTCTAGAAAAATGGTGAATAAAAAATACAACAACCCCAACCCAATAAAAAATAAGCAACCACGAAGTAATTCATTGGTATAATATTTCTTAATAAAACCTTCTAGTTTGGTGAAAATTAACGTTGGATTGTTCAAAATAGATCGCCGATTAATAATGACCGATAAAATTACAATTTTTGACGAAAATAAAAAGGTTAAAAAAGATTTAAATTAAAAATGATGATAATCTCAATTAGATCATTTCTTATTCCATCTTTGAAAACGTATCTTTGCAAAAAAAACAAAGCGATGTCAAAACAAGTTCGTGTGCGTTTTGCACCAAGTCCGACTGGACCTTTACATATTGGAGGAGTAAGAACAGCTCTATTTAATTACTTATTTGCAAAACAAAATAAAGGTGTTTTTTATCTCCGAATTGAAGATACGGATCAAACTAGATTTGTGCCTGAAGCAGAAGCTTATATTTTTAAAGCTTTGGAATGGCTAGGTATATCACCTGATGAAACGATAGGCAAAAATGAAAAATTTGGGCCTTACAGACAAAGCGAAAGAAAAGAAATATACAAACAGTATGTAGACCAATTGATTGAAACAGGTTGGGCATATTATGCATTTGATTCAGCTGAAAAATTAGATGAATTAAGAAAAAAAGCAGAGGCTGAAGGTAATAATTTCATCTACAACCACTCTGTTAGAGAACTCTTAGATACTTCTATTGTCTTATCAAAAGAGGAAGTAGCAGAAAAAATTTCAAAAGGAGATCAATTTGTGGTGCGTTTTAAAACGCCTGTAAATGAAACCGTGGTTTTGCATGATATCATTCGAGGCGAAGTAAAATTTGACACCAATTTATTGGATGATAAAGTATTGTTTAAATCGGACGGTATGCCTACGTACCATCTAGCGAATATTGTTGATGATCATTTAATGGAAACCTCGCATGTGATTCGCGGTGAGGAATGGTTGCCTTCGTTACCCTTACACAGTTTATTATACAAAGCTTTTGGTTGGGATGCTCCCGAATTTGCTCACTTGCCCTTGATTTTAAAACCAATCGGAAACGGAAAATTATCGAAAAGAGACGGTGATAAAATGGGGTTTCCGGTATTTCCACTAGAGTGGAAAACAGAAGAGGGAGTTGCATCTGGTTACAGAGAAAACGGGTTTTTTCCAGAAGCAGTAGTTAACTTTTTGGCCTTATTAGGATGGAACGACGGAACCGAACAAGAAATTTTCTCTTTAGAAGAATTGGTTCAAAAATTTGATTTAAGTCGTATTCATAAAGCTGGGGCTAAATTTGATCCCGAGAAAAATAAATGGTTCAATCACCAATACTTACAAAAACAAAGCAACGAACAGTTAACAGAAGCATTTGAAAAAGACGTTATTAATAGACTGGGGAAATGTACTTTTTCTTTTGAAGAACTCACAAAAATCGTGGGTCTTATTAAAGAACGAGCTCATTTTACAAATGAATTATGGGAATTAGCGGATTATTTCTTTGAAGCGCCAGCAACATACGATGAAAAAGCAAGCAAGAATTGGAAAGAAGATACATCAAGTCTCTTACTGCAAGTAAAAGAAGAACTACATAAAATTTCTGATTTTACTTCCTTAAACATTGAAACAGTTTTAAAAGATTGGATGACAACAAACGAAATTGGAATGGGAAAAGTAATGCAACCCCTTCGACTAAGCATCGTTGGAGCATTAAAAGGGCCTCATTTATTTGATATCATAGAATTGATCGGAAAATCAGAAACCATCAAGCGAATAGAAAAAGCAACAGCCACTTTTTAAATCTTACAAGCCATCAAATTGATGGCTTTTTTATTTGTAACTTTTTTTTAAAACACGCGTATAAATACTTTATCAACTAATTAATAATTATTATGGGACCATTTTTTGTTTTTATTTTAGTTCTTGGACTAATTGTTTTGTTTTCTTCCTTTTTTACCGTTAAGCAACAAACAGCTGTTGTCATTGAGCGCTTCGGAAAATTTACAAGTATTCGTAATTCTGGGTTGCAATTGAAACTACCTGTAATTGATCGTATTGCGGGAAGAGTGAATCTTAGAATTCAACAACTTGATGTAATTATTGAAACACAAACCAAAGACAATGTGTTTATCAAAATGAAAGTTTCAGTACAATTCAAAGTAATTCAAGAGCATGTGTACGAAGCTTTTTATAAACTTGAATACCCGCACGATCAAATTACGGCATATGTTTTTGATGTGGTTCGTGCAGAGGTTCCAAAGTTAATTCTAGATGATGTATTTGTTCGAAAAGACGACATTGCAGTAGCGGTTAAACGCGAGTTAAACGAAGCAATGATGGCTTATGGATATGACATCATCAATACATTGGTAACAGATATTGACCCAGATATTCAAGTTAAAAATGCCATGAATAGAATCAATGCGGCAGAGAGAGAAAAAACAGCTGCAATGTTTGAATCGGAAGCACAACGTATTAGAATTGTTGCCAAAGCAAAAGCGGAAGCAGAAAGTAAAAAATTACAAGGTCAAGGTATTGCAGATCAAAGAAGAGAAATTGCAAAAGGTTTGGTTGAAAGTGTAGAAGTACTTAATAATGTTGGAATCAATTCACAAGAAGCATCGGCATTAATTGTAATTACACAACATTATGATACCTTACAAGCGATTGGTGCAGACACCAACTCCAATTTGATTTTATTACCAAATTCACCTCAAGCGGCAAGCGATATGTTGAATAGCATGGTAACTAGTTTTACGGCTTCTAATATCATAGGTGAACAAATGAAAAAACAACCGAAAAGAGTGAAAAAGACAGGAAATCATACTTCATTAGATTATGATCCGTCTGATACTTCAAATAACGGGGATCAAAAATAATTACCGAACAAACCAAAAAAAAGAGGCTTAATTGCCTCTTTTTTTATGTAAACTAATCTTAAAAACTTACTTATTCTTTGTTTTCGACCTTAGCCCAAGTATCTCGTAATCCGACTGTTTTATTGAAAACTAATTTTTCAGAGGTAGAATCTCTATCCACACAATAATAACCTAAACGTTGAAATTGAAAACGATCACCGTCTTTTGCGGTTTGTAAACTTGGCTCTAGGTATCCCGTACTAATTTCTAACGAATTCGGATTGATGTATTCTTTAAAGTCTACATCTTTGTCTCCGTCTGGGTTTTCATGCGTAAACAATCGATCATACAAACGCACTTCTGCCTGAATAGCATGTTGAATAGACACCCAATGAATGGTTCCTTTAACTTTTCTTTGGCTGGCTTCTGTTCCGCTACCGCTTCTAGATTCTTCGTCATACGTACAGTGAATTTCTGTAATATTTCCTTCGGCATCTTTGATAACAGATTCACCTTTGATGATGTATGCATTTTTTAAACGAACTTCTGTACCAAGCGTTAATCTAAAAAATTTCTTGTTTGCTTCTTCTTGAAAATCTTCTCTTTCAATGTATAATTCTTTCGAAAAAGGTACTTTTCTGAATCCTAAACTGGCATCTTCCTGACTGTTTTCAGCATCAAGAATTTCTTCTTTACCCTCAGGGTAATTCGTGATAACCAATTTAATCGGATTTAATACAGCCATGACTCTTGGTGCTGTTTTATTTAAATCTTCACGAATACAAAACTCTAACAACGAAACATCGATCAAATTGGTTCGTTTGGCAATTCCGATTGTTTTGGCAAAGTTTCGGATAGAATTTGGCGTATAACCTCTTCTTCTCATTCCAGAAATAGTACTCATTCTAGGATCGTCCCATGAAGTTACATGGCCTTCTTGAACCAGTTGAAGTAATTTTCTTTTGGAAACAACCGTATGCGATAAATTTCTTCTGGCAAACTCTCTTTGTTTTGGTCTTACTTTGTTTGCGTCATAAATTTGGTTCAAAAACCAATCATATAATTCGCGGTGAGGTAAAAATTCTAACGTACAAAAAGAATGCGAAATTTGCTCTAAATAATCACTCTCACCATGTGCCCAGTCATACATCGGATAAATGCACCAATCATTACCTGTTCTGTGGTGGTGTTTGTGTAAAATTCTGTACATGATGGGGTCGCGCATCAACATATTATTGGCTCCCATACTTATTTTAGCGCGAAGAATGTGAGCTCCGTCTGGAAATTCTCCGTTTTTCATGCGCTCAAAAAGATCTAAATTCTCTTCAACCGAACGATTTCTATAAGGCGAATCTACACCAGGAGTGGTAGGTGTTCCTTTTTGGATGGCCATTTCTTCAGAAGATTGGCTGTCAACATAGGCCTTACCATCTTTGATAAATTGTACGGCCCAATCGTATAATTGCTGAAAATAATCAGAAGCGTAACATTCTGTATCCCATTGAAAACCAAGCCACTCTACATCTTTTTTAATAGCATCTACAAATTCTTGTTCTTCTTTAGCAGGATTGGTATCATCAAATCGAAGATTTACTGGAGATTGATAATCAATTCCTAAACCAAAATTAAGACAAATAGCGCTGGCATGACCAACGTGTAAATAACCATTAGGTTCAGGTGGAAATCGAAAACGTAATTTATCTTTTGACAAACCGTTTTTTAAATCTTCTTCGATTATTTGTTCAATAAAATTGAGTGACTTTTCTTCTGTTGACATTATTTTATGTAATTTTAGCAAAGATATAAAAAGGTTTCAAGTTTCGGGTTTGATGTTTCAAGTTTATTGAAATAACCTGAAATCGAGCATCTTAATTTTAACATATATGGGAACTATAAAATTACAAAATATCCGAACGTTTTCTTTTCACGGATGTTTGGAAGAAGAAGCAAAAATAGGGTCAGATTATAGAGTCGATTTAGAGATAAAAACAGATCTTAGAAAATCATCTGTATCTGATGAGTTGAAAGACACAGTAGATTATGTGCTTTTGAATAAAATTGCAATCGAAGAAATGGATATAAGATCTAAATTATTAGAACATGTAGCCCATCGAATTATTACGAGAATTTTTAAAGAAATCCCTTCTGTATCACGAATTGTATTGAATGTATCAAAATTAAATCCGCCTATTGGTGGTGATGTTGAGGCTGTTACAATTGAAATGGAAGAATATAGATCTTAAATTTATTTTGTAAAAAAAGTAACGCGAATCAATTGCTAATAATCAATAGTTTTATATATTTGCAATCCAATAAATAATTGGCGTCGTGGCCGAGCGGCTAGGCTGGGCTCTGCAAAAGCTCCTACTCCGGTTCGAATCCGGACGATGCCTCTAAGAGATACAGAAATGTATCTCTTTTTTTTTGTAAATTTTTTAAAAAAATTAATTAAAGTGATGTTCGAATCCGGACGATGCGCTTGGTAAGAGAAGCAGAACTATTTCTCTTTAATTTGTATTATTTCTTAAATAATAAACAGGAAAAGCTACTGTTCTAGTTCTTCCTAAATTTCGGGAGGAAGATTTAAATACATTTATTATTGGAATGAATCAGAAAAAATTCTTTTATCTGTAAAATAGAATTTTACGATTTAAGTTGCTCCAACTTCTCTTTGATCATTTCTTTTTCTTTAGGAAAAAATCCTTGTGCCATTAAAAAACCACCAAAAATCATTAAGATAATGCTAATAACGCGTTTGATTTTATAAATATTATAGGGCGTCATTCTTGATTTTAATTGCTTGGCAACCATCATTTTGATGATGTCTACAATAAAATAAGTAACAATAATTGAAGCGATGAAGAGACTGATTCGATTGGGCTCCATGTTTAGTTTTGGACCAAAAACAATGATAATTCCCATCCAAAAAGCAAGGACACCAATATTGATAAAATTCAATAAAAAGCCTTTAAAAAAAAGTCCTAGGTAATTGTTTTTTTGGATGTTATCTTCATCAATATCTTCTTCCAGTTTTTTTGTGTAGTTCTTTTTTTCTTTAATATAAGCTACCACCCCGTAACTTAACATGATGGCACCACCAAAAATAAACAAACCAGGATCGTCTTTTAATTTTTGAAGGATCTGATTGGTACTAAAATAAGCAATCAAGATAAAGACAAAATCGGCAAAAACAACGCCTAAATCAAAAATTAAAGCAGCACGAAATCCTTTCGTAATACTTGTTTCTAATAAGACAAAAAATACAGGTCCTATCGTAAAAGCTAATAATACTCCCCAAGGAAGTGCGGCTAAAATATCGTTTATCATGGGTTAAAAGTAAAAATTATTTTGCTTCAATGATCCTTCCTCCAGCAATTGTTTTTTGATTGATGTGAGAGGGTTTACCATAAATGATGATTTCTCCGCCTGCTCTTACTTTTGCATCCACAAGTTCTGTGGCAAATATAGCAGCATTACCACCTGCATTTAAACTGATGTTTGTTTGAAAAGTTTCTAATTTTTCGGCTTCAAAAATTCCGCCTGAATTAATTACGATATCTTGATTTTTTGCAGTTCCTTGTACAATTACTTTGGATCCGTTTGCAATTTTAGCTTCTAATCTTGCTACTTCTAATTTTAAATTAACAGAAGAACCTTCTTTTGCAATAATAGAAAATGAAGTAGATTTAACTGTGTTTTCACTTTTAATACTAGAACCTTCATTGGTTTCGACAGCTTCTAAATTAGAGTAATAAACGGTTGCTGAGACATGATCACCAGAAAGTAATTTAGTCAGTGGCATTCGAAGTTTTAATTCTCCGTTTTTATTTACAACTTCCACTTCTTCTGATCCCGAACCATTCAAAATAATTTTATTTTCTGTAGCTACTACCAAGGTAACATCAATCTGATCAAAAGAAGTAACTTTTGTAAATTGACCCACATTTTTTTCAATTTGTGCATATGTTAATGAACTCATTAACAATAAACTATAAATTATTTTCTTCATTTTTAAAAAATAAATAAGAGGTGATAACTATTCGTTTTTTCTTATAAAACTAAAATCCAATTGCTTTTTGACTAAATCGGCATTTTTTACTTTAACAAAAACTTCATCGCCTAATTGCAAAATGTTTTTGGAAATTTCTCCAACCAAGGCATATTGTTTGTCATCAAAAGTATAATAATCATCTTTAATTTCTCTAATTCGACACATACCTTCGCACTTATTCGAAACAATTTCTACATATATTCCCCATTCGGTAACTCCAGAAATTACTCCCAAAAACTCTTCATTTTGATGATCCTGCATGTATTTGATCTGCATGTACTTGATAGAATCTCTTTCGGCTGAAGTTGCTAAACTTTCCATACTAGATGAATGTTCGCATTTTTCTTCGTACTCATCTGTATTGACGGATTTTCCTCCATCCAAATAAAATTGAAGTAAACGATGCACCATCACATCTGGATAACGTCGAATAGGTGATGTAAAATGACTATAATAATCAAATGCTAATCCATAGTGACCAATATTATCCGTTGAATATTTAGCTTTACTCATGGTTCGAATAGCTAAAGTATCAATAAGATTTTGTTCTTTTTTACCATTTACATCTTCCATCAATTTATTTAAAGATTTTGAAATCCCTTTTTTCTCACGTAAATCGATTTTGTATCCAAACTTAGAAATCAGTGCTTGCATCGCAAATAATTTATCTTCGTTAGGTTCGTCATGAATTCTATAAATAAAAGTTTTCTTTTGTTTTCCAATAAACTCTGCTACTTTTCTATTGGCTAATAGCATGAATTCTTCAATTAAATGATTGGCATCTTTGGAAACTTTAAAATAAACACCTTCGGGTTCTCCTTTGTCATCTAAATTAAATTTTACTTCAACTTTATCAAAAGAGATCGCTCCATTGTTCATTCTATTTCTACGTAAAATTTTTGCTAATGCATCTAATTTTAAAGTAGCTTCTATAATATTTTCAGGTACTTTATAGTCATTTCCAGTTAATGAAATTTCAGCTGGAATGGTGTTTTTATCAGGATTTTCAATCAAATATTGGGCTTCTTCATAAGCAAATCGTTGATCTGAATTGATAACTGTTCGTCCAAACCATTGATTGATTACAGTAGCTTTTTGATCGATTTCGAAAATAGCTGAAAAGGTATATTTTTCTTCATTTGGTCGAAGTGAACAGGCAAAATTAGATAATACTTCAGGTAACATTGGAACCACTCGGTCTACTAAATAAACAGAAGTTGCTCGTTGATAAGCTTCATCATCTAATATAGTTCCTTCTTGTAAATAATGAGAAACATCTGCAATATGGATGCCTATTTCGAAATTTCCATTATCTAATTTTTGAAAAGAAAGGGCATCATCAAAATCTTTTGCATCTTTAGGATCAATGGTAAAAGTGAGGATGTTACGCATATCTCTTCTTTTTGCTATTTCCGATTCTTGAATTGAAGTATCAATTTTTTGAGCAAAGACTTCTACATCAACAGGGAAATCATATGGTAAACCATATTCAGCAAGAATAGCATGAATTTCTGTATTGTGTTCTCCAGGTTTTCCAAGGACTTTAAGAACAGATCCAAAAGGTGAATCGGCTTTTTTAGGCCAATCTTCAATTTTTACAACCACCACATCTCCATTTTCTGCCCCGTTGTAACGATCTTTTGGAATAAAAATATCAGTATACATCTTCGGATTTGCAGTAGAAACAAAAGCAAAATTTTTCTGAATATCAATCACACCCACAAATTCTTCTTTGTGACGTTCTAAAACTTCAATTACTTCTCCCTCTGGCTTTCTTCCTTTTCTTCGGTTGTAAACATATACTTTTACCGTATCTTTATCTAAGGCGTGATTTAAATTATTGGTCGGAATAAATACGTCTTCTTCTAATTCTTCAGAAACAAAATAAGCAGTACGTCTACTTGTCATATCGATCTTTCCTTCAAAATAATCTTGACTGATCGCTTTGATTAAAAAACTTCCAGGTGTAGTTTCAATAATTATTTTTTGCGCGGCTAATATTTTTAAATCCTTAATGATTTCATTTCTACTTTTAGTATCTGTCAATTCTAAAATGGCACATATTTGTTTATAATTAAACGGTTTATTGGCATTTTGAGATAATATTTTTACTATTTTTTCAGAAAATGTTTTCTGTTTTTTACCAAACTTTCTAGGTAGTTTACTCATAATTTATTCTAATAAGGTTTAAAATTAGTGAATACTAAGTTGTAAAACGTATTTTAGAGTTATATTTATCTTAAAAATAACATTTATTAAAAAGAGAAGTTTTCAACATCTATTAAATACAACAAAAAATATTTTAATTAATTTAAAAAATCTTGGAGGTTATTATAGTGTGTTAATTTGTACAATAAATAATAATTTTTTTTAGTTGTTTTTTAGTTGTCATTATTTATACCGACTTATCAACAAAAGAAATGATTTTTAATGTCTTGATTTTAAGTGTTTCTTTAAATTTAATAAACAGTTGTTGATAGTTATAAATCCCCCTGTTTTGTAAATAACTAATTTTAAAATTTTTGTTGAAAACCCGCTTTTTTATATTCATAACTTTTATAAAAAATAAGCTAACTTTTTAAGGTGGTTTCATTTCAATTTTGGATTACAAATTATTTTGATACTTCCTTAAAAAAGTTCTAAAAATCGGTAGGAAGTTGTTAACAATCGATGTTAAATTAATATTAACTGATTATCAAGGATTTACAAATCAGTATTAACAATTAAAAAAGTTAACAATTTTCACCTAATAAAGTTCAATAAAAACACCATTTTATTAAAAATAATTTAAAACGTTGCGTTAACTGTTATTTGAATATCAACACATCAAAATAAACCACTTTTTTACTTGAAAGACAATTTCTTTAATTAAATTTGTGCATCACAAACAACACAACAAATAAGATGAAAGTAGCCATAGGAAATGACCACGCAGGACCAGATTATAAAAAAGCCATTGTTTCTTTTCTAGAAGCAAAAGGCATCCAAGTTACTAATTACGGAACCGACACTTTTGATAGTGTTGATTACCCTGATTTTGGCCATCCCGTTGCTATAGACGTGGAAGAAAAAAACGTTGATTTTGGTATTATTATTTGCGGAAGCGGGAACGGAATAGCCATGTCTGCTAACAAACACCAAGGTGTGAGAGCAGCCCTTTGCTGGACCAAAGAAATTTCGGCACTTGCACGCCAACACAACGACGCAAATGTCGTTAGTATTCCTGCCAGATACACTTCTATTCAACAAGCCATAGAAATTGTAGATACTTTTTTACAAACAGAATTTGAAGGCGGAAGACACGCCAATAGAGTTCACAAAATAGCCTGTCAATAACATTAAAAACAATTCAAATGGAAATTGTAAAAATAGATTTGAATTGTATTCGCGAAATTTTCAAAAAAAGACCTGCTGATTCCCATAAAGGAACTTTTGGTCACGCCTTACTTATTGCGGGAAGTCAAGATAAAATGGGTGCTGCCATCATTGCCTCAAAAGCTTGTTTAAGAACAGGTGTGGGTTTGTTGACTGTTGCTTGCGCCTCCGAAAACAAAAATGTGCTTTTCTCTACCGTTCCAGAAGCAATGGTTTTGGATCTACACAACACGTCTGATTTTTCAATGTTTCAAGCTATTGGGATAGGTCCCGGAATTGGCGTAAACGAAACCAGTTTGGACCATCTACATAAATTAACCAACCTTCATTGTCCGGTTGTTTTGGATGCCGATGCTTTAAATGTAATTTCAGAACATCAAATGGATTGGAGTTGTTTCCAATTTCCTTTTATTCTTACACCCCATCCAAAAGAATTTGATCGGTTATTTGGTAGTCACTCATCAGATAGTGAAAGAAGACAAAAAGCGATACAAAAAGCGTTCGAATTAAAAGGTGTGATTGTATTAAAAGGACACCGCACTTTTATCACTAACGGAACGCATTCGTTTGAAAACACTACTGGAAATTCTGGTTTAGCAAAAGGAGGTTCGGGCGATGCCTTAACAGGAATCATTACTTCATTGACCGCCCAAGGTTATGCAACTTTAGAAGCCGCAACATTAGGCGTTTACCTTCATGGGATTGCCGCCGACATTACTCTGGAGTCTCAAAGTGAAGAAAGTATGTTAATAACAGATGTTATCGAAAACATTGGGCTCGCTTTTAAATATTTGAAATCGGATATAAATTAACACAAACTGAATAATTAAAATACCCCACAACTTCCATTGAAAACTTCTTTTGGAGCTTTTGTGATTAAACAACCCGATTCCAATTCCCGTCCCAATACTTCCTCCCAATACAGCCCAAAACAATAAGCTGTTTTCTGATATTCTTCTTTTATGGTTGCGGGCTAAGTATTTGTCAAATCCCATCATAAGAAAGCTTACCAAAGAAACACCGCATAAATAATAAAATAAAACACCCATGTTTGAAATATATGATGTAAAGATATTATTTTCGTGACAAAATATATTTGTTCCACATGACCAACATTCAATTCATTTTAAAATCGGTGGCAACCGCCGCTATCAATATCCAAAAAACCATTCAGTTACTTGATGAAGACTGTACCATTCCGTTTATATCTCGTTACCGAAAAGACCAAACGGGTAATTTGGATGAGGTGCAAATAGAAACCATAGCCAAACTCAATAAGCAGTACGACGAAATAGTAAAACGTAAAGAAGCTGTTTTGAAATCTATTGCAGAACAAAACGCCCTCTCACCTGAATTGAAAGCAAAAATCGAAGCAAGTTTTGATCTACAAGAAATCGAAGATTTTTATTTGCCCTACAAAAAGAAGAAAAAAACCAAGGCCGATGTTGCTCGAGAAAACGGATTAGAACCTTTGGCAAAAATAATCATGAGCCAACGCAATGATGATGTGGAATATCTTGCGGCAAATTATTTAAATGCAAACATCAAAAACGAAGACGAAGCGCTTCAAGGCGCTCGTGATATTATTGCAGAATGGATCAATGAAAATTTGTATATCCGAAAAAATTTACGTCGGATGTTTCAGCGAAACGCCCAAATTACGTCCAAGGTAGTAAAAACCAAAAAAGACGACGAAGCGGCCCAAAAATTTTCGCAGTATTTTGATTGGTCTGAGCCTATTTCAAAAACACCTTCGCATCGTTTATTAGCTATGTTGCGAGCAGAAAACGAAGGGTTTATTAAGTTAAACATCGCAATCGAAAAAGAGGAAGCCCTACAGTTTATTGAAGATAATACAATTACAAACAATAAATCGGATGCAGCACCTCACGTAGAATTAGCTATAAAAGACAGCTACAAACGTTTGTTGGAACCGGCCATTTCAAACGAAACACTTCAAGAGGCAAAAACCAAAGCAGACATCAAAGCGATTGATGTTTTTGCTTCTAATTTATCACAATTATTATTAGCTCCGCCATTGGGAGAAAAACGCATATTGGCTATTGATCCCGGATTTAGATCTGGATGCAAAGTGGTGTGTTTAGACGAAAAAGGCGATTTGTTATACAACGAAACCATTTATCCGCATGCGCCTCAAAACGAAGAAGCAATGGCCATGAAAAAAATCCGTTCCATGGTAAATGCGTATCACGTAGAAGCTATTTCCATAGGTAATGGAACCGCCAGTAGAGAAACTGAATTTTTCATTAAAAAAATAGCATTCGACAAACCGGTTCAAGTTTTTGTGGTTTCAGAGGCAGGTGCTTCTGTTTATTCGGCGTCTAAAATTGCCCGTGACGAATTCCCAAATTATGATGTAACTGTTCGAGGATCAGTTTCTATAGGAAGAAGACTTAGTGACCCATTGGCCGAATTGGTAAAAATTGACGCAAAATCCATCGGTGTAGGTCAATACCAACACGATGTAGACCAAAATAAATTAAAAGAAGAGCTCGATACCGTTGTGGTGCGATGTGTAAATTCGGTCGGAATCAATATCAATACGGCAAGTAAATCGTTGTTGAGTTATGTTTCGGGAATTGGAGAAAAAACAGCAGAAAACATTGTGTTGTATCGACAAGAAAACGGCCCGTTTGAAGACAGAAAACAGTTGAAAAAAGTACCGCGCCTAGGTGAAAAAGCGTACCAACAAGCCGCGGCTTTCATCCGGATTAAAGACGGTAAAAACCCATTGGATAATTCGGCAGTGCACCCAGAAGCTTATGCTATTGTGGAGAAAATGGCAAAAGATTTGAACATCAAAATTCACGAATTGATCGCCAATAAAGAAAAAATAGCACACCTAAAACCAGAACAATACATTACACCCGAAATAGGAATACTTACTTTAAAGGACATTTTAAAAGAATTAGAAAAACCAGGTTTGGATCCTAGAAAATCGGCTAAAATATTTGAATTTGATCCAAATGTAAAATCGATCAAAGACTTGCGTACAGGAATGATATTACCCGGTATTGTAAATAATATTACGGCTTTTGGTTGTTTTGTAGACGTGGGAATCAAAGAAAGCGGATTGGTTCATATTTCTCAACTCAAAGCCGGTTTTGTTTCGGATGTAAACGAAGTGGTCAAACTACACCAACACGTACAAGTAAAAGTGGTTGAAGTAGACGAGGCGAGAAAACGCATTCAATTGACCATGATACTATAAAAAAAATCCCAAAACATTGTTTTGGGATTTCGTTTTTTAAATAGATAGCAAGAACTTATTTAGTCTCCTCTTCTTTTTTAGACACTGCTTGGTCTTCACCTTTGGCAGCGTTTTTAAATTCTTTAATTCCAGTACCAAGACCTTTCATTAATTCAGGAATTTTTTTACCCCCAAAAAGTAATAGTACAATAGCTAAAATAAATAATATTTCTGTTAAACCTAATTTACCCATTTTGTTATAAATTAATTGCTTTCGCAAATTTGTATTCCGTTATCCGTACAAATGTATAAAGAAAAAGAACTTCTTTTTTTTAATAGATCAAAAAAATACATAAAAATTAGTTAATTTTATGAAAATCCGAGTCTTCGACTCTTTTTTTAAGGTAAAAAAAGCTTTTATTATTCGGCACAACTAATTTTTCTATATTTGTGGTATAACTTTTAGTATGATACGAAAATTATTAAAAAAATACCTTTCGAAGGAACAGTTATTTACCAAAAACAGGCTGGTAATTTTGAATGAAGATTCTTTTGAAGAAATCTTTTCATTTCGACTTACGTTGATGAATGTTTTTGTGGCAGTTTCTTTGGGTGCAATTTTTATCATCATCATTACTACTTTCATCATCGCTTTTACCCCTTTGAGAGAATACATTCCCGGTTATACTTCTACCAAGCTAAAAAAAGAAGCGACAGAACTGGCGCTTAAATCAGATTCGTTGGCTTTTGCCATCAAGAAAAATGAAATATATTTGGAATCGATCAAAAAAGTACTCAATGGCGATTTAGAATATGCTAAAGTGAACAAAGATTCGATATTGGCGATATCCGTTGACACCCTTCCCGATTTGCAACTAACAGCCACCGAAGCGGAATTAGAAATAAGAAAGCAAGTGGAAGAAGAAGAAAAAAAAGCCAAATTGCCTAAAAAGAAAAAATAATGGAAGTAATCTTTGCGTATTGTCTGGAAATGAATCTTTTATTAGGGGCTATATTTTTAATAACCGGATGGATTACAAATATTTTTCCGCCCAAAAAAATCAATCATTTATACGGTTACAGAACCACGAGATCTATGAAAAACCAATCAAATTGGGATTTAGCTCAACGCATTTCAACCCAAAAAATGATTCAAGGAAGCTTGGTTATAATTGCCTTCGGTTTTTTGAAGTCGGTTGTTACTTTGAACGCGGTCGCTGAAGTTTGGATTGAGGTGCTATCGACAATTGGTGTTGTCATTTATATTTTTTATAGCACCGAAAATGAATTAAAGAAAAAAGATACGCCATGTCAATAAAAGCAATTGCAGCCAAATTATTTGCCAAAAAAATACACGCTACCACTCAAAAATGGGCTCAAAATCCGGTTGCTACCCAACAAAAAGTATTTGATTCATTGATTTCTGAATCAATGCAAACCCTTTTTGGTAAAGACCATTCCTTTTCAGAAATTAAAAACCATCAAGATTTTGTAAACAAGGTACCTGTTCGTGATTATGAAGCTTTAAAGCCCTACATCGACCAAGTTGTAGCCGGAGCTGAAAACATTTTATGGAAAGGAAAACCTATTTATTTTGCCAAAACATCGGGCACTACTTCAGGAGCAAAATACATTCCGCTTACCAAAGAGTCCCTGCCTTATCATATTGAAGCGGCTCGAAACGCCATTTTAAGTTACATACACGAAACGGGAAAGGCTCATTTTGTAAACGGGAAAATGATATTTTTACAAGGCAGTCCTATTTTGGAAGAAAAAAACGGGATCAAACTCGGTCGATTGTCGGGAATTGTAGCACATTTTGTTCCGAAATACTTACAAAAAAACCGCATGCCTAGTTGGGAAACCAATTGCATTGATGATTGGGAAACTAAAGTAAATGCAATTGTTGCCGAAACCATAAACGAGAACATGTCGGTTATTTCGGGTATTCCTTCGTGGGTACAAATGTATTTTGAAAAACTAAAGGAAAAAGCCAACAAGCCTGTGGGCGAAATTTTCAAAAACTTTAATCTCTTTATTTACGGTGGGGTCAATTATGAGCCGTACCGAGCAAAATTTGAGAAATTAATTGGAAGAAAAGTGGATTCCATTGAATTATTTCCGGCCTCTGAAGGTTTTTTTGCTTACCAAGACACACAACAAGAAAAAGGCATGTTGCTGTTATTGAATTCAGGTATTTTTTACGAATTTATTAAAACAGATGATTTTTTATCAAATCAAGACCCATCAGGACCCAAAAGATATACCATTGGCGAGGTAGAAGTTGGCGTAAATTATGTTCTGATCATCTCTACAAATGCGGGTCTTTGGGGCTACAACATTGGAGACACGGTTCAATTTACAAGCACCAGTCCTTACCGAGTTATTGTTTCAGGAAGAGTGAAACATTATATTTCGGCTTTTGGCGAACACGTGATTGGGAAAGAAGTTGAGGCCGCCTTACAAGAAGCCATGGAAGGAACCGAAATTAGAGTCAACGAGTTTACGGTTGCACCCCAAATTACCCCTAAAGAAGGCTTACCTTACCACGAATGGTTGATTGAATTTGAAAACGAACCTGCTGATTTAGAAGCGTTTTCTTTAAAAATTGATCACGCCATTCGCAAACAAAACATGTATTACAACGATTTGATTACGGGAAATGTGTTGCGAACGCTCGTGATACATAAAGTTCCTGTTAATGGTTTTCAAGAATACATGAAATCTATTGGAAAACTGGGCGGACAAAACAAGTTGCCGCGACTTAGTAATGATCGAAAAATTGCTGCTTTTTTTGATACAAAAGAATAAAGATGAAAGGAAATAGACTTTTGTATGTTTTGCTTTTATTTAGTTTTTATGTCTCAGCTCAAATAAAAGGTGTAGTTGTAGATGAAAAAAACCAACCCATTCCCTTTGTTAGTATTTGGGTAGAGCATGAAAATACGGGTACCTCTACCGAAGAAAATGGAAGTTTTGAAATAGAGGTCAAAGACAAAAACAACAACTTGCTTTTTCTAGCATTGGGATTTGAAAAACAATCCATCAAAGCGTCTCAGGTTGAAAAAGTCGTGTTAATATCCACCACATTCGAACTCAATGAAGTTTGGGTTGACAATAGATTGGATACCAAAACTAAAGAAATTGGAACGCCCAAAAATGAAATGTACCAAGCGTTTGAAAACGGCCCACGCATCGACTTAAAATTTTTTCCTTATTTTTCTTCTTACAGCAAAACAAAGTACATCAAGAAAGTTGCGCTTTATTGTGACAGCAGAATGGACGATGTTTCGATTAAAATTCATTTTTATAAAACCAATGAAGAAGGTCTTCCGGGCGAAGAAATGACCAACAAAGACTTGATTTTTAAAGTTAAAAACGGCATCAACAACAATCTTTTTGATGTTACTTCTTCTCGATTGATGCTGCCTAAAAAAGGGATTTATGTTGGTTTTGAAAAATTAATCATCGAAAAGAACAAGATAGAGAAAAAGGCAAAAGACCTTCAAAACGTTGAAATTACAAGGAAAACTTACCTTCCTTATGTTCTTTATCATCTTGAAGAGCGTCCTTATTCTTTGACTTTTTCCAACGGAAAATGGGTAAAAAAAAGCACTTCAAATTCATCACAAACAATGGTTTATGAACCTGCGTTAAAATTGATTTTAACTAATTAATGAGGAAATTTAGTACCTTTGTTGGTTATAAAGATAAAATTAATGAAAGACATTAAGAACATTTCGCGCTCAAGAGCGCAAGAATCGTCGGCAGCTATCGAACGATTGTACATTACCATGAGGCATTTATTTAACAGAGGTTTTTACAAACCGATGGGAATTTCTGGAGAAACATTGCGTGAAGCCTTGTTGGAACTTCGACCAGAAATTTATGGATCTATTGCCGAAGAGAAAGTAGAACTCAACGGATTATTATATGTAATTGAGCGACTACCGGTTGGCATTGAAGAATGCCGTTACATCAATTTAACTTCAGAAGAAGGGTATTCAAAATCCCATTTTCAGGCAATTGTTCCTCCAAAGCGAAGAAGAAATTGTTACCGAATTGACGAGGAACAAATGAATATTGAAATTACAAGAGGGCGATCAGACATCTATGATATTTTGACCCACTTGACCTTTATATTTATTGAATCACACAAAATAAAAGACCGCGTTTTAATTGACGAGGAAGGCACTATTTCTAGAGATTGGGATAAATTAGAGCAAGCGGCACTTCAAACTAAAAAATTATCTCTTATTGAAAAAGAAAAAGCAATTTCTCATACAGCCAATGTATTAGGAAGAACTTTTGCTGAGATTATGGATGTTTACGACGCGTTTGCCACTGCAGAAAAACCAGATCGTTTTCTACACCTTATTTATTGGTTGGGTAAAATTGCGATTGAAGAAGTGCAAGACAATAACAAACGCACCATTACTTTTAGCCCGATATTAAGAGAAAGACTAGGCCACCACATACATGGAGAGATCTGGGCGACAGAGATCAAAGAGGTCTTACAATCACATGATTTATTATCGAGACCCATTCACATAATTAGTGCAAACATGCACAGTGTGATGAATTCTATTTTTGCTACCCCTATTTTAAAATCGAAATACAAAGACAAGTCAGATTTCTTTATATTTGAAGAATTAAGTAAATCGGGTGCGAATGCCTTAAGAAATAAAGTAGAAGAAGTTGCGTTAAAGCAAGGGATGATTTTTTTGCCAGACGCATCCGGAACAAATATAGACGTTCAAATTTTTGATACAGCTAAAATAGATTGGTCAAAATCGGCGTTTCCAAATGTAAAAACATCAAAAGAAGCACCTGTGTTAATTGTGATGGATTATGCTTTTGGCGAGCAAGCGTATGAAACGATTGATGAATTATTAAAGCCTTATAAAAAAGAAACTGAAGTTACGTTTTTGAATGTAGAATCGGTTTCAATTATGGGTAAGGCCGGAATTTTAGAAGGAGGAAAAGGAGACATAATGATCCCGAATGCACATATTAATGAAGGGACAGCGGATAATTATGCCTTTGAAAACGAGTTAACTGCAGCCATGTTTGAAGGAAACGACATCCCTGTTTTTGCAGGACCGATGATTACGGTGTTAGGAACTTCGTTGCAAAACAGAGAATTGTTGAAGTTTTTTCACGAATCTACTTGGGCAGCAATCGGCTTGGAAATGGAGGGGGCGTATTATCAAAAAGCGATTCAATCGGCGTCAAGAATCAGAAAAAGCATTCATCCCAATGTAAAAGTGAGGTATGCTTATTATGCTTCAGACAACCCTTTGGAAACAGGAAGTACCTTGGCATCAGGAGGTTTGGGTTCTACAGGAGTAAAGCCAACCTATTTAATAACCATTAAAATATTGGAACAAATTTTTAATATCAAATAATACTAATAATGAGTTTAGAACCACAAAACACAGACAATCAAGAAATTGATTTATCACAGATTTCAAAAAAAATAGGATCGTATGTAGATGCTGTTTTGATGTCTATTTTTAAAGGAATATTATTCATTAAAAAGAACCTAGTTATCTTAATTGGATTATTCGTTTTGGGCGCAGGTTTAGGATATTATTTGGATACA
>JAGNYR010000009.1:0-2760 GCA_017984835.1 Flavobacterium sp. | reverse complement strand
AAATTGGTACTCCCGTTTTTGTTTGTGTTTTTGTTTGTGTTTTTCAAAACAATTCAAGGTTTTTATAAACATCAATTAGAAAAATATAAGAATCAATAATCATGAAAGGAATTATTCTAGCAGGAGGATCCGGCACAAGATTACATCCGTTGACATTAGCGGTTAGTAAACAGTTGATGCCTATTTATGATAAACCCATGATTTATTATCCCTTATCAACTTTGATGTGGGCCGGAATCAACGAAATATTGATTATTTCAACGCCGCATGATTTGCCTTTATTCCAACAATTGTTGGGTGACGGAAAAAAATTTGGCTGTAGATTTGAATATGCAGTACAAGAAAACCCCAACGGATTGGCAGAGGCCTTTATCATTGGAAAAGAATTTGTTGGAAACGACAAAGTTGCGTTGATTCTTGGAGATAATATTTTTTATGGAACCGGCTTGGCCGAATTACTTCAAGCCAATAACAATCCGGATGGAGGAATTATTTATGCCTATCACGTGCACGATCCTGAGCGATATGGAGTAGTTGATTTTGATAAAGAAGGAAAGGTCCTTTCTATTGAAGAAAAACCCGAAAACCCAAAATCCAATTATGCCGTTCCGGGTATTTATTTTTACGATAATTCAGTAATTGAAATCGCTGCAAACATACAACCAAGTCATCGAGGGGAACTTGAAATTACCGACGTGAACAAAGAGTATTTAAAAAGAGGCAATTTAAAAGTGAGTATTTTGGACCGTGGAACAGCTTGGTTAGACACCGGCACGTTTCAATCTTTAATGCAAGCAGGCCAATTTGTACAAGTGATAGAAGAACGTCAAGGATTAAAAATTGGCGCGATAGAAGAAGCAGCTTATTCAATGGGTTTTATCAACCCAGAACAACTTAAAGAACTTGCACAACCCTTACTTAAAAGTGGATACGGAATCCATTTGATGAGATTATTGAATGAATAAAGACCATCGGGCAAAGTCAGTTATCTAAAAAAAACAGATATCTGAAATTGCCATTGAAATTGCCATTGATTATGAATTTTATTGAAACCAAACTTAAAGGATGTTTCCTTCTCGAGCCCAAAATAATTCTTGACGAAAGAGGTTATTTTATGGAAAGCTTCAATGAAAATACTTTTCAAAAAGGTATCGGTCAATCCGTACATTTTGTGCAAGACAACCAATCGTATTCAACCCGAGGTGTGCTAAGAGGTATGCACTATCAAACTGAGGAACACGCCCAAGCAAAATTGGTTCGCGTTCTTCAAGGAGAAGTACTGGATGTAGCGGTTGATATCCGACCAGAATCAGACACTTATGGACAACACGTTGCGGTATTACTTTCTGCCGAAAATCAAAAACAACTTTTTATTCCGAGAGGTTTTGCCCACGGTTTCGTTGTACTGAGCGAAACAGCCACTTTTTTTTATAAATGTGATAATTTTTACAACAAGGAAAGTGAAGGAGGCATCATTTTTAATGACCCATCCCTTCAAATTGATTGGCAATTATCAGAAAGTGAATTATTGATTTCAGAAAAAGACAACATCTTACCCGTATTAAAAGAAGCAAAAAAAGTATGGTAGTATTAGTTACTGGAGCCAATGGTCAACTTGGACAAGCTATTCATTTCATTGCAAAGAATTATCCAGAGATTGACTTTGTTTTTTGTGATTCGGCTACTTTAGATATAACGAACATCGATTCATGCAATCAAATTTTTGCAACGTATACACCCGATTATTGTGTAAACACGGCTGCGTATACAGCTGTGGATAGAGCAGAAACAGAACAAGAAAAAGCGTTTGCAGTAAATGTCCTTGGCGCAAAAATCCTGGCAGAAGTTTGTAAGATACATGAAACGGTATTGCTTCATGTTTCTACTGATTTTGTTTTTGACGGAAAAAAAACAACACCTTATACAGAGCAAGACACACCTCATCCAACGGGAGTTTACGGACAAACAAAACGAGAGGGCGAACAAGCCATTCAGCAAACTTGGGAGAAGCATTATGTTGTGCGCACTTCATGGGTGTATTCTCAATTTGGCGCCAATTTTATGAAAACCATGCTTCGTTTGGCCGCAGAACGCGAATCGCTTTCGGTTGTAAACGATCAAATAGGCACACCTACCCATGCTGTAGACTTGGCAACTTGTTTGGTACAAATTTGTATAACCAACAACCAACAACCAGCAACCAACAACTATGGAATTTACAACTATAGCAATGAAGGGCAATGCAGTTGGTTTGAATTTGCAAAAGCAATTTTCGACAAAAACAACATAAAGATCCAATTACACCCTATTACAACTTCTGAATATCCTACAGCAGCCAAGCGACCCGCTTACAGTGTTTTGGATAAAAGTAAAGTAAAAGAAGTGTTTGGAGTTGAGGTAAAGGATTGGGAAAAAAGTTTAGTAGAAATACAATAATCTCTCAAAAATTAAGTTAAAATAGCTTAACTAAAACAATAATAGTAATTTAATAAAAAAACAAAAGACATAAATTGTATAAAAATGTTAATTTTGCTCTATTAATTACAATTGAAAACAAATATTAAAACCATAATCTCTTAAAATTAAAAAAATGAAGACAAAATTATTAATTGCTGCATTAGCCTCTACGTTATTATTTTCTTGTAAAAGCGACAAACAAGAAGAACCAGCTGCACCCAAAAAACCAACAGTTAAAGTAGCGTTAGATTTAGTAATTAAAAAAGATGATAGTTTACAAATTTTTTACATTCAGCACGGAGA
>JAGNYR010000034.1:14648-18905 GCA_017984835.1 Flavobacterium sp. | reverse complement strand
TTCTTTCTATTGTTGGGTTTTATAAGTTTCGAAAGGAACTCAAAACGTATTTTTACGCCCATTCTACCGGCACGTATCAAGCTGACAAGCGTTCGAAAGCTAGAATTGATTCGGTCCTCGAAAATCATAAAAACAGAGCGTTTGGAATTGATGTTTCACAATATCAAGGCGTCATCAATTGGGAGGATGTGGTAAAAGACACAACCGAAATTCCGTTGACATTTGTTTTCGTTCGGGCTACGGCAGGAAATGATAAAGAAGATCAATTGTTTGATGAAAATTGGCAACAATTAAAAGATAAAAACCTGATTCGAGGAGCGTATCATTATTATCGCCCCAATGAAAATTCGCTGGATCAGGCAAAGAACTTTATTAAAACCGTTCAATTGCACAAAGGTGATTTACCACCTGTTTTAGACATTGAACAGCTTCCTAAGAATCAATCCGTTGACAGCTTGAAAAAAGGTTTGCAACGATGGTTAGATCGCGTAGAGTCTCATTACGGGGTGCAGCCCATTATTTATTCTGGAGAAAAATATTATACCGATTTTTTGAAGAAAGAATTTTCTAAATATACTTTTTGGGTAGCCAACTACAACGAATGGGTAGGAACCATCAAAGAGGATTGGGCTTTTTGGCAATTTACTGAAAAGGCAGCAATACCTGGGATTTCTGAGCGGGTCGATTTGAATATTTACAACGGTACGCCAAAAATGCTTCGTTATTTAACCAAAAGAGATTGATTGTTATTTATGGGAGATAAAATAGGGGATGCTTAAAGCGATACCAAGAATGACAACAAAGAACCCTATAGATTTCGGATTGGCAAAGTTGACCGTCCATCCCATCCAAGCGATTCTTTTTGGCGGAAAAATTCGTTCGTCTTCCTTGTTGTAATAGAAACTTCCAAACTTCCAGTTATTGGGGTCTTTATGCCAGTTTTCTAATTGTTCTTTGGAAGGATTTTTCATTTGAAGTACGATTATAAAGTACCTTCGACTTCTTTGGGTGCATTGAAATCAATTTTTGTTTTTCGCAACTCAAAATTCTGACCCAAATACACGCGTCGAACCATTTCGTCTTCTACAAGTTCTTCGGGTTTTCCTGCTTTTAAGATGCCTCCTTCAAACATTAAATAGGTTTTGTCGGTAATGGCAAGTGTTTCTTGCACGTTATGATCGGTAATTAAGATACCAATGTTTTTGTTTTTTAATTGGGCCACAATGCGTTGAATGTCTTCTACAGCTACAGGGTCAACTCCAGCAAAAGGTTCGTCCAGCAAAATAAATTTAGGATCTGTTGCCAAACAACGTGCGATTTCTGTTCTTCTTCGTTCTCCACCAGAAAGCAAATCACCTCGGTTGGTGCGTATGTGTTGCAAACTAAATTCGTCAATCAAACTTTCCATTTTAGCCTCTTGCTCAGCTTTGGTTAGGTTGGTGAGTTGTAATACACTTAAAATATTATCTTCAATACTTAATTTTCTAAAAACAGAAGCTTCTTGAGCTAGGTAACCAATTCCATTTTGTGCACGCTTGTACATTGGATAATCTGTAATATTCATATCGTCCAAATAAATATTACCCGCATTGGGTTTTACCAATCCTACAATCATATAGAAAGAAGTTGTTTTTCCGGCACCATTTGGACCCAAAAGACCCACAATTTCACCTTGGTTTACTTCTACAGAAATACCTTTCACAACACTTCTGCCTTTGTAGGTTTTAACTAAATTTTCGGCTCTTAATTTCATGATTTTATTTTGAAAATTTAAAGATTTAATAGTGAGTCATTGCTCAAAATCAGCTCTCGATTTGATCTAAAAAACAAATAAAGTAAAAATAATCAATAGAATATATGAATTAACAAATAATTACATGTTCGATTAATTGTTTTCCAATGCTTCCCAGAATTCATACGCACGGCGCAAATGGGGTATTACAATGGTACCACCCACAAGGGTAGCAATTCCCATCGCTTCCATCATTTCTTCTTTTGTTACCCCTTCTTTATAGGATGTTTCTAGATGATATTTTACGCAATCATCACATCGCAATACTGTGGAAGCCACCAGTCCGAGTAGTTCTTTGGTTTTTACATCCAAGGCTCCCTCTGCATAGGCATTGGTATCAAGATTGAAAATACGTTTTACAATTTTGTTGTTGTCTGCCAACAATTTCTCATTCATTTTAGAACGATAATCATTAAATTCTTGAACGATATCAGCCATTTTTTAATTTATTTTTATTTACAAATACAGAAATATAGATGCTTAATTCATAGATTATCATCATAGGAATGGAAACAATTACCTGACTTACCACATCGGGAGGGGTAACAATTGCCGCAACAATTAATATGATCACAATGCTGTATTTTCTATAGTTTCGAAGAAATTCAGGAGTAACCAAACCAAGTTTTGATAAGAAATAGATGATGATGGGTAATTCAAAAAACAACCCACAAGCTATCACAGAAGTTTTGATCATGCTGATATAAGAATCTACCGTAAATTGGTTTTTCACAATGGCACTCACTTGGAAGGTAGCAAAAAAGTTGATCGACATGGGTACTATGATGAAATAACCAAACAACACGCCTAAAAAGAACAATAGGGAAGACACAATAATAAATCGGGCCGCATTTTTCTTTTCATTTTTGTACAATGCCGGACTGATAAATCCCCAAAGCAAGAACAAGATGTACGGGAAGGCAAAAATAAAACCAGCCGTGATACAAGCCCAAATCAAGATAGAGATCTGGCCCTCCATATCCGTATTTTGAATAATGAAAGGAAATTCTGTGGCACAAATGGTATTGTCATAACCAAAATAATGGGATAGGTCACACGACAATTGGTACGAAATAAAGTTAGGATCGATCGGGCCGAAAATAACTTTGTCAAAAATAAAATCACTGAAAAAGAAAACGACAGTGGCAGCGATGATGACCGCAGCAGCACTTCGAACGAGCATCCATCTCAACTCTTCCAAATGATCCATGAAAGACATGTCTTCTTTTTTAACTTTTTTTGCCATTAGATAATTCCTTCTTTTAATATGTCGTGTAAATGAATCATGCCTTTGTATTCTCCATTGTCAATTACGGCAAGTTGGGTAATGGCATAGTTTTCTAATACATCCAATGCATCACTCACTAAATCGGTTGATTTAATTGATTTTGCATGTTCGGTCATGATGTCTTTTGCTGTGAGGCCTGTTATGGTTTCTGTTTTGTTGAGCATTCTTCGGATGTCACCATCTGTGATGATTCCGATGATTTTGTCCTCATTCATGACCGCAGTAACTCCTAATCGTTTTTCTGAAATCTCCATAATCACATCTTTGATGCTAGAATTTGGAGTCACCATTGGTTTGTGGTTTTCGTCTAAAATATCTCCAACACGAAGTAATAATTTTTTTCCTAAAGCGCCACCTGGATGGTATTTTGCAAAATCTTCGCTCTTAAAATCGCGCATTTTCATCAAACATACCGCAATGGCATCACCCATCACAAGTTGAGCAGTTGTGCTGTTTGTAGGCGCTAGGTTGTTGGGGCAAGCTTCTTGTTCAACATACGTATTTAGGGGGTAGTCAGATTCTTTTCCTAAAAAAGAAGCCACATTTCCTGTAATTCCGATCAACGGATTACCAAATCGTTTTAACAAAGGAACCAATACTTTTATTTCGGGACTGTTTCCACTTTTTGAAATACAAATCACAGGATCTCCAGGTTGTACCATTCCTAAATCGCCATGGATAGCTTCTGCTGCATGAAGAAATAAAGAAGGGGTTCCGGTAGAGTTTAAAGTAGCTACAATTTTTTGAGCAATGATTGCGCTTTTCCCAATACCTGTTACGACGAGGCGTCCTTTTGAATGGAAAATTAATTCGACCGCCGCCACAAAATGATCGTCTATAAAATCAACCAATTTCGTAATGGATTGACTTTCAGATAAGATGGTCTTTTTGGCTTCGTTGATGATTGTTTCTTTTGTATTCAAAATAGTTGAATTAAAAATTTGTTTTTATTAAAAAGATTGTTATATCTTTATAGTGGTGCAAATTTATGTAAAAAATACCTTTAATAAAGAATGAATTCAAACGAAATTGACATACACAAAGAATTAAAGAAATATTTTGGTTTTAGCCAATTTAAAGGACTTCAAGAACAAGTTATAAAAAGTATTTTAGCAAAGCAGAATACCTTTGTAATTATGCCAACTGGAGGCGGGAAGTCTTTGTGCTATCAGTTGCC
>JAGNYR010000034.1:0-14548 GCA_017984835.1 Flavobacterium sp. | reverse complement strand
GATAAGCCCGATGTCCGATTTGTAATCCATCATGATATTCCAAAATCATTAGAGAGTTACTATCAAGAAACAGGAAGAGCAGGTCGAGACGGTGGTGAAGGTCACTGTTTGGCTTATTATTCTTATAAAGATGTCGAAAAGTTAGAAAAATTCATGTCGGGCAAACCTGTTGCAGAACAAGAGATTGGATTTGCATTGCTCCAAGAAGTCGTGGCCTATGCCGAGACTTCTATGTCTAGACGTAAATTTTTATTGCATTATTTTGGGGAAGAATTTGATGGTGAAAACGGTGATGGAGCCGATATGGACGATAACGTTCGAAACCCTAAAACCAAAGTGGAAGCACAATCTCAGGTTAAATTACTGCTAGAAGTCGTGCGCGACACCAAGCATTTATACAAATCAAAAGAAATAGTTTTTACCCTTATCGGAAGGGTCAATGCCATCATCAAAGCCCACAAAACAGACACGCAGGATTTTTTTGCGGCTGGAGCTGATTTTGAGGAGCGTTATTGGATGGCTTTGATTCGACAAGTTTTAGTCGACGGTTATCTTACAAAAGACATTGAAACGTATGGGATACTAAAAATATCAGAGAAAGGATTGAATTACATTCAAAATCCTACTTCTTTCATGATGTCGGAAGACCACGAATACAATGAATCTGAAGACGAGGCGATTGTTACTGCCGCCAAATCTACCGGAACAGCCGACGAAGCATTGATGGTAATGTTGCGTGACTTACGTAAGAAAGAAGCAAAAAAACAAGGGGTTCCGCCTTTCGTAGTGTTCCAAGATCCATCGTTAGAAGACATGGCTTTAAAATATCCGATCACTTTGGATGAATTGTCGAATGTGCATGGTGTTGGGGAAGGAAAGGCAAAGAAATACGGAAAACCATTTATTGAGTTAATCCATCGCTATGTTGAAGATAATGACATTGTACGTCCAGATGATTTGGTGGTAAAATCGACCGGAGCCAATTCAACCAATAAGTTGTACATCATTCAAAATATTGATCGAAAATTATCGTTGGACGACATCGCATCTGGAAAAGGAATGGATATGGACGCCTTGATCAAAGAAATGGAACAAATTGTCTATTCCGGAACCAAATTAAACATTAAATACTGGGTGGATGAAATGCTCGACGACGATCAGCAGGAAGAAATTCATGACTATTTTATGGAATCGGAGTCAGATGACATCGAAGCGGCTTTAAAAGAGTTTGACGGAGACTACGATCTTGACGAATTGCGACTTATGCGCATTAAATTCATCAGTGAAGTCGCCAACTAAATAGGGATCACAAATAATAAAAAACTGCCTTTTTTTTGATGTAAAAAAGGCAGTTTTTCTATTTTGTTTCAAGCGTATATACTTCGCCACGATGCGGTCGCAAAGCATCCCTAAAGGTGATCATGTCTGCTTCTTCAACGACTAAATAGGCAATAGCATACATTTCGTTTACGACTTCAAAGCCTGTTATTTTGAGCGGGTAATTTTCGGTAGTTAAAAATTCTTTTAAATGAATATCATGGTGTTCGGCTGTTTTTTGTGCGGCTGGTCCACGAAAGTCCCAAATCAATTTAATTTTTCTTGACATATTTGTGCTTCTCTAAAACACAAAATTACGATAACAAA
The DNA here is from genome assembly GCA_017984835.1 of Flavobacterium sp. Lineage (GTDB taxonomy): Bacteria > Bacteroidota > Bacteroidia > Flavobacteriales > Flavobacteriaceae > Flavobacterium. Next base: position 12,904 of record JAGNYR010000034.1, on the reverse strand, counting down.
TAACAAATTACTATTTTTGTCAAAAATCTTACCATGCCTAGAGAAATTCAAACCCAAGTAGCACCCGAAGTAGCGTCTAATGAAACCTTGTTGACAAGGCATATGGCCAAGTTACTTCCTGTTGCGGTAGAAGAAATTCAACAGGTGATTGTACTCAAACGATCGATCGACGCGCGCCAAAAAGCTATCAAAATAAATATCAAAGCCGTTGTTTATTTTGTCGGTGAAAAGGTCGTAGCCGAAAATTTTGATCTCCCAGATTACCCCAATGTTGCAAATAAACAAGAAGTCATTGTCGTGGGAGCGGGTCCTGCCGGTTTGTTTGCTGCTTTGCAATTGATCGAATTAGGATTAAAACCCATCGTCGTAGAACGAGGTAAAGATGTGCGAGGTCGTCGTAGAGATTTAAAAGCAATCAATGTAGACGGAATCGTAAATGAAGATTCCAATTATTGTTTTGGAGAGGGTGGAGCTGGAACGTATTCAGACGGGAAATTGTATACTCGTTCAAAAAAAAGAGGAGACATTGACCGAATTTTGAAATTATTGGTGGGTTTTGGAGCTACTCCCGATATTTTAGTGGAAGCCCATCCCCATATTGGAACCAACAAATTGCCGCAAATTATTCAAGATATCCGAGAGAAAATTATTGCTTGTGGCGGACAGGTATTGTTTGATACAAAAGTAGTTGATATTTTAGTAAAGAGCAACGAAATTCAAGGTGTTGTTACCCAAGACGGCACAACCATACCTGCCAATAAATTGATTTTAGCAACAGGACATTCAGCTCGAGATATTTTTGAATTATTGCATAAAAAAGATATTCTAATTGAAGCAAAACCATTTGCATTAGGGGTTCGTGCAGAACATGCACAACAATTGATTGATCAAATTCAGTATTCTTGTGATTATCGAGGTGACTTTTTGCCACCATCTCCTTATTCGATTGTAAAACAAGTAGGCGGAAGAGGGATGTATTCATTCTGTATGTGTCCAGGAGGTGTAATTGCTCCTTGTGCAACGAGTCCTGGAGAAGTTGTAACCAATGGATGGTCGCCTTCCAAAAGGGATCAAGCCACGGCAAACTCGGGAATTGTAGTTGAATTGAAATTGGAAGATTTCAAGCCGTTTGAAAAATTTGGCCCTTTAGCAGGGATGGAATTTCAAAAAAGTATTGAGCAAAAAGCATGGCATTTCGCAGGGAAAAGCCAAAAAGTTCCGGCACAACGAATGGTTGATTTTACCCAAAATAAAATTTCTTCAGACCTACCAAAAACATCCTATGTACCCGGCACAACTTCAGTTGAAATGGGTCAGGTATTCCCCGGATTTTTAGCTCAAATTATGCGTGAAGGGTTCAAAGAATTTGGTAAAACCATGAAAGGATATCTTACCAATGAAGCCATATTACATGCGCCAGAAAGCAGAACGTCATCTCCTGTTAGAATTCCAAGAGATCCACTTTCGCTCGAACACATTCAAATCAAAGGTTTGTACCCGTGTGGGGAAGGAGCTGGATATGCAGGAGGAATCATTTCGGCTGCAATTGATGGTGAAAAATGCGCACTAAAAATTGCGGAATCACTTGCTTAATTAATTATTCCGATTCGTCAGGAACAAATTCAAGGGAAATAGAATTCATGCAATAACGCTTTCCTGTTGGTTCAGGTCCGTCGTCAAATAAATGACCCAGATGCGCATCACATCTACCGCAAAGCGCTTCAGTTCGAATCATTCCGTAAGATTTATCTAATTTATATACCACACTATTTTTGTTGTCTTGCTCAAAAAAACTTGGCCAACCGCAACTACTGCTGAATTTTTGATCGGATTTAAAAAGTAAATTACCACATGCGGCACAATAATAGGTCCCTTTTGCTTCATTATCCCATAATTTTCCTGTAAAAGCTCGTTCCGTATCGGCATTTCTGGCCACTGCGTACAATTCAGGTGAAAGTACTTTTTCCCAATCGGCATTTGTTAACGTTACTTTTTCACTACTGGTTCTGGAATAATGGGTTGGTTTCATGTTTGTTTTTGTATGGGTTGTTGCAACTTGTCCACATGCAGATAGCAATATACTGCAACCTAATGTCCAGCAAATAATCCATGTAGAAGTTGTTATTTTCATGATAAGTTGATTGATAGCACAAATGTACAAAGGGATGCTTCCGTTTGTTTTGTTTTTTGTTGAATTATAAAAAGTTTAACTTTTGTTGTAGGATTGAAAAATTCAACAGAAGTTAAACTTTAACGGCTTTTCATAAAAGTCCTTCTTTCCAAGTAGTTTTTTTGTATTTTTACAGAGTAATAGTTAGATATGCAAGAAGAACAAGTAATTTTAGTAAACGAAAAAGATGAGCAAATTGGTTTGATGCCAAAAATGGAAGCACATGAGAAAGCCGTTTTGCATCGTGCCTTTTCTGTTTTCGTTTTGAATTCGAACAATGAAATTATGTTGCAACAACGTGCACATCATAAATACCATTCGCCGCTTCTGTGGACCAACACCTGCTGCAGTCATCAAAGAGCTGGCGAGACCAATATTGAAGCCGGTACCCGACGTCTGTATGAAGAAATGGGCTTTACAACAGAGCTCAAAGAATTATTTCATTTTATTTACAAAGCACCTTTTGATAATGGCTTAACAGAACATGAATTAGATCATGTAATGATAGGTTATTACAACGATGCACCCAATATCAATCCGGATGAGGTTGAACATTGGAAATGGATGTGTATCGAAGATGTCCGAAATGATATTCAAAACCAACCCGAACTTTACACGGTATGGTTCAAAATAATATTCGATCAATTTTATCATTATTTAGAAGATCATAAATTATAGTATATGCGCGCAACATTATCAAGAAAGGCTCATTTTAACGCTGCTCATCGATTGTATCGTAAAGATTGGTCCATGGAAAAAAATGATGAAATATTCGGGAAATGCAACAATCCAAATTATCACGGCCACAATTATGAATTAATAGTGAGTGTCCAGGGTGAGATCGATCCAGAAACGGGTTTTGTTTTGGATGTTAAAATTCTGACCGATTTGATCAAAAAACATGTAGAAGAGGCCATGGATCATAAAAACCTAAATTTAGATGTAGTGGAGTTTTTTGATTTAAACCCAACGGCCGAAAATATTGCGGTTGTGATTTGGAATAAACTTCGAAAACACATAAAATCGGATTTAGATTTAGAGGTTGTTTTGTATGAAACCCCTCGAAATTTTGTAACTTATAAAGGAGCATAATGGCATTATCAGTTGGAGATGTTGTACCTCATTTTACAGCAAAAGATGAAAATGGCTTGCCATTTGACAGTACCAATTGCATTGGAAAACAAATTACCGTACTTTATTTTTATCCAAAAGATAACACTCCCGGTTGCACGGCACAAGCATGCGAGTTCAGAGATCAATACGAAGATTTTTTGAATTATGGTGCACTTGTTATTGGTGTTAGTTCTGACGGAGCTTCTTCTCACTCAAAATTCAAGAGTCGCTACAAACTCCCTTTTACTTTATTATCGGATCCTACCAAAAAAATAAGCAAACTTTTTGGAGTTGCCAATGATTTACTGTTCTTGCCAGGAAGAGAAACGTTTGTCATTGATTCGGAAGGGGTTATTCAGATGAAATTTGATTCCATGCAAGCAAAAAGCCATATTTCTAAAGCGCTTGACAAGGTTAAAGATCTCGCATCGCGATAATGTAATTTAGTTTTTGTTTCTTTGTAGTTCAAATATCAAGCATGAAAATTTATCCGATTCAATTTACGCCCATTTTAAAAGAACGAATTTGGGGTGGAACCCAGTTAAAATCGCTTCTGAATAAATCTATTACGGATGATAAAACAGGCGAGAGCTGGGAAATATCCACTGTTCCAAACGATGTTAGTATGGTTGCTTCGGGTGTATACAAAGGCAAATCGTTGAATGATTTGATCACTGAATTTCCGACCCAACTTTTAGGTACTTCAGTGCATGCCAAATTTGGCAATCAATTCCCACTCTTGTTTAAATTTATTGATGCTAGAGAAGATTTATCAATCCAATTGCACCCCAACGATGCTTTGGCAAAAAAACGACATAATTCTTTCGGAAAAACGGAAATGTGGTATGTGATGCATGCCGATGAAGGTGCTCGTATGATTGTTGGTTTTAAAGAGAAATCCTCTTCAGAAGAATATGTATCTCACCTCAATAACAAATCCTTACTTTCAATTTTAGATTCGAAAAAAGTCAAAGAAGGTGATGTGTTTTTTTTAGAAACCGGAACCATTCATGCAATTGGCGCCGGAATTGTAGTTGCCGAAATCCAGCAAACATCTGACATTACCTACCGCGTGTATGATTTTGACCGTGTGGATGCCAATGGAAATCAGCGCGAACTTCACGTTGATTTGGCATTAGAGGCCATCAATTATGATGTGGTAGAGGTACAACGCACCTATGAAAAAGTTGAAAACAAATCCAACACTATTGTAGAATGTCCCTATTTTACAACGAATTTCATTCCTGTTACAGATTGTGTAACTGTCGATACAAATCCGGATACTTTTAAGGTATTGATGGTTGTTTCAGGTAGTTGTGAGTTGGTAATGGAAGGGGAGAGCTATTTGTATGTAAAAGGAGATACACTCTTAATTCCTGCAGCTGCTCCTTGTTTTGAGTTGAAAGGAACAAGCGCTGTGTTAGAAATTTATATTAAATAGTTATATATCTAAAGATTATATGTAATTTTGCATCAAATTTTAAAAATAGAATAAAATGGCAAGTGTTAAAAATTTAAAGAAAGACATCAATTTTGTATTAGGTGATATCATTGAAGCGGTTTACATTTATGAAATGACAACTACTGGAAAACCTACAGAACAAACAAACGGATTAATTGATGAAGCGATTGCTACTTTCGATAATTTGATTGTAAAAGTGAATGCTAAAAAAGTTGAGAATAAAAAAGCACATTTCAAACAAATAAACGTTGAATTGGAACAAGCTGCAAATCAATTGGTTGATAAAATCAATGCTTTTTAAGTATAAAAATCAATAAAAAAAGTGATTAAATATTTTGCGTAATTAAAAAACGCTATTATATTTGCACTCAAATTGAGACGCCGATGTAGCTCAGCTGGCTAGAGCAGCTGATTTGTAATCAGCAGGTCGTGGGTTCGAGTCCCTCTATCGGCTCAAAAAAAAACCATCACATTGTGATGGTTTTTTTGTTTTTACATGTTTATTATTTCTGCTGTTATCAAAAAAAAATCCCCATACTACGTATGAGGATCTTTTCTTATTTTTCGGAAGCTTTTCGTTCCTTTATCAATGTTTTTAGTTTTTGGCCATACAATGATTTGGCTACGCTTGGCGTCATCGATTTATCTATTGTATCCAGGTACTTCATGTTAATGTCATAGATCTCTGAAAGCGCGATATAAGGGGCAACTTCATAGTCAGAGTGGTTCACAGCAAAATTGGTAGCATACAAATATTTGCTTTTTAAGATATCTTCTTGCTTTTTGTTGATTGTATTTACCAGCGCGTCATTCTTTTCTTTGTATGCGTTGAATTTTTTTCCTAATAAATCCAAGTCTTTATCTATATATTTTGAAGCTACATATTTGTATTCTTCATATAATTCGTGGTTTTTAGATCCAGTGATTTTAGCATCAGACGTAAAATAGCTCAAAGATGTTTCAATGTTTATTTTTCCTGGTTCAGCAAAAAACAGGAGGTTGTTGTCTACTGAATTGCTGACACCTCTGTCAATAAATAAATAAAGCATTTCAGGTGATTGGATGTCAATTTCACTCGTAAAATGAGAATCGCCATTAACCGTAATCGTATCCAAAGCTACTAATGAAGAGTCTTTGATCTTTTGAATGTATAATTTTCCTTTTGTAAAACCTTTAATGTATCCAGTTATTTGTAAGTTTTTATCTGATTTTTTTTCAGCGCACGCTACGAATAATAGGGCAGCAACAAATGAAAGGGCAATTTTTTGCATGGGTGATTTATGTTAAATTTATTTTTGGCAAAATAATAAAAAAAATCCTCAATTTAAGATAAAATTGAGGATTAAATCAGTTGATTTTTTTAATTATCCTTTTAACCAAGCATTGTTTAATGATTGTTTGTTTGGATTAGTTACTTGATACCCTTCGGTTTCATTAAAAGTAATTTGAGCGGCACCAGAAACAGTTAGCTCTTTTCCGTTACGTTTGATTTTGATGGTGATGGTTTGACCTTCTTTCCAATCTTGTACAGAAGTCATCAATTCATACACAGAATCTAAGTTGTAATTCACCCCGTTGACAGCCAAAATGGTGTCTTCGGCTTGTAGTCCAATTTTTGTCAAACAATTACTTAACGTCACACTTGGGCGGATCATGATTTCTTTGGTCGACTGATTGATGGTGATTACCGGTTCTTTACCATTCAAAAATGGGTTGGCTACTTTTTTGTTTTTACCTTTTGAAACCCCTACTTTTTCAAAGTAGTATTCGTAAGGGATAGGGGTGGTTCCTGCAACATATTTTGTTAAAAACGCACCTACTTCTGGATAGGTAAGTTGAGTTATTTTGTCAAATAATTCATCGTCAGAAAATGGTTTTTTAGATCCATATTCATTTGTTAATTTCTGCATTAAATCAAGAATTCCACGTTCACCGTTGCTTCTTTCTCTGATCTCGATGTCGATGCACATAGCAATCAACGCTCCTTTTTCATATACATTTAAGTACTGATCTTTGTAGGGTGCTTTTAATACATTGGCACTCATTTCAGTGAAAGACATGGTATCATTCATTCGGCTGGCACCTTCAATTTTATCTACCATTCTGTTATAAAATGCAGTTTCGGTGATTAGACCTTGATTTACTTGAAATAAATTAGCAAAATATTCTGTTACTCCTTCGTACATCCATAAGTGTTTTGACATTTTTGGAGACGTAAAATCAAAATAATGAATTTCATTAGAGTGAACTCCCAATGGCGTTACAATGTGAAAAAATTCATGTGAAACCACATCGATTATTTGTTTACCCAAAGCAGAAGAAGGCATCATTTCTGGAAAAACTACGGTTGTAGAGGTATTGTGTTCCAAAGCACCAAATCCTTTTGCATCTTTTTTCTTCATGTCAGATAAATACAAAAGAACGGTGTATTTTTTGTTGGCGTTGATGGGTCCTAAGAATTTCTTTTGGGCACGCATCATTTTTTCTAAGTCGCCCGAAAGTGCTTTTGCAGAATGTTTCCCAGACGGAGAATACACACTGAACAGTATTTCCATACCATCTACGGTAAATGAAGTGTAATCTGGTTTAGAATACATAATCGGATTGTCGATCAATTCGTTGTATCTTGAAGCGTTGAATACATCAGTTGTAGCGCTAGAATCGTTATCGGTTAAGGAAGTAGCACCAAAAAGCGTTTCTGGATGCAAAACGGTCACTGCATAAGGCAGGTCTGTTTTATTTGCAAAATATCCCACAAAACCGTGATTGTTTAGCATGAAATTCTTTCCTTCATCAATATTGGTTCCAGCGGGTGAAAAAATATCCTCTTTACCAAATCCGCTTCCTTTTTCACTATCAAACGTATCGTTTACATAATACGTTATTTTATCTAATGTAGTAGCGTTTTGGATGTTCCAACTGTTATCATCTGTTTTGGAAACGGTTAATTCTTTCCCTTTCGAATTAAAGGCTTTAAGTCCTTCAACTTGTGTTCCGTAGTTGTCTTCGGAATACGTTCCCGGAATGATTTTTGGTAGATGATAGGTGATTTCACTTGATGAAATTACGGGTGCTTGAACCGTTACCAGTACTTTATCATCTTTGATTGTATTTAAGTCAATGGTTACAGAAACTTGTTCTGTTTTTTTTGTTTCACTTGCAATTGGATTGGATTTACAACCTATTAAAAGTGAGATAGTTACGAATGTAAATAAGGTTTTTTTCATATTGTTGATGCTATGTTTGGAAACATTAGACTTTGGTTTTTTCAATTTGTTACAGTTGGATGATAAAATCAAAAATGGAAGTGATTAATTGGGGTGCAATACCAATTTTTGGCTCGTTATAGGATGCCCTGTTTTCCGATTCATCACCTTCAATGATTTTAAAAACATGATTCATGTTCTCAATGATTACCAATTTTGCATTTGGTTTGAATGATTGAAGTAAACTTGCTTCCGATTCGGGTACTTGTAAATCTTTGGTTCCATTGATGAGTAAAATGGGAATTTTTAGTTTCTGAATTTCAATTTGTGGATTTATTTTGATCCAAGAAATCAAATAATTTTGAACACTATTTCGGAAAATGCTTTTAATTATTGAACTTTCAGAGGTGCAGTCAAACGTTTTTCCTGATTTTAAGAGGTCTAAGTTAGTACGTGTTTCTGTGGCATTTTTGGGAGATTGCTTGGCAATTTGTTCGTATAATATTTCATCAATAGGTCTTCCAGGTCCCGCAATAGAAACAAACCCATCCACATTTTTTGTAGCCGACATCATTCCCACCAAAGAACCCTCGCTATGGCCAATTAGTACAATTTTTGAATAGGTTTTCAAATTTTTGAAATAAGCTACAATTAGATTGACATCTTTGCTGTTGTCTTCAAAATCCATTTTGGATTCGTCGACTTTTCCAGCTATTAATTGAGCAATGACGCGTTTGTCAAAACCGAAAACATGAATCCCTTTTGCAGCTAATCCTTCGGCAAGGTATTTTAGGGAGTTGTTATGAACCCCTGGTTGATTTCCGCTTCTATTTGTGGGCCCCGATCCCGGGATGAGTAGAGCAAGAGTTGGTTTTTTTTGCTCCAATTCTGGGGTGTACAAGGTACCTTTTAACTCTTGGTCAATCAAGATATCGCGTGTGTTAATTTTGTTGATTTGGGCAGTAAGGCAAAGGGAACACAGCAATAGTATCCAGGTTATTTTTTTCATAGGAGGTAGTTTTGAGTAATCATGCAATCTGTTTTTTGAATGCATACAAGGTAGAAAAAAAGCTCCTGATTATTCAAGAGCTTTTGCTATTTAGTCAAATTTATTTTTTAGGTAATATTTTCCATCCAAATCATCATCAAAATCATCGATTACAGCTGGTTTTGGTTTTGGCTTACTTCCAGCTACTTTTTTCTTCCATAATTCAAAATTATCTTTCGATAATCGTTTTCTCATGATTTCAGTTACCTCCGGTTCTGGAATGTGAAATTCAGCTTTAATTGCTTCAAAAGGCTTCTTTTCCTCTTGTGCCATGGTGATTAATCGTTCTAAATCTTCCTGATTTAGTTCTACTCTTTTACCTTTTTTCATTAGTCGAAAAGCATGTTTTTTGGTGGTTATTAATAGGTTTTATATTTATATTTCAATATTAATAAAAAAAATAATTACTTTTTAAAATTAAAGCTATTTTTTTTCACCACAGTTTTCTATTTGATCATCCGAAATGTGAGGTTAATTCGTGGTCCGATTTCTTGCGCTGTTTTCGGAATCTGATGTTTCCAAAAATGCTGCGTTTCACCTTTCATAAGTAATAAGCTCCCGTTTTCTAATACAATTCGTTGACGCAATTCAGGTTGGTTGTTGTGTTTTAAATGAAATACTCGGGATGCACCCAAACTTAAGGAAGCAATCACTGGGTTTCTTCCCAGTTCTTTTTCATTGTCGGCATGCCAACCATTACTATCTTGTCCATCTCGATATAAATTCAGCAAAACCGTTGTAAACGATGTCGAACATACCGTCTCAATTTCTTCTTTTATGTAAGTTAAAAGGCTATTCCATGGATGTGGTTGCATCACGATGTTTGAATAGCTATAAGGTTTCCCTTCATTGCCAAACAAGGCGGTTAATCTGGGTTGAAGGTGGTTTTTTCCATACACCTTTATTTCGTCCTGCTGCCAAGGAATTTCATGCAGCAATCGATCAAAAAGCAGTTTGGATTGTTCCGAATTCAAAAAGTTGGGGTACCATTCGATCTCGGCTTGAGGTAAATCTAGAACGATTTTTTCTGATGGAAAAAGTGACATGTTATTCATTTCTTTTTTGAGATAGAAAGGAAATTTTTTGGTTCATCATGATGATTGCAAACAAAATGCAGAGTATTCCAATCCACTGAATAAAAACCACTTTTTCGTCCAATAAAAAATAAGCCATAAGTACCGATACAGGTAGTTCTAATGCAGAAACTATACTCCCAAGTCCGATTCCGGTAATTGGAAATCCTGCATTCATAAGCAGCGGCGGTATGATCGTACCGAATAGGGATAAGGCAATGCCCCATTTCCAAAAAATGCTAAAATTAAATGGAGTATGTTGTGTAAAGAGTCCAAAGATAAAAACAATGACAGCTCCTCCCAATAACATGTATAAACTTCGTTTTGACGAGGGTATCCCTGTAGCAATTCTATTTGCAGTGAACATCGTCGTTGTAAATGATAGCGCAGAAAGTAATCCCCAAAATACCCCACGGAGGTCTAATGAATTTTCATTTTGTATGACATTGGTGGCCATAAGGGTGCCTACTAATACGATCAATACGGCACCTATTTTTTGTAGGGAAGGTTTGTGTTTATCGAGTATCCATTCCAATAATACACCCATCCAAACGGTTTGCATGAGAAGTACAATGGCAATGGAAACGTCAATGTATTTGACACACAAGTAATAGAAAACACTCGTCATTCCTAGAGATGTACCTGCCAACATCAGTTGAAAAATATGTTTTGAAGTGGGTTTTAGTACAGATTTTGACCGGTCTCTTTCTTGAAAAAGAATAATCATCAAGACACCCATTATTCCCAATACAAATTGAGATGTTGTCACCTCCGCGGTTGTGTAATGCTCTTGGTAGGCTAATTTCACAAAAGTAGCTAGCATGCCATAGCAACTTGCTCCCAAGGCAACCAGTAAAACACCTTTAAGACTTTTCTCTTTTGTCATTTTGTTGCAAATTATCAGCGTTCAAAGATAGTTGAATAGGAAGTGATAAAAAAAGCAAATTCAGAAACGAATTTGCTTTCGGGTATTATTCTTCTATTTTCTTTTTTTTCTTTTCGGATAAGTCACTGAGGTGTAATTGAAGTGCTTTGACAGAAATGCTTATTTCCCAAAAGGAGATTCCTAGCGACAACAACAAGCACAATAAGCTCAAGCCAAAAAGGTAAACGCCTACGATGGGTTGTTGTATGTACAATATCAGCATGGCAAAAACAGATAGAAAAAGACTTAAAACCCCAAATAACTGCATGTATTTTATCAGTGTGAGGCGCATGTTTAAGTTTTTGATTTGAAGTAGTATGCTTCGGCTGTGGTCTTCATCGTAATGCTTTTTCAGGCTACGAATGATTTGAGCAATCGTCAAAAATCGATTGGTGTAAGCCAATAAGATCAAGGAAGTAGCCGAAAACAATAAGGCAGGTGTTTCTATGTTAATCGTCATGTTATAAGATGTAATCGGTGTTTATAAAGTTTGATTTTTTATCATTCAACAATTCCTGTAGAATTTCATTATTGTAGGCATTGTCTTTGGAAGCAACGAATGTTCTAATCGAGAAGGAACGAAGTGCATCATGAATGGATAATGTTCCCACTGCCGAATCTTTTCTTCCTGTAAACGGATACACATCGGGTCCTCTTTGACAAGAACTATTGAGGTTTACTCTGCAAACGAGGTTGACCAATGCATCGATGAGCGGTGCAATTGCAATGATGTCTTTTCCAAAAAGAGATACTTGTTGGCCGTAATTTGATTCAGCCATGTCATTCAGTGGTTCGTTGATGTCACTAAATGGAATGATTGGAACTACAGGTCCAAATTGTTCTTCATGATACACCCTCATGTTTTTATTTATCGGATATAAAACAGCCGGATAAATATAATTATCAGAAGTTTTTCCTCCTTTTTCATTGAGTATTTGAGCGCCATTTGCCAGAGCATCATCGATTAATTCTTGGATGTAAGCGGGTTTTTCAGCTTCGGGTAAAGGTGTTAAAAACACATTGGGTTCCCAAGGATTGCCATAAATTAATTCATCCACTTTTTGTGCAAACCTTTTATTGAATTCATCCGCAATTGATTCGTGGACGTAGATGATTTTAAGCGCCGTACAACGTTGTCCATTGAACGATAAGCTACCCAACACACATTCCTGAATCGTTAAATCTAAATTGGCATCTTTGAGTACGATGGCCGGATTTTTAGCTTCTAACCCTAAAATGAGTCGCAATCTATTTTTATTTGGATGTTGGTCTTGAAGGGCAATTGCCGATTTACTGTTTCCAATAAGTGCAAGGATGGCCACTTTTCCTGTTTTCATTATGGGTGATGCTACTTCGCGACCTCTTCCATAAAGGATATTGATGACTCCTTTAGGAAAGCTGTTTTTGAAGGCTTCCAACAACGGAGAAATAAGCAATACACCTAGTTTTGCAGGTTTAAATAAAACCGTATTTCCCATAATGATTGCCGGAATCAATAATGAGAACGTTTCATTCAACGGGTAGTTGTATGGTCCTAAGCACAGTACCACTCCAAGTGGTCCACGGCGAACCATGGCATTTACGCCCTGACTTTTTGTAAATCGGGCACTGTCACGATCTAATTTTTTATAATCTTCGATGGTGTCGTAGATGTATTCTACGGTTCTGTCAAATTCTTTTTCAGAATCGGATTGTGATTTTCCGATTTCCCACATCAAGTACTTCACTACTTCACTTCGGGTGGTTTTCATTTCTTTTACAAATGCTTCCATACACTTGATACGGTCTATGACTTTCATGGTTGGCCAAAGCCCTTTCCCATTATCATATGCTTTAACAGAAGAATCAAGTGCCTCAAGCGCTTCTTTTTCTTTCATGTTTGGAATACTTCCCAAAAGAGTTGGCTG
>JAGNYR010000033.1 GCA_017984835.1 Flavobacterium sp. | reverse complement strand
CTATAAAAAAAGGCTTCTTAATTTCTTAAGAAGCCTTCATTATATTAGAACTAAATTGATTAGTTTTTGATGATCTTTTTGGTAGTACTACCTTGATCAGAAGATACTTTCATCAAGTAAACACCTGTAGATAAATCACTGATATTGATTTGACCTTCTGTTGCGTTTAATGAAGTGTTTTTAACAATTCTTCCGTTTAGATCCGTCATTTCTACATTTGAAATGATTGCATTTGTTGTATTTGAAATAGTTACTAAATCATTTGCTGGATTAGGATAAACAGAGATTTCTAAAGCATCGAATTGATCCGTAGCCAATGTAGAAGTAAATCCTAAAGTGTCTAAGAAAAGGAACGTTTGGGCCGCACCAATTGCACTGTTGTTATTAAATCCGAAATAATATACACCCGCTGATGGCGCTGTGAAAGTTGCACTTCTAGAAGTGTATGCTGCAGCACTTGTTTCAGAAACAGTTGTAAGAACTGTGGTTTGCGTAGTACTTGATTGAGCAGTACCTGCAGTTACTCTGATTGACATTGCACTTGCAGGCAATGTTGTTGAAGTAGTGTACAATCTCGTTTTAAATGTTAGGTTCACTACTTGCCCAGCTTGTAAGCTGAATGCTCTAGAGTAACCCCATGTATTTGCAGCAGCAGTTGTACTATTTGCAGTGTACATAGCTGATCCATTTCCACCATCTGCATAACTTGCAGGTGTAGTAGTAGCATCAGTAGTTAATCTTGCAAAACCATTAGATCCAACAAATCCATCAGTATAGTTAAGTGTAGCATCATCAAAAGTTGTTGTGTAGCCTTGAGTAGAACTTAAAGTTTTAGCTAAATATCCAGTAAATGGACCTTGCCAAGAACTTTGAGATGAAGCACCACATTTAGATCTTACAAAATATCTGAAGTTAGACGATGCTGGTAAACCTGTTACAATAGCGGGAACATAAGCTAAAGTTCCTGCTGGAAAAGTTACTTGTGTTCCTGTTCCTGCAGCAGCAGTTGCAGTAGTACTCCAATCTACGTCATAATTTGCAGGAGTTCCGATAGATGGATCCCAAATCAATCTTGCTGATGTAGTTGTGTAAGTATCGGGTAAGTAAAAATCATAACCACCTGGTGTTACACATGAAACGGCGTTGAAGGTGTAAGTAAATTTAAACCCTAAGTTTTGAGTTGTTGTAGAAGCATTATCTAATCCCCAATAGTTATCCCATTGCACATAATATGTTGTACCTGCAGCAACTGAAACAGTAATAGAAGATAAATAATTTGTACCACTCACATCATCGTTGGCACCAATACAAGAAAGTGCAGTACATGAACCTTCAAATACAGAAACTCTCGTGTCGTTTGTGTAGGTTGTTCCGTTATTAGCCGTTAAATTTGATGAAAGCGTTACTTCACCATTTGAAGTAGGAGTAAATTTGTACCAGATCGCTTTGATTCCCGTTCTAGATCCTAAACAACCACCTGAAAATGTACTAGTTGTATAAGTTGGCGACGTTGTTGTAGCTCCACTTGTTGATAAGGTTAAAGCTGTAGCACAAGTTGTTTGTGCTTGTATTGCAGTAAAAGAACATGCAACCAATAAAGAAAGTAATAGTTTTTTCATATAGTATTGATTAAATTTTTTCAAATGTATAAATTTTTTGATAGAAAATATCAAATTTTAAGTTATTTTATTTAAAGCTAAGTTGTTAATATTCAGTATCTCTAGTCTTCTTTCTCCCATTTACCTACCACACTCGTTGCCAACGCATTTCCTAATACGTTCGTAGCACTTCTGAACATATCACAGAAATGGTCAATTGGAAGGATCAAAGCAATACCCACGGCCGGTATATCAAACATACCGCAAGTGGCTGCCACTACAACCAAACTAGCACGAGGTACTCCTGCAATCCCTTTGCTTGTGAGCATTAAAACTAACAGCATGGTTAATTGCGTACCTAAATCCAACGGCACATCATACGCTTGTGCAATAAAAATACTTGCAAAAGTCATGTACATCATGCTTCCATCCAGATTAAAAGAATAACCAAGAGGCAACATAAAAGAGACGATTTTATCTTTCACACCAAATCGTTCTAATTCTTCGGTTAATTTTGGGAAAACGGCTTCACTACTTGTTGTTCCGAAAGCAATAGCAAGCGGACTCACAATTCGTTTCAACAATACTGTCATTCTCGATTTTAGGAAAATATAACCTACTAATAACAAGAAAAACCACAAAGAAGCAATCCCTACTAAAAAGGATCCAAAGAAATAAATGTATGTTTTAAATAAATCTGCCCAATCAATTATAGCTAAGACACTTGCGATGGCCCCAAAAACTCCAAAAGGAGCAAATTTCATGACGTAATTTACCATTTTTAAGATGATATGCGAGGTTTTATCAAGTGCTCTTACTACGGGTTTTGCATCCTCACCAATGGCAGCGGCAGCCAATCCGAAGAAGATTGAAAAGATAACTATTTGCAATATTTCGTTGGTTGCCATGGCTTCCACAATGCTTTTAGGTATGATGTGCTCTACAAAATTTTGAGCAGAAAAACCTTCCGTCTTTTGAACTATTTCAGTGGCTTTGGTTGGATCAATCTTAGGTAAAGTAATATGCTCTCCGGGCTTTAATACATTCACCCATAGCATTCCAATCAATAAAGAAATGAAAGATGCAGTGAAAAACCAACCCAATGCTTTTCCGCCAATTCGACCAACAGATTTTATATCTCCCAACTTTGCAATCCCAACAACTAAGGTTGTGAATACAAGCGGTGAAATAATCATTTGCACCAATCGGATAAAAATGGTGGCCAATAATTTTATTTTTTCACTAAAGGATTGTCTAAAAGCTTCATCATAATTTTTGAAAATAAAAATTCCCAATATAGCTCCTAAAAAAACGGCTATAAAAATTTGAACCGTCAGGTTGCTTAGTAATGATTTTTTTTCTTGATTGATTTCGGTAGTATGCATGTTTTGTTTTTTTTAACCCTGTTAGTAATAAATCATTTTGAAACAGTATGCTGAAATTTGTTTCAAAATGTAATTAATATATTTTGTTTAATAAATAAAAATCGGCTAGTACAATGGCTGCCATAGCTTCTACAATAGGAACCGCTCTTGGCACCACACATGGGTCGTGACGGCCTTTTCCGTGTTGTTCAATGATTGTGTTTTGATCAGTTAATACTTCCTGATTTTGAATTAAGGTTGCTACGGGCTTGAAGGCCACTCGGAAGTAAATATCCATGCCATTCGAAATTCCTCCTTGAATGCCTCCCGATAAATTGGACACAGTCGTTCCGTTTTCTAAGTACGAGTCGTTGTGCTCACTTCCTTTCATTTGTGCTCCGCAAAAACCACTTCCGTATTCAAAGCCTTTCACGGCGTTGATCGATAACATGGCTTTTCCTAACTCGGCGTGTAATTTATCAAAAACTGGTTCTCCCAAACCAATTGGCACATTTTGAATCACACAAGTGATGGTTCCTCCTATAGTATCTCCTTGTTTTTTTATTTCCTTGATGTGTTCTTCCATTTTTTCGGCGGTAGCCAAATCAGGACAACGCACAGCATTGGATTCGATCAACGAAAAATCGAGATCTTGATAGGGCTTTTGAACAAATATAGATCCGACAGACGAAACGAAAGCGGTAATTTTAATGTCTTTTATCACTTGTTTTGCAACAGCTCCAGCTACTACTCTACTGGCTGTTTCTCTCGCAGAACTTCGGCCACCTCCCCGGTAATCACGAATACCATATTTTTTTTCATACACATAATCGGCATGACTTGGACGGTACGTGTTTTTTATATGCGAATAATCATCTGACTTTTGATTCGTATTTGGAATAGAAAAACCAATTGGGGTTCCAGTCGTTTTTCCTTCAAAAATACCCGAATGAAAAAGAACAACATCCTCCTCTTTGCGCTGAGTTACAATAGAAGATTGTCCGGGTTTTCTACGTTGCATTTCTGCTTGTATCGCCTCAAAATCAAGTATTATTCCAGGAGGACATCCATCAATAATCCCACCAAGAGCCTCTCCATGAGACTCCCCATAAGTTGTGATTCTAAAAAGAGTACCGTAACTATTACCAGCCATATGATTAGTTTTGAACAAATATAGTTTTTTTCAGATTAACATTAAAAAGGGTTGGCATGAATTTTTCAATTCGATCTTTGAATGGTACTCATTTTTTTCGTTCATTTGTAAGTGTTTAATTAAAAGCCATACTATGAAAACAAATTTTGTATTTTTATTATTAATAGGATTGATGATTTCTTCTTGCAGTTCGAGCGATGCTTCCGGAGATGAAAATATGGCTACTAGCCTTTTTCCACTTACCAATGGTAATTATTGGACTTACGATGTCGATGCTCAAGTTGACGGTAGGGATTCATTATATGTAAAGGGAGATACACTTATCAGTCCGCTGACCTATAAAAAAATGAAAACCAAACAAATTGCGTCGGGTTTCTTTTCGAACTCATTACGTAACAACGGCGTTCGCATTAATGGTAGTCTAGTGCAATTGACAGGTAGTTTGTCTTTTGATTTAGGATTTAGTTCACCCTTAAGTTTTGCTTTACAAGATTTTGTGATATTGAAAAAAAATGCAGCTCAAAACGAAGTGTTAAGTACAGTCTCTGGTTCTTTTAATCAAACAGTTGGAACATATCCTTTGACTTTTGAATATACGGTTAAATCTACTTCAGATGGAAGCCTTGCTACTTTCACATCCAATGGAGATACCTATACCGATTTGCAAAAAACCAAAGTAGTCGTTTCATTGAAAGTATCGTCTACAACGACCATTCCTGGAACTACTTTCCCTATAACAGTGGTGGTCTTGAGCCAGCAAGATGTTGTAACTTCTACACAATATTATGCAAAGAATATCGGAATGGTGTATGCTGATACGACCATTTCTTATCAGTTGAATTCGTTGCCAAACATTACACTTCCAATTCCACAATCTGGAAATCAAAATGTAAAAGAATATTTGGATACGTATTTGGCCAACTAAATACTAAAAAATTAAAAGCTTCGTTTTTAAAATAAAAAAGTATGAAAAAGACAGCCTTAAGTTTATTCGTTTTTTGTGGATTTTTCCAAATGAACGCTCAAGATATTTCAAAAAATGCAATTGGATTGCGTTTAGGAGATAATGGTGGTTTTGGTGGAGAAATCACCTATCAAAGAGGGATCAGTGATGAAAATAGATTGGAATTTGATCTGGGTTTTAGAAACAGTTCCGACATCAATGCCTTTAAGATAGTTGGTCTGTACCAATGGGTATGGGAAATTGACAACAAATTTAATTGGTATGCAGGTGCTGGTGGTGGTTTTGGGAGTTGGAATTCAACTGTTTTGAATACAAAAGATTCCGGTACTTTTTTGTTTGCCGCTGGAGATGTTGGAATTGAATACAATTTCGATATTCCGTTGCAATTATCACTTGATGCCCGACCTGAGTTGTATGTTTTTTCGAAAGGGTATCGAAATTCAAATTTTGGTCCCGACATCGCTTTAAGCGTTCGTTATAAATTTTAATATAAAAAAGGAAAAGTTCAAACTTTTCCTTTTTTTTTATTCTAATATTTCAATTGGTTTTTTCGACTTCACCTTGATAATAAAATAAGGTTTTGTTGGCGTTTCCAACATAGTTGTGCTAGGTTGTAATTCAGAGATAGTCAGGGTGATTCTATCTTTGGACTCGATGACCTTCTTTATTTTGATGGTGTATCCTTCCCTTTCTTTTTCACCCAAATTTACCAAAATAAAATTATTTTTTTTGATGTCGTCTTTGCGAATGTATTTCTTAATGATCGCATCCGAAAGTAACATTTTGAATTCATTTTCTTCCGTAATCAACTCATAAAATCGAAACGAACCTCCACCATAATCATCACCAACTAACAGATCGTACTTTACTTGAGACTCCATTGGTTTTTTTACAGAGTTACAAGCAACGAGCAATAAAACAAGAAACAGTATACTTCTTTTTATCATGATAATAATTGAATCGCTTTTTGGTAAACCTCTTCATACAGTGGCAAAATATTTTGGATGTCAAATTTTTGAGCACTTTTCAAGGCATTTTCTTTAAACGTATGTAATGTGTCATTATTTTGCAATATTTTAATCGCATTTGCAGCCATTGCATCGGTGTCTCCCACATTGGAAAGATAACCCGAAAATCCTTCTTCATTTACTTCTGGTAAACCACCCGAATTACTCGAAATAACCGGAACACCGCAAGCCATAGCTTCCAGCGCAGCTAATCCAAAACTTTCTGTCTCAGATGGCAAAAGAAACAAATCGGAATAAGATAATATTTTATCAATTTCATTGCTGTTTCCAAAAAAGATCACCTTGTCTGAAATGCCTAGTTTTTCACATAACTTTTCAGCCTTTTCACGCTCAGGTCCATCGCCAACCATCATTAGTTTCGCTGGAATTGTATGCTGTATTTTGTTAAAAATAGCCACGACATCATCAATTCTTTTAACTTTCCTGAAATTACTGATATGGGTTACAATACGTTCATCTGGGTGCGCCATAACTGAACGTTCACAAGTAACCGCCCTAGCGGTATTAACTTTGTTTAATTCGATGAAATTCGGAATCACCACAATATCTTTTTTGATGTCAAATAATTCGTGCGTCGCTTTTTTCAAACTTTCAGAAACCGATGTTACTACATCCGATTTATTGATGCTAAAACTAACCGCCGATTTATAATTGGGATGATTTCCGACCAAAGTAATATCCGTTCCGTGCAAGGTAGTTACCATCGGAATTGAAATTCCTTGATCTTTGAGCATTTGTTTTGCCATATAACCTGCATAAGCATGCGGAATGGCATAATGAACATGCAATAACTCAATTCCATATAGTTTTACCATGTCTACCAATTTGCTCGATAAAGCTAATTCATAGGGTTGGTAATGAAAGAGAGGGTATTCTGGGACATTTACTTCATGATAATGTACATTGGGGTTTAATAAAGCAAGTCGTACAGGTTGCTTGTAGGTAATGAAATGAATTTCATGACCTTTATGTGCCAATTCCAGTCCAAGTTCGGTTGCAACAACTCCACTTCCTCCAAACGTTGGGTAACAAACAATGGCTATTTTCATGGTACTATTCTTTTTGAAATATGGGAATGAATCTTAGTTGTATGCGTCCGCCACAACAATTATTAATCGAGTATTGCGCTTTGTATTATTTTTTGAATATCTTCACGAATGTTTTCTTTCGACAATTTATTGGTAGCGTTGGAATTTGGAAACGTTCTGTTGGATAGAAAAATGTATACAATTTCTGTTTCTGGGTCAGCCCAAACCATCGTTCCTGTAAAACCCGTATGTCCAAAACTTGCTTTTGAAACGCATCCGCAAGTTGGTCCTTCTTTACCTAGTTGCGGCTTGTCAAATCCAAGTCCGCGTCGGTTTCCGTTTTCACAAAAATGGCACGTATTGAATGTATCTAAAGTTGTACTCGTAATATATTGGATTCCGCCATAATTACCCTTTTGTAGGTACATTTGCATCATTTTTGCCATATCCATTGCATTTGAAAAAATACCAGCATGCCCAGCGATTCCACCTTCCATAGCTGCTGCCATATCGTGCACATACCCTTGTACCCAAGTATATCTAAAATAATCATCAATCTCGGTCGGCACAATTTGGTCACAATCAAATTTTAGCAACGGATTATAACCTGTGTTATTCATTCCGAGTGTTGCATAAAAATTATTTTTAGATAATTCAGCTACTGATTTTCCAGTTGATTTTTCAATAATTTCTTTCAAAATAAAGAAAGTTAAATCACTGTATTTGTATTCTTTTTTATCCAACAATTTACTATCGATGATTTTGTTCATGATGGAATCATGGTACTGATTTTGGATGTACAAATTTTCCGAAACCTGTCTTGAAAATGAATCCGAGTATGTAGGACGATAATATTTGTTGGAAGGTTGTTTGATGCTGTCTAACGTTTCTTTATAAAAAGGAATCCATGCTTGCAATTGTGCATTGTGAGACAACAATTCTTTGATCGTAATGTCTTTCTTATTTGAAGCACTAAAACTAGGCAATAACTCACCTAACGTACTATCAAGCGTGAATTTTTTCAGATCAAATAATTGCATCGCATTGGGTAAAGTCGCTGCTATTTTTGTAACCGATGCAACATCATACAGGTTCGAATTGTTAATTTTTTCTAGGTTGTCGTACGTTTTATAACCAAACGATTTTTGATAAATTACTTTACCTCTTCGGGCTACCAAAACTTGCAGACCGGGAGTCATTTTTTGAGAAATCGCTTTGTCAGCAATTTTATCAATTTGTGTTAGGACTTCATGACTCATGCCAACATTTTCAGGAGCCGTAAATCCCAAACGATTTAATTTTTCAAATTCAATACCGTGATTTACTGGGAATTCAGAATTAATAGAAACCGGAAGTTTCCCTTGTGATTCGATGGCTCCAAAAAGTAATTCAGCCGAAACTTCTTGCGCGATATCTGCATTTTGATACGACATGACTACAGCTTCAATGTCTTTAAAATTGGGGATGCTGGATAAAGAATATGGTTTTGTAAAAGCGTCCAAAATGACCGTATTGTTTTTAGCAATTTCTTGTAACCAAACCAACTCCGTTTCAGTAAAATCATGCTTTTTCCAGGCTCGATCCGATTTATGGAATCCTACAATAACTGTATTAAAAGGCTTAAGTAAAACATTTAAACTATCGATGTTATCCGATTGAATTTCGGTTACTTCGGTGTATTTTTTTATTGTGTTTACAAATGTCGTATTCGTATCATCTCCTAATTTAACATAGGCGATTTTCTGATTTAAATTTTTAATGGGTAAAATATTATCCTTGTTTTTAACCACCGTGATGGCGTGTTCATACAATTGATATTGAAGCGCATCTTTTGAAGTGGTAACCAATTCTTTATTTAAATTATCCAAATCAATAGGTTTGAATTGATGCAATCCCGATCTAAATTTATATTTAAGAATCTTTTTCACGGAACGTTCCAAACGGTCGTTTGTGATTCGGTTTTCATTGAATGCTGTGGTAATTTTTTGAATGGCTAAGGGAACATTTTCTGGAAAAAGCAGAATGTCATTTCCTGCCAAAAATGTTTCTAAATCCAAATCACCTGGGGCTAGGAATTTACTAGCTGCTTTCATATTCAAAGCATCTGTAAAAATAAGACCATCAAATCCCAATTGTTCCTGTAAAATATTGGTTACAACATTATAAGATGCTGTGGTAGGAGTATTTTCTTTGGGTTCTAAACTTGGAATATTTAAATGTCCCACCATCACAGAAACAAGCCCTTCATCAAACATTCTTTTATATGGATACAATTCGGTGTTGTCAATTCTAGATTGCGAAAAATTGACCAAAGGTAATGCGTAATGCGAATCTGCAGAAGTATCACCATGACCCGGGAAATGTTTACCCGTTGAAAATACGCCTTTTGATTGTACTCCTTCCATCAACGCAACAGCATGGTCCGCAACATTGACTTTATCTTCTCCAAAAGATCGGTTTCCTATGATTGGATTTTTCGGATTCGTATTGATATCTAGAACCGGGGCAAAATTAAATTGGATACCCAATCGCTTGGATTCTTCAGCCATGTTTTCGCCCACTTTTTTTATCAAACGTAAATCACGAACAGCTCCTAAGGTCATGTTCCATGGGTATCTATACGTAGAATCCAAACGCATGCTCAAACCCCATTCGGCGTCAATACCTATAAATAAAGGCACTTTTGATTTAGCTTGGTATCGATTGGTAAGTTTTGCTTGACGGTTGGGTCCACCTTGAAAAAAGATCAGACCCCCAATTTTACTTTCTTGAATTAACTTATCAATCTCTAAACAATGAGCTTCGTCTTTATTTGAATAAGCAGCAACCATAAACAATTGGCCCACTTTTTCTTCAAAAGATAATTGATTATAAACACTATCTACCCACTTCGATTCGGCAGTAGTTTCTGGAAAATAATTTTTTCGTTCTGATTTAGGGTGCTGGATATATACTTCTTCGGTCAATGAAAAAGCGCTATCTGTAGGCTTCCCGATATGAGAAGTACCGTTTTTTTTGATGGCACAATTGGTAACCAATCCCACAACAAAAAGTAATACGATGTATTTAATTCTATTCATTAACTGTATTTTAGAAAAAACGACTGTGCCAACTATCTGCAGCGGGAATTTCCCAATTTTCATTCAGTTCTTCAATTGTATTTATCAAATTATTGAATACAATGGTATTTTCGGAAACTGATTTTTCTTTTGCTAATTTTTTAAAGTCAAGCAACGTTTTATAGGTAATAAATTCGCCTTGTTTGAACGCAACGTTCATCTTATCTAATAAATCAACGCTGTATTTTTGTTCCAAATTTTGGATGAAAACCACTGATTTATCAATAGAACAACCGGTTGCTTGCTGCACCTCTTGGTCTACAGCGATGATAATAAAACGATTGTATTTGATGCAAAATGAAGATGCTAAAGAAGTTCCATGTGACGACCAATCATTCAAAAATGAAGTCAAATCACTTTCTATGTCTTTTATTTCGTCATCTGTGAACTTTCTGCTCGATTGATAAATCCAGATTTTAGATTCTAAGGGTAAACTTTCAAAAGGAACAAACATATTCTGTATTATTTAATATTAAATGAAAATAATGAATTTAAACAATGCTTTGCTAAAGTTCATTCATTGTGTAATTGGTTTATAAATCTTGTGCAGAAGCAATTAATTCGGCTATATCAAGCACCACAACCTCTTGTTCTTTTTCTTTATTCTTTATTCCATCTGTCAACATGGTATTACAGAACGGACAACCTGCTGCTATGATTTCTGCAGCCGATTCAAGCGCGTCTTCTGTTCGTTCAATGTTTATTTCTTTGTTACCTTTTTCTGCATCTTTAAACATTTGAGCACCACCTGCTCCACAACACAATCCATTTGCTTTCGATCGTTTCATTTCGACAAGTTCAGCATCTAATTTTGCAATCAAATCACGAGGAGCTTCGTACACATTATTAGCTCTACCCAAATAACAAGGATCATGAAAAGTTATTTTTTTTCCTTTGAATTTTCCTCCTTCAATTGCTAATCTTCCTCCATCCAATAAGGACTTTAAGAATTCCGTATGATGAACAACTTCATAATTCCCTCCCAGTTCTGGGTATTCATTCTTCAATGTATTGAAGCAATGCGGGCAAGCAGTTACAATTTTTTTTGCCTCATAAGCATTCAATACTTCAATATTCATCATGGCTTGCATTTGAAACAAAAACTCGTTTCCAGCTCGTTTTGCCGGATCACCGGTACAGCTTTCTTCCGTTCCTAATACTGCAAATTCAATGTTGGCTTTATTTAATATTTTGACAAATGCTTTGGTGATTTTTTTCGCTCTATCGTCGAAGCTTCCAGAACAACCTACCCAAAATAATATTTCAGGTTGTTTGCCTTGAGCTAACATTTCTGCCATAGTTGGTACTACTAAACTTTCTGACATAGGTAATTATTTAGTTGGTTAGAGTGCTTTTCAATTATTCGTTTTTCCAATTCAAGCGATCCATTTGGTTGTATTGCCATGGAGCACCATTGTTTTCAATATTCGTCATCATATTATTCAATGATAACGGTGCCGCGCTTTGTTCCATCACTAAGTACCTGCGCATGTCAACAATGATCGACAAAGGACTTATGTTTACAGGACATTCTTCTACGCAGGCATTGCAAGACGTACACGCCCACAATTCTTCTGCACTGATGTAATCGTTTAATAATGAAACATTATCGGGAATAAAAACACCTTTGTTTTTATCCATGTTTTTACCCACTTGTTCTAATCGATCACGGGTATCCATCATTATTTTTCGTGGTGAAAGCTTTTTACCTGTTTGGTTAGCAGGACACGACGAAGTACATCGACCGCACTCGGTACAAGTATAAGCGTTTAATAATTGAACCCAATTCAAATCAAAAACATCACTAGCTCCAAATTTACTTGGTTGCTCTGCTGATTCAGGTGGTGAAGCATAGGGATCTGCATTGGGATCCATCATCAATTTCACTTCATTCGTCACACTTTCAAGGTTGTCTAATTTCCCTTTTTGATTCAAATCTGCATAATAAGTATTTGGGAAAGCTAACAATATATGTAAATGTTTCGAAAAGTATAAATAGTTAAGAAACACTAATATTCCGGCAATGTGTAACCACCAAAAGGTGCGTTCCAGCATGACCACAAGACTTTCTGAAAATCCATTAAAAATAGGTGCTAAATATTGGCTGATAGGAAATGAACCCACTTCGACATAATGACTAACACCTGCTTTTTGTAGCCATAAATCGGAAGCATTCATCAATAAAAACAAAGTCATCAAAACCAATTCAAAATAGATGATGTAATTGGCATCATTTTTAGGTTTTCCGTCCAAATCAGAACTCGTGAATCGGTTTAACTTGATGATGTTTCGTCGCAACCAAAAAACAAATACGGCAACGATGACCAAAACAGCTAATATTTCAAAAGATCCAATAAAAAAGGAATACAGACCACCCAGAAAATTGAGTGCTCTATGTGTGCCAAATAATCCATCGATCATGATTTCAATCACTTCAATATTGATAATGACGAAACCTGCATAGACAATGATGTGCAAAATTCCGGCAACAGGTCTTTTGACCATTTTGGATTGTCCTAAGGCGATCATCATCATGTTTTTCCAACGTAGGTTGGCATTGTCTTTTCGATTGATGTCTTTACCTAGATTAATATTTCGGATCAACTTTTTGACATTCGAAACAAAATAACCAATTCCGATTAGTAATAAAATAGCAAAGAAAATATTGTCTAAATATCTCATGATCATATTATTTAATAGTGTCTGTGAGTTTGGGAGCTACATAGGGCTTGTTTTTCTTTCCAAACAAGGATACATTTACATAGCGAGTTGGATACAACCTAACATCTTGCAGCAATAATTCAAGCTCCTTTGATGTTTTAGAAAAATTAGTGTAAAGTGCATCATCCTTCATTAACTTGCCCATGCTTCCTTTACCTTCATTCAAATTTTTCATGATATCATTCACATTTGAAAGTGTAGATTCAAGGGTTTTAATTGTGTGATTTATTTTTACTTTTGATAATGAATCAGATATTTTGGCAAAGTTTTTACTTGCGGTATCCACATTTGAAAGTGTTGCATTCAGTTTGGATTTATTATCTGCCAATATTGAGTTGACTTGAACTGAAGCCACTTTGAACTGCGCTAGCGTCTCATTTAAATTTGCCAAACCACTTTGAATGTTTGATTTGGAATCGGCATTCATGATCTGGTTGATGTTTTGCATCATCAAATTGGCATTGTCTAATAATTGATCTACTTTGATTTTTAAAGGATCTAATTTACCCAACACGCCATCAATGATTCCTAATTTATTTGCGGATACCAAATGTTCTCCCGATTCAATTGGTTTGGTAGAACTTTTATTAATAATGATCGCAATTTGTTTACCACCAATGGGACTTGGCGCATAAATTTCGGCTACACTTTTCTCCGTGATGATAAAGTCACTTTTGATTTGTAATTCGACCAATAATTTACCCGTTGGTTGCAATTCGATGGATTTAATTTTACCAATCGTTAATCCATTCAAGGTAACGGGCGAAGAAGGCACCAAACCTTCTACGTTATCATACTCAACGTATATTTGTTTGTAGGAACTTAGTAAGTCGCTTCCTTTTAAAAAACTATATCCCCAAATAAATAATAAAATGGATGATATCGCCAAAATGGCTGTTTTAATTTCTTTCGTTAATTTCAAAATAATCTATTTAGTTTTTTTTAATGCTTCTTTGACACTGATACTCTTTCCGTCTTTGAAAGCGATGATATAAGCTGTCGAAAATCCTTTTGATTTTGCTTCCGCTAACAAATCTTTTGCTTCATCATAACTTGAGGTTGATCCATAAGTGTATTTGTATAAATTGTTACCCGATGTGCTAGAAACATTTTTCAATCCGTTAAAATTTGCAGGTGTCAACTCAATGTTTTTGGTACCTGCAGACAATTGAATTTTAAAATTAACTCCAGAAACCTCTTCTTTTTCTTTTGCAACCGGCTTTGTTTCTGGTTTTTTAACTTCTACTTCAGCTTTTTTAGGAGTCGTTTCTGTTTTGGTGCTTTGAGAAATTTGTAGGTTTGATTTAGACGAAGGTCGTTCGATGATATCATCATTTGAACCACCATCAAAATTTTCTTTTTTGTAACTAATAATAGCATCAGCAATGGCTTTCGCTACTTCGTTTTGCCCTTCTTCTGAATCTAAATATTTACCTTCTTCCGGATTGGAAATAAACCCCGTTTCAATCAATACCCTTGGCATGTAGGCTTTATGCAAAACCATGTACGGAGCTTGTTTTACGCCTCCTCCTCTACTTTTGCGTCCGTTGTCTTTAACGAAATGATCTTGAATTTTCCCAGCAAGCATGATGCTGTTTTCGATGAATTCTTCTTGCATCAATGTCATTCCTAGCATCGATTCTGGTTTTTTAGGATCAAAACCTTCGTATTTTTGCTTGTAATCTTTCTCCATCGTAATTACCTGGTTTTCTCTTTTTGCCGCTTCAAGATTGGAAGCATTTTTGTTCATACCCATCACGTAGGTTTCAGAACCACTGGCAGCAGAATTGACATTGGCATTGCAATGAACAGACACGAAAATATTTGAGTCGGCACGATTTGCGATGTTCGCACGTTCAATCAAACCAATAAAAACATCGGTTTTACGGGTGTAAATTACTTCAATCCCTGGGTAATCTTCTAAGATTTTACCGACTTTTAATACGATTGCTAAATTTATTTTTTTCTCAACATGCGGATAGTAAACAGCACCAAAATCTTGATCCCCATGACCCGCATCTAAAGTCACTTTGAACTGTTTTGCTTGGGAATATGAAGCGGTAATTTGGAATACAAAAAGCGAAGCAATTGCTAGAAATATATTTTTATATGTAATCATAAATAATAAAAAAGTTAATTTTAATTAAAACTCCAATGTTATACATTTATTATTTGTCTATTTTTGGCAAAAATTAATATGTAAATTTGAACTCTGAAAAATAGAGTTCCTATTTTACAAAAATAGTATTTAAACCTTTGCGCACAAACTTATTTTATATCGTTTTATTAGTTATTTTCCTAACAATTGGAAACACTTCCACTTACAGTCAAGAAAATGGTGAAATTAAGGAAACTTTAGCGCTGCCTAAACCCGCTGCAAAACCAACCAAAGGGAGAAGCTTGCGAGTAGAAAACAATTCAAAAATTGAAATAAAAAAAGATACGATCAAAATTGATTCTTTGAAGAAAAAGAAAGCAATCATGGAGGGCAAAGTAAAATACAATGCAGCCAGCTATGCTAAATTTGACAACAAGAAGCAATTATTAACCCTAAAGGATCAAGCAGAATTATATTATTTAGACTATGAACTGAAGGCGGGGATTATAGTGATGGATTATAAAAAGAATGAAGTTTATGCCGGAAGACTTAAAGACACTACTGGCAAGTACATTCAATATCCTAACTTTAAACAAGGCAATAATGTCGTTGAACCAGATTCCATCAGATTTAATTTTAAAACCAAAAAAGCAATTGTTTGGAATTCCAGAACAGAACAAGGCGAAATGCGTGTTAAAGCTGAAGTAACAAAAAAAGAAAACGATTCGGTTTATTTCATGAAAAACGCCCGTTTTACCACGGCAAAAAACATTGACGATCCCGAATATTATTTCATTACGTCTTCTGCCAAAATGGTTCCTGGTAAAAAAGTGGTCGTGGGACCTACTAACATGGTGATTGCCGGAGTTCCTACTCCTATTTACTTGCCGTTTGCTTTTTTCCCAATCACTGAAACAAGTCGTTCTGGATTGATCATTCCAAGTTACGGACAAAGTAACCAACGAGGTTATTCATTACAAAATGGAGGGTATTATTTTGCACTGAGTGAGAACTATGATTTAGCGGTTTTAGGTGATTATTACACCAATGGAAGTTACGCCATGCGTTTTGAATCGAGTTATGCCAAACGATATAAGTTCAATGGAAACATCAACGTCCGATTTGAAAATTTAATCAACAGCGAACGAGGTTATCCCGATTATTCCAAAAGTAAAATCTACAACATTCAATGGTCGCATAGTCAAGATGCCAAAGCCAATCCGAATGCCCGATTTTCTGCCTCTGTGAATTTAGGAAGCAGCAAATATTTTGCCCAATCGATCAATCAAATCAATACGGGTTCTCGATTAAACAATACCTTAAGTTCGTCTATTTCGTACTCTAAAACCTTTAAAACTGTTCCGCAGATCAATTTGTCATTGACAGCGACGCATTCGCAAAATACACAAACGCAGCAAATCAATATGACATTGCCAACGCTTCAAGCAAGTGTCGATCGAATATTTCCTTTTGCACCCAAAGACGGAATCAAGAAAGGTTTTTTCAAAAACATTAATTTTCAATACAATTTAAGAGGTGAAAACAGAATCGTTACAACGGATTCCTTGTTTTTTAAATCACAAATGTTCAAAGATGCCCAAACAGGTTTTCAGCACAGCATTCCGGTAAGTACCAATTTTAAAGTATTCAAGTATTTTAGTGCATCTACCTCTGTTAACTATAATGAAGTTTGGACCTTAAAAACAATCAAAAAGGATTACAATGCAGCTTCAAACAATGTTGTAAATACCTCCATCAATGGCTTTGATGCATTTAGAACCTACAATGTATCAAGTAGTATTGGAACCACCATTTATGGTACGTTTAATTTTGGAGAAGACAAAAAGATTCAGTCGATTCGACACGTCATGCGACCAAATATTTCCCACTCATACGCACCTAGTTTTAAAAAATACTATGATACCTATGCAACTGATGGAAGTGGCACGATGATGAGTGAATACACACGATTTGAAGGGAATTCATTTGGTGTTCCGGGTAATAACTATTCAAACACCCTTGGATTTAGTATCAGTAATACATTTGAAGCGAAAGTTCGTGACAACGATTCGACCAAAACCGAACCTAAAAAAATCATGTTGCTTAATAATTTAAACCTTTCGACAGGTTATGATGTTTCAGCCGATTCGTTACGTTGGACTCCAATGCGAATCAGTGGCGGAACTCAATTATTCAAGCAAAAAATGAACCTTAATTTTGCTGCTACTTTTGATCCGTATGCATTGGATAGTAACGGAAGAAGAATCAACACCTTCAATATTGACAATGGGGGAAGTTTATTCCGTATGACAAGTTCCAACATGACGATGAATTATTCTTTGGCGAGTTCAGAAAACAAGGAAAAGAAAAAGAGCAAACAAAGTGCCCGAAATGGAGGTCGAGAAGATGATTTATTTGGTTCTTCCACCGATTTTTCAGATCGACGCGAAAGCCAATTTGAAGACGAAGAAGAAGACGAGGAAGAATCCGACTTTGCAGGGTTTTACAAATCAAAACTACCCTGGAACATGAGTTTGGCCTATTCGTTAACCTACAGCAATGGCAATAGAGAAAATAAAATCACAAATAATTCCATCATGATTTCTGCCAATACGGATTTAACTCCGAAATGGAAATTGGGTATCTCTACTGGTTATGATTTTGTTCAAAAAGGAGTTACGTTTACGCAATTTAGATTTGAAAGAGATTTGATGAGTTGGCGTATGGATTTCAATTGGGTTCCTTTCGGAAACAATGCGTATTGGGGCTTTTTCATCGGAATTAAATCAGGAATCTTAAGCGACATCAAATACGACAAACAAAACCAACCCAACCGAACCATAAACTAATACATTCCATGAAAAAAATCATCTTTACAGAAAAAGCTCCTGCGCCAATTGGTCCCTATAATCAAGCCGTCTTAAGTAAGGGCGTTTTATATACTTCGGGTCAAATAGCACTCAATCCTGTAAGCATGGAACTTGTGATGGATACCATCGAAATAGAAACCAAGCAGGTTATGGAAAACCTAAAAGCGGTGTTGGATGCAGCTGGTATGACTTTTGAAAATGTGATCAAAACAACCATTTTTATCATGGATATGAATGATTTTGGAAAAATCAATAGTGTCTATGGTAGCTATTTTAATGAAGAAACCGCTCCTGCAAGAGAAACGGTTCAAGTGGCTTGTTTGCCCAAAAATGTGAATATTGAAATCTCGATGATTGCAATGTAATTGCTACAGAAATTATTCTAAAATAAAACTTATCGTAACGATACATTGTACTTGTAATTCTCCAATTGCGATGGTTTCCCTTGGCGAATCCATTGCGGCCACAGCCTCATTTTTATAACTTGCCTCTTTGTGCCAAGATGAATAATAGAATGATCGGTATTAGAAGCAAAAAAACGATAAAGGTATTTGTGTAAAACAAACTGGGAGCTTGAAACAAGGTAAAAGCAAATCCAGCTAAAGCCCCGCCAATATGAGCTGTGTGACCAATGTTGTCATTTTGAGCTTTCATGCCATAGATGGAATAAAGCAAATAAATAAATCCAAAAATATAAGCCGGAATTCCAATTGGAATAAAAAACAACGAAATTTGCATGTGCGGATACATTAATATTGCGCTATACAAAATACCTGTCACTGCACCCGATGCTCCTACCGCTCTGTAACCATAATTGTTTCTATGGAAATATACGGTCAATAAATTACCGAGTAGCAAACTCGAGAAATAAGTAGTGATAAAAAACACATTCCCAAAGGTCTGAATAATAACTTCTCCAAACGAATACAAGGCCAGCATGTTAAAAGCTAAGTGCGCAATGTCAGCATGAAGAAATCCGGAGCTGATCATTCTTTTTTGATCGCCAGAAAGTATGCTTCCCATATGAAATTCATAGGTTCTGAAAAAAGTGAGATCTTCAAAACCTTTCCAGCTGAAAAGGACATTGAGTCCAATAATTACCCATAAAA
>JAGNYR010000074.1 GCA_017984835.1 Flavobacterium sp. | reverse complement strand
CGTTTTTAACGCGCTCTGCGTATACTAAATAATACCTAGGCGTGAACCATCTTAGTAGGGGTCTAAATCCGATTTTTTTAACCGGATGAGTAAATTTTATGCGGTCTATAATTTTGAATCCGGTTTTTTCTAAAAGCCAGTCAAGTTGCCAATCTTCAAATTCATGGTAATGTCTGTCCCATTTATCCGTTTTGCTTCTGTAGGCAGATGAAAACCATAGACGTAAAGGAATTGAAATTACTATTTTATCGCTCTTGACATTTTCTAAAATAGTGTAGGGGTTAAGTAAGTGTTCAAAGATTTCAAATCCTGTAAAAACATCATACTTTTCAGTTCGGAGTGCATCCTGATTGTTGTCTAGGTCTTCTCCAGTGGTATTTTTGACTTGGTAGCCATTTTCAATCATTATTTTAGAAAATGGATTGGGTACCCCCAGGTCAAATATTGTTTCGTTTGTTGCTATGTGCTTTTTAAGGAATGCTAAAGTGATGTTGAATCGTTTACTAGGATATGTTTTTTCGTACATTATAAAATAAATTGTTTGACATTTCAAGTTACATTGAAATTGTGGTAAAATTAGCAATTTAACTTGAAACTTGAAACAATAAGATTTACATTTTATATACGATTGCGTTGATGTTCATTCCAGCTCCAACCGACGCAAATAGAATGATGTCACCTTTGGAAAGCGTTTGATTTTCAATTTCTCCTTTAACCAACGAATCGTATAAGGTTGGAACAGTTGCCACGCTGGAATTTCCTAAACGGTGAATGCTCATGGGCATAATGCCTTCAGGAGGCGTTTGTTGGTATAATTTGTAAAACCTTTGAATGATGGCTTCGTCCATTTTTTCATTGGCTTGGTGGATCAATATTTTTTTGATATCACCAATAGCAAAACCGCTGTTGTCTAGGCATTCTGCCATTGCTTTTGGCACATTGCTAAGTGCAAATTCGTAGATTTTTCTTCCGTGCATTTTGATGTAGCGAACATCGGGATCCAATTCTTTGTTGTACGAATTCCCGAAAAATAAATAATGCGCTTCGTCATAGGTAAATGTTGCCGATTCGTGTGCCAATATACCGCCTTCGTCGTTGGTTGCCTCAATGATAGTTGCTCCTGCACCATCGGCATAAATCATCGAATCACGATCAAATGGATCCACCACACGAGATAGCATTTCGGCGCCAATCACCAAACATTTTTTTGCCATACCAGCTTTGATGAACGCTTGTGCTTGAATCACTCCTTCTACCCATCCTGGGCAACCAAAAAGCATGTCATAGGCAACGCATTTTGGATTTTTTATACGTAAGTCATGTTTTACTCGAGTAGCCAAACTGGGTAAGATATCCGATTGAATGGCTCCTTTTTTTACATTTCCGAAATTATGAGCAAAAATAATGTAGTCTAAAGTCTCTGGATCTATTTTAGCATCTTCGATGGCTTTTTTTGCTGCAAAAAAAGCAATATCAGAAGTAGACAAGTCATCTGTTGCATACCTTCTTTCTTTGATCCCGGTAATGCCATAAAATTTTTCAGTAATAACCTCATTGGGCATGGCAAAAGGCGTACCGTCCTCGTTGAGAAAGGTGTGTTTTGAAAAATCTTTATTGGTTACGATTTCAGATGGAATATAGCTTCCAGATCCAGTTATCTTTATGTTCATAAGAATTATATTATATCACGAATTTATTAAATAATATCGAAATATTCCTAATGAATAGGAAGTAAAATCGATTATTTATTATATATTTATTAAATACGCTATAAAAATGTTAATTATGCATTTATTCTTGTTTTTGTTGTGCAATTTTTATTTGCATAATGGTTGATAGATTGTGTGCTTGGTTTTTCATTCGCTCACAATTGAATCCTTCAAAATTTTCATCGATGGCCGCCTCAAAGTGATCGAGCCAAATTTCGAACAACTCTTTCGATAAGTAAGATTTGGCATTCACATCCAGATGAATTTGGGTTAAATTGTTGACATAACCACCGGTCCCCAAAATGGCTTGTGACCAAAATGTAACCAAAATAGGTAAATGTTCTTCCAATTTTATTTTGACTACATCGGTGAAAATATAACTTATTTTTTCGTCTGCTAACAATTTTTTATAGAATTCATCAACGACTGTATAGATTTGTTCGGGTGTTTGTATGTCATTCATGCGGATAATAAGTTGCAATTATTTGGTAACAAGTTATAAAAAAAAAAGTTCAAGATTGAAATAATCTTGAACTTTTAAAGGTTAATTCTGAATGATCAAAATATCAGTTTACATATATGCCTCGATAGGTGCACAACTACAAACTAAATTTCTGTCTCCATAGGCTTCATCGATTCTTCGAACAGTTGGCCAGAATTTATTTTCTGCTATATAATCTAATGGGTATGCGGCTTGTTCTCTTGTGTAAGGGAAGTCCCAACCATCAGTTGTAAGCATTGCAAGTGTATGTGGTGCGTTTTTCAAAATGTTGTCAGCATCTTCTTTTGAAGAGGCTTCGATTTCTTTTCGAATAGCAATCATCGCATCGCAAAAACGGTCTAGCTCGGCAACATCTTCCGATTCTGTTGGTTCAATCATCAAGGTACCAGCTACCGGAAACGAAACTGTGGGTGCGTGGAATCCATAATCCATTAAACGTTTAGCGATATCGGTTACTTTGATTCCTTTTTCTTCAAATGCTCTACAATCCAAGATCATCTCGTGAGCAGCTCTTCCCATTTCTCCAGAATACAACACAGGATAATGCGATTCTAAACGCGCTTTCATGTAATTAGCATTTAAAATAGCATATTTGGTAGCGTTTGTAACACCTTCTGCTCCAAGCATCGTGATGTATCCGTAAGATATCAAGCATACCAGTGCAGAACCATAAGGTGCTGATGAAATAGCAGTGATCGCTTGATCTCCGCCCACTTTAACAAATGGGTTGGAAGGTAAAAACGGAACCAATTTTTCGTTCACACAGATTGGCCCAACTCCAGGTCCGCCACCTCCATGAGGAATCGCGAATGTTTTGTGTAGGTTTAAGTGACAAACATCAGCACCGATTGTTGCAGGATTTGTTAATCCAACTTGGGCATTCATGTTCGCTCCGTCCATATAAACCAATCCTCCGTTTTCATGAATGATGTTGGTGATTTTGATGATTGAACTTTCAAAAACTCCGTGTGTTGAAGGATAAGTTACCATCAAGCAAGACAAACGATCTTTGAATTCAAGTGCTCTTGCGTGTAAATCTTCCACATCAATATTTCCTTCTGGGGTTGTTTTTGTAACAATAATTTCCATTCCGGCCATTGCAGCCGAAGCTGGGTTGGTTCCGTGTGCAGAAGAAGGAATCAAACACACATTTCTGTGATGATCTCCTCTTGATAAATGATAAGCACGGATTGTCATTAATCCGGCATATTCACCTTGAGCACCCGAATTTGGTTGTAAAGTTGTACCTGCAAAACCAGTAACCACATTTAATTGTTGTTCTAATTTTTTAAGCATGATTTGGTAGCCTTCCGCTTGGTCGATTGGAGCAAATGGATGAATACTGTTCCAATTTGCCATCGATAATGGTAACATTTCAGCTGCAGCGTTCAATTTCATTGTACATGATCCCAAGGAAATCATGGAGTGATTCAATGATAAATCTTTGCGCTCTAATTTTTTGATGTAACGCATCAACTGACTTTCAGAATGGTGGTTGTTGAATACATCATGTTGTAAGAAAGAGGTAGTACGGATCAATTTTTCTGGCATGACAGATCCCGTTGCTAATTCAGTTACAACAATCGCCGATTTACCTGCAACTTCTGCAAATAAAGCAATGATTTGATTGATATCTGCAAGTGATGTGGTTTCGTTTAATGAAATCGAAACGGTTTCTGCATCAATATAATTGAAGTTCACTTGATTTTTTTCGGCAACAGCTTTTACTTTTGAAGCGTCCGCTTTTATTTTTAGGGTATCAAAGAAAGCGGAATTGGTTTGTTGAAAACCTAATTTAGATAACGCTTCAGCGGTTGTAATTGCTGAGTGATGTATTTTATTTGCGATGTATCTCAGCCCTTTTGGACCATGGTATACGGCGTACATTCCGGCCATAACAGCCAATAATACTTGAGCCGTACAAATGTTAGAAGTTGCTTTTTCACGTTTGATGTGTTGCTCGCGTGTTCCCAATGCCATACGCAATGCACGGTTACCATTCATGTCGATAGAAACGCCAATGATTCTTCCTGGCATCGAACGTTTGTATTCGTCTTTGGTTGCAAAGAAAGCGGCGTGCGGACCACCATATCCCATTGGGATTCCAAATCTTTGTGAAGTTCCCACAACTACTGAAGCACCCATTTCTCCCGGAGGAGTTAATTTTGCTAATGACATGATATCTGCAGCTACCGCTACTTTGATTTCATGCTCGTTGGCTTTTGCTATAAAGCCTGAATAGTCGTTTACTTGTCCGTATTTTCCTGGATATTGCAGGATGGCTCCAAAGTAGTCCGATGAGAAATCAAATGTTTCGTGATTACCTACTACTAATTCGATTTTAAGTGGCGTAGAACGTGTTTGTAATACAGATAACGTTTGAGGTAAAATTTCTTCTGAAACAAAAAATTTACAAACGTTATTTTTCTTTTGATCACGAGTACGTACATCAAATAACAAGGCCATCGCTTCTGCTGCTGCTGTACCTTCATCAAGTAAAGACGCATTCGCAATTTCCATTCCGGTTAATTCGATGATGGTTGTTTGGTAATTCAAGATTGCTTCCAAACGCCCTTGAGCAATTTCTGCTTGATAAGGTGTATAGGCAGTATACCAACCTGGGTTTTCAAAAATATTTCTTTGAATTACTGCAGGAACTACAGCAGGATGATAGCCTAACCCAATATAAGATTTGTAAATTTTATTTTTGTTACCTAATTCTTGGATGTGATTTAGGTATTCGTATTCTGTTAAAGGAGCGTCTAAATTTAATTCGTTTTTTAAACGAATATCACTAGGAATGGTCTCGTTGATTAATTGGTCCAATGAATCAATTCCGATTGTTTTGAACATGTGTGAAAAGTCCTTTTCTCCTGTGCCTATGTGGCGTAATGCAAATGCGTCTGTTTTCATTTGTGTAAGTATGAAATAGTAGGTTGTGGTATTGTTTCTTGAAAGCAAAAGTAATTATTAAACTTCTATTTTTTGGATAAACAAAGGCTAATGTTTTGAGAATTTTTCAACCGAAAACACGTCTTATTAACATATTCTGTATTTTTGCTTTATGTCCAATCTAAAAAATGCTTTCCACTTTTATCTTTCCTCTTCTATCCATGTTGGAATAGCAGTCGCATGTTTGGTGAAAATTTCAAATCCAACTTCTTCTAATTATGCCTGGATGGTATTTTTTGGCACAATACTGAGTTATAGTTTTTTAAAATACAAACATTTATTTTTTAAGAATGCCTATGAAATCATTCGTTTGAATAAAATTATCGCTAGTACATTGGTAGCTTTCGTTGGTTTTTTATACTTGTTTATGCAACAAAAAAGCAACATTCAATTGCAAATAGGATTCGCTGGATTCTTGGTTCTTTTGTATCCCGTGGTAAGAAAAATGGGTTGGTTCAAGATTTTTTATGTGAGTTTTGTGGTTAGTTGCGTCACTTTATGGATTCCTGTTGCAACCAATGATGCTATTGAAATATTGTTTTTGC